>CP119309.1:321250-640000 GCA_029203145.1 Candidatus Brevundimonas phytovorans
ATTGGCTGCGCGCCGGGGGCTGGGCGCCGTCCTGGGCGGACATCGGGGCGCAGGCGGACAGGGCGACGGCGCCGGCCAGCAGCAGGAGCGGGAACACACGCGACATGGGAATCTCCATTGAGCCGAGGCCTGCGCTTCTACAACGTCCAGATGAACCTGAAGGTTAAGCGCGGACGGTCGCGGTTGGTTGCGCGGCGAAGCGCGCGGGCGCGAGGCGGGCGGCGAAGCCTGCGGGCAGGGGCGAGGGCTGGTCGAGGATGACGGCGGCCAGGTGCTCGCCCAGCAGGGGGGCGACGCAGAAGCCGCGGGAGCCGAGGCCGGTCAGGGCATAGAGGGTCGGGGCAGAGAGAGTGGGGGCATGGAGGCCGGGCGTCAGGGGCCCCGCGACGGGCAGGCGGTCGGGCGTGGTGGCGCGCACGGCCTTGCGGGTCCGGGGCGAGCCTGCGGCCTCGACCTGGGCGGCCAGGTCGGGCAGGCCGGCGGCCAGGGTCGCGAGGTTTCGAGCAGAGGCCTCGGCGTCGGGCGTCCGGTCGGTCTGACCCCGGTCGTGGGTGGCGCCGAACAGCAGGCCGGCGCCGGTCGGCACGGCGTAGCCGCCCCAGGCGACGGGGGGCGTGGTCGGCCCCTCGACCCAGTCGGCCTGACCGGAGACAGGCGCGAGCGGCAGGTCGGGGGCGAGGGCGGCGGTTCCCCAGCCGGCGGTCAGGACCACGGCGTCGGCTTCGATCACGACCGCGCCCTCGGCGTCGAGCAGGACCCAGCCGGCGTCCCCGGGGTGAAGGGTTTCAACGCGGGCGGTCAGGCGGTCGGCGCCCTCCAGCCAGGGCGTCAGCACCGCCGAGGGGCGCAAAGCCAGAGCGTCGCCCATCATCAGGCCGCCGGTCGCGGCCGCCTGGCCCAGAGGCGCGGCGCAGGCGGCGGCGTCGAGGCGGCGCATGGCCCCGGCGGGCCACAGGGCCTGGGCGGCGATCTTGTCGAAGCGGGCCGCGTCGCGCGGCGCCTGTTCCAACTGCAGCACGCCCTCGGCGATCACGGCCTCGGGCAGGGCGCGATAGAGGGCGCGGGCGCGCTCCAGGGCCTGGGCATGGAAGCCGGCGATCAGGGCGTCGCCCGCGTCGAGCCGGGGCGTGACCAGGGCGGCGGGAAAGCCGGAGCCGCCGGCGCCCGGTTGCTCGGCCTCGATGACGGTGACGCGGGCGCCGCCGGCGACCAGGGCGCGGGCGACCGAGGCCCCGGCGATGCCGGCGCCGACGACGGCGACGTGGGGCTGGGCGCGAGGCGCGGGGGGCGGCGAGGGCAGATGCGCCTCCAGCCGTTCGCGCTTGCGCCCGTGGCCGGGCTTCTTCTCGACGACGAAGCCGTGCTCGGCCAGGCCGCGTCGCACGGCGCCCGCGACGGTGAAGGTGGCGACCCGCGCGCCGGGGGCGGAGCGGGCGGCGATGAGGGCCATGATCTCGGGCGACCACATGCCGGGGTTCAGGGCGGGTGAGAAGCCGTCGAGGAACCAGGCGTCGGCGGGGCCGGACCATTGCTCGAGCGCCCAGCGGGCGTCGCCGACGGCGAGGTCGATGCGGGCCCCCCATTGCGGCAGGTCGAGGCGGTGGAAGCCGGGCGTTCCCTCGGGCCAGACGGCCAGGACGGCGGCGGCGGTCTCGCCCAGCTCGGGCCAGGCGGCGAGGGCGCGGGCGGCCTCGTCGCGGGTCAGGGGGAAGCCCTCGATGGAGAAGACGTGCAGGCGGGCGTTCTCAGGCCGGGTGCGGCGCCACAGGTCCAGCAGGGCCACGATGTTCAGGCCGGTGCCGAAGCCCAGTTCAGCGACGGTGAAGTCGGGGCGATCCGCCCAGGCGTCGGGCAGGCCGCAGCCGTCGAGGAAGACGACGCGGGTCTCGGCCAGACCGTCGTCCTTGGAGAAATAGACGTCGCCGAAGCGGCCGGAACGGGGCGAGCCGTCCTCGGCCCAGACCAGCTGGGGAGAGGCGTCGGCAGGGGACTGTTCGCGCGGGTCGTCGGTCATGGCCGGGCTTTAGCCGTCCGGGGTTCGGCTGGATAGCAGGCACGAAAAAAGGGGCCGTCCGAAGACGACCCCTTTCCGCATCGCGACCCGGAGGCCGCGATCCAAGACGTAAGTCTTAGTGAGCGGCAGCCGGAGCAGCAGCCGGAGCAGCGGCGGCCGGAGCAGCAGCAGCGTCGGCAGCGGCCGGAGCAGCGGCAGCAGCGTCGGTGGCGGCACCAGCAGCGGCGGCAGCGTCGGTGGCGGCGGCGTCGGCGGTGGCGGCAGCGTCCGTGGCGGTTGCAGCGGCGTCGGTGGCGTCGGCAGCGGCGTCTTCAGCCTTGTCGGTGGCGGCGGGTTGGCAAGCAGCCAGGGCCAGAGCGGCGGCCGAAGCGGCGATCAGAGCGGTGATGCGCATAGTAGTAATCCTTCAGAAGGTAAGGCGAGATCATGAACCCTCGCTGAGGGGGAGATAACGGGATCGTGAGCGAATGCGCAAGCGAAATTCTCACGCGTTCGTGAAGTCCTGTTATCCGCCCACCAAAAAGGCCGCCCCGATGCGGATCGGAGCGGCCTCTGGCCGGCTTTGAGGGCCGAAGTTTTTTAGTTTGCGGCCGGAGCCGGGGCGGCCGGGGCGGGGGCCGGGGTCATGGCGGCGCCGGCGGCGTCGGCGGCCTTTTCGGTCGCGGCGCCGGCCGAGGCGGCGGCGTCGGTGGCGGCGCCCGCAGCAGCGGTGGCGGCGTCAGCGGCGGTGGCGGCGGCGTCGGTGGCGGTTTCGGCCGCGGCGTCAGCGACAGCGGCGTTTTCTTCGGTCTTGGGCGCCGGTTGCTGGCAGGCGGCCAGCGACAGGGCGCTGAGGCCCGCGGCGACGATCATCAGGCGACGGATGGTCATGTGACTATAGCCCCTTCGATTTCAGGAATCCGACGGGACAACCCCGCCGATGCAAGGCGTAGCGCGAGATTGCAGGGTTCGACAAGCCCGATGTCGGGCCGCGCCGGGCGGGCGCGGCGCATCGGCGTCTCCTGGGGCACGCGAACGTGACCCGGCGCGAAGCGGCGTGAGCGATCCGTGTTGCGGCGGGGCCGTGTCGGGATCAGGCGTCCATCGGGGCGGCGGCCAGGGCTTCTTCCATCTCGGTGAAGGAGGGCTGGGCCGACGAGGGGATGTCGCCCCGGCCGATCTCGACCGAGATCTGGGCGGCGTTGCCGTGCAGGTGGGCGACCAGCACCGACTGGATGATCTTGTAGTAGGCGCCTTCCTCTTCGATGATCGCATTGAGGCGCGCGGCGAAGGGGCCGACCAGGCCGTAGGCCAGGAAGACGCCGAGGAAGGTGCCGACCAGGGCGCCGCCGATCATGCCGCCCAGGACTTCCGGCGGCTCGGTGATCGAGCCCATGGTCTTCACGATGCCCAGAACGGCGGCGACGATGCCCAGCGCAGGCAGGCCGTCGGCCAGGTTCTGCAGGGCGTGAGCGGCGGCCAGGGCCTCGTGGTGGTGTTTCTCGAGCTGCTTTTCCATGGCGTCCTCGATCTGATGCGGATCTTCGAGGTTCATGGTCATCATCCGCAGGGTGTCGCAGATGAAGTCGGTGGCGAAGTGGTCCTTCAGCACCTTGGGGTATTTCTGGAAGATGCTGCTCTCGGCCGGCTTTTCGATGTGGCTTTCCAGGGCGATGACGCCCTTGGACTTCATCGTCTTGGTCAGCTGGAACAGCAGGCTGAGCAGGTCCTTGTAGTCCTGCTTCTTCCATTTCGGACCGGCGAAGGTCTTGCCGAAGCCCGCCAGCGAGGCCTTGATGACCGGCAGGCTGTTGGAGATCAGGAAGGCGGCGACGCCCGCGCCGCCGATGGCCATGAACTCGTGCGGCAGGGCGTGCATGATGACGCCGAACTTGCCGCCTGCGAGGACGTAGCTGCCGAACACCATGCCGAACAGCAGGACGATGCCGATAATCTGGAACATGGGGCGGTCGGACGTCCTGCGGGAGAAAGCTCAGGACGCCGTTATCGGCGTTAATGCTTAAGGGCGGGTTTCACTCTCGCTACAGCCGGGTCGTGCCGTCGATGATGGCCTCATAGGCCTTGGCGGTCAGCTTCTGATAGCCGGTCTTGCCGCCGCGCACATAGACAGGGCCGACGACCTTTTCGAGATCGAAGCCGTCCGCGACCAGATCGACCTTGCGGTATTTGAAGGTGCCGGTGGTCTCGGCCGACTTCATCAGGCGCAGGAAGACCGGACGGGCGTAGGGCGGCAACTGCTCGTCGGCGTAGGCGGCGAAGGCGGCGGCGTCGAACTTGCCCTCCATCACCAGGCCGGCCATGCCCGCCTTGCCTTCCTGACCCGGGACGGCGACGCCGTAGGCGATGACTTCCTGAACGCCGGGGGCGTCATGCAGGCGCTGCTCGACCTCGGCGGTGGAGACGTTCTCGCCCTTCCAGCGATAGGTGTCGCCCAGGCGGTCCATGAAGTAGAAGTAGCCGTCGCGATCCTGACGCATCAGGTCGCCAGTGCGGAACCAGCGGTCGCCCTTCTTGAAGACGTCGGTGAGGATCTTCTTTTCCGAGGCCTTCTTGTCGGCATAGCCCGAGAAGTCGTGGCGGATGTCGGCGGCGATCTGGCCGATGGCCTCGCCGGTCTGGCCGACCGAGACCAGCTGGCACAGGCCGTCCGGGCGGCGCAGCGGCTCGCCCGTTTCCGGGTCCAGGGCGATCAGGCGGATGTTGATCTGCGACTTCAGATAGCTGGGCACGCGGCCGATAGCGCCCGCCTTGCCGTCGAAGTTGAACAGGGAGACGTTGCCCTCGGTGGAGCCGTAGAACTCCATGATGTCCTTGATGCCGAAACGCTTCTGGAACTCGGTCCAGACGTCGGGGCGCAGGCCGTTGCCGAAGGCGAGGCGCAGCTTGTGGGCGCGCTCGTCCGGGTTGGGCGGGCAGTTGACCAGGTAGCGGCACAGCTCGCCGATATAGACGAAGGTGGTGGCGCCGGAGGCCTTCACGTCGGGCCAGAAATTGGTCGAGGAAAAGCGGCGGCGAATGATCATCCGGCCGCCGTTCAGCAGGATGGAGCCGACCCCGACCAGACCGCCGGTCGAGTGATAGAGGGGCAGGCAGTTGTAGAGGGCGTCCTTGGGCGTCGTGGCCGTGGCCCCGGCGAAGGCGCGCATATAGGTGCGGGCGCGCGAATGGGGGATGCGCGCGGCCTTGGGCAGGCCGGTGGTGCCCGAGGTGAAGATGAAGAGGGCCGTGTCGCGGTTGGTCAGACCCTGACGCAGGCCCTTGTCGGGACGCACCGAGGAGGCGCTGCGCACCGCGTTGTCGATGTCGCGGCGGTCGTTGGTCTCGTCCTCGTCGGCCAGGCCGTGGACCCAGACCATCAGGTTGCGGTCGACGAAAGGCCGCGCTTCCTCCACCGCGCGCCAGCAGTCCTGATCCGTCACGACGCAGAAGGCGTTGGAGATGGTCAGGCAGTGGGCCAGGGCGGCGCCGTTGAGGTTGGTGTTGATCAGGGCCGTGGCCACGCCGACCTTGGAGAAGCCGATCCAGGCGGCCAGGTATTCGACCCGGTTGTGCATCACCAGAGCGATGACGTCGGAGCGCTTCAGGTTCCGCGCCTTGGCCCAGTGGGCGTAGCGGTTGGCCAGGGCGTCCAGCTCGCGATAGGTCAGGCGGCGGTTTTCGTCCTCGAGCGCGACATGATCCGCGAACCGGTCCACCGCCTCCTCGATGTCGTCACAGACCAGGACGTCGCTGTCGAGGGTGATGGGCTTGATGCGCTTCAGGAGGCGGTACAGCCCGCTCGCGAACCTGATATCGCGCCGGATGTTCGCTGCCAGACCCATGCTTGCGCCGCCTCTTGTCGAATTACGCCTTTCGACGGTGATGAACGGGCAGCGGCGACGGGTCAACAGGTCGCAGGCGCGCATCGCCACAATGTTTCGCGAACAGGATGCTTGAGCCGCCTTTTCGATGACGTTGGGTAAGGTTGTTCCGCGACGTAAGGTCAACCTGGGCGGGGCGCGGAGGCAAGAAGGGGGCAAGAAACGACAGTCTCATGACTTGCCCATGCTTTCGCCTGAACTGTGGCGGGGGTGGTGTTTCTTCGGGGCGATCGCCCAATTCGCGGAACCTTGCTCTTTTGATCGGGGTTGAGGGGCCCTTGGATAAGGAGAAGACATCATGTCCGTGACCTATACCGATCCGGTTCGTCCCGCCGCCGCCCGCCCCGCTGAACGTGTGGACAGCGAGGCCTATGTGCCGGTCTATGCCCGCAACAGTGCGCGCACGTCCAACAAGCCCGTCAAGACCTGGATGATCCTGGCGCCCCTGGGGGTGCTGATGGTCGGCGGCGCGGCGGCGGCCATGTTGATGTCGCCGGCCGAGACGACCTTGCCGGAGGCGGCCGCGCCGTTGGCGCCTCCGACCGTGACGCCCGCGGTGACGTCCGAGCTCTCGCCGCTGACGGCGGCCACCGTCCCGATGGAGACGCCGACCGATCTGGCGACAGCGCCCCTGCCGCCGTCCGACCTGGCCCCCGCAGCGCCGCGCGCGGCGCCCGCGCCGGTCGCCCGGACCTCGGCCGCCCGGACCGCGCCGGCCAGAACCTCGCTGGCCAGAACCGCGCCGGCCGCGCCGTCGACGCCGGCGGCCGAAGCCCCGGTTCCGGCGGGCCCGCAGCCCTATCTGTCGGTCGCGCCTCAGGCGGGGCCGACGACCATGACGCCGGCGGCTCCGACCACGACGCCCGCCGCCTCGCCTCCGCCCATCGTGATCACCCCGACCGCCTGATCGCGGCGGCCGACAGAGAAAGGCCCGGCGCGCGCCGGGCCTTTTTTGGGTCTGGACCCGAGATCAGGGGCGGGCGGGCGTCACCCGCCAGACGGCGTCGCCCACGTCGTCGGCCACCAGCAGGGCGCCGGAGCGGACGCCGAGCACCCCGACCGGGCGGCCCATGGCCTCGCCTTTCTCGTTGCGGAAGCCGGTCAGGACATCCTGGGGCGGACCGGCGGGCTTGCCGCCGCTGAAGGGGATGAAGATGACCTTGTAGCCGGCGGGCGGGTTGCGGTTCCACGAGCCGTGCTGGCCGACAATGGCCCCGTTGCGCCATTGGGGCATTAGGGCGCCGGTATAGAAGGTCAGGCCCAGTGAAGCGGTGTGGGAACCGAGCGCATAGTCGGGCTTGAGGGCCTTGGCGACCATATCCGGGCGAGGCGGCTGGACCCGCGCATCGACCGTCTGGCCGTAATAGCTCCACGGCCAGCCGTAGAAGCCGCCGGGCGTGACCGAGGTCATGTAGTCGGGCACCAGATCGTCGCCGATCTCGTCGCGTTCGTTGACCGAGACCCACAGCCGCCCGTCCTCGGGGTTCCAGGCCATGCCGACCGGATTGCGCAGGCCCGAGGCGAAGACGCGGCGCGCGCCGGTGGCCAGGTCGATCTCGAGGATGGCGGCGCGGTCGACCTCCTCGTCCAGGCCGTTTTCTCCGACGTTGGAGTTGGAGCCGACGCCGACATAGAGTTTCGAGCCGTCCGCCGAGGCGACCAGGCTCTTGGTCCAGTGGTGGTTGCGACCGGCGGGCAGGTCCGCGACCTTGACCGGCGCGACGCTGATCCGGGTCTGGCCGCTCTGATAAGGCACGGCGACCACGGCGTCGGCGTTGGCCACGAACAGGCGGTCGCCGACCAGGGC
The DNA here is from genome assembly GCA_029203145.1 of Candidatus Brevundimonas phytovorans. NCBI lineage: Bacteria > Pseudomonadati > Pseudomonadota > Alphaproteobacteria > Caulobacterales > Caulobacteraceae > Brevundimonas > Candidatus Brevundimonas phytovorans. Next base: position 328,932 of record CP119309.1, read on the forward strand.
CATGCCGAAGGGCGAGGTCAGGCCCGACAGGAAGACGGTCTTCACCTCGGCCACGCCGTCGTCGTCGGCGTCGCGCAGCAGGGTGATGCGGTCGGCGCTGGGCACGCCCGCGCCCGCCCGGCCCATGACCAGGCCCTGAATCCAGCCGCGCAGGCCGCCCTTCTTGTCGTCGGGCTTGGGCGGGGCGTTGCTTTCGGCGACCAGGACATCGCCGTTGGGCAGTTCATAGAGCCAGCGCGGGTGGGCGAGGCCCGTGGCGAAGGCGTTGACGGCCAGGCCCTGGGCCGCGACCGGCGCGGCGCCCTGGGGCCAGCCGACGGCAGGGGCGATCTTGACGGTCGGCAGGCGCTGGGGACGGGCTTCGGGCAGTTGGGGATCGGCGCCGATGCCGAGGCTTTCCGGCAGCCGGCTCTCCGTGCCGCAGGCGGCGAGCGCCATCAGCAGGGGCAGGGCGGCGACGAGGCGGCGGCGATCCATCAGAAACTCCTCAAGAACGGGGCTGGGCGGGGAACTCCAGTCGACGGACATCATAGCCCAGTTCGCCGGCCCGTCGCGTCAGCCGCGCCAACTGGTCGGGCGTCGGGACGTCGCGGGTATAGATGAACAGCTTGTCGAAGGTCGGGTCCGACGAGATGAACCAGGAATAGTCCTCGGCCCGATCCAGCACCCAGTAGTCCCAGGTGATCAAGCCCCACAGGTATTTGACCCGCAGCTTGGCGTTCATGCCGGGGTCCAGAATCTCGCCGCGGCCGTCGATGGCCTTCTCGCGGCCCTCGGGCGTGCCGACCTGGCAGGTGTCGCGCACCGCCACGCGGGCGGGCGGGGTGAAGTCATAGAGGCTGGCGCCGGCCACGCAGCCGTCGGTGATCTTCATCGGCAGGCGGGCGACCTCGTGCCAGCGGCCCGACCACAGGCGCTCGGCGTCGATGGGTTTCAGCGGCTGGGGCGCGCGGGTCTCGCTCATGGACGGCGCCGTGGCGCAGGCGGCCAAGGTCAGGAGGAGGGCGGCGACCGGCGCCGCGGCGGCGAGGCGACGCGAGAAGGGGGCGGCGGGCATGGGCGGTCTCCGTGTGACGACCCCCGGTTTACGTCCGCCGTTCCGGGCTGGATGACTTCGGGCGAGAGGTCATGTGGGCGCCGGGACCTTGAGCCCGTCGTCCGGCCTGCCTATCTGCCAAGCCATGCCGGGAGGGCCCATGTCGCCAGTCATCACTATTCAGGGTCTGACCAAGACCTATAAATCCGGCCATCAGGCCCTGAAGCGGGTCGATCTGGAGATCGAGAAGGGCGAGATCTTCGCCCTGCTGGGGCCGAACGGCGCGGGCAAGACGACGATGATCTCCATCATCTGCGGCATCGTCACGCCCTCGACCGGGACGGTGATCGCCGACGGCCATGACATCCAGAAAGACTATCGCGCCGCCCGCACCCGCATCGGCCTGGTGCCGCAGGAGCTGACGACGGACGCCTTCGAGACCGTGCTGGCCACCGTCACCTTCAGCCGGGGCCTGTTCGGCAAGGCGCCGAACCCGGCCCATATCGAAAAGGTGCTGCGCGACCTGTCTCTATGGGACAAGAAGGACGCCAAGATCATGACCCTGTCCGGCGGGATGAAGCGCCGTGTCATGATCGCCAAGGCCCTGAGCCACGAGCCCGACATCCTGTTCCTGGATGAGCCGACGGCGGGCGTGGACGTGGAGCTGCGCCGCGACATGTGGGGCCTGGTGCGCCAGTTGCGGGATCAGGGCGTCACCATCATCCTGACCACCCACTATATCGAGGAGGCCGAGGAGATGGCCGATCGGGTGGGGGTCATCCTCAAGGGCGAGCTGATCCTGGTCGAGAAGACCGCGACCCTCATGCGCAAGCTGGGCAAGAAGACCCTGACGCTGAACCTGCAGGAGCCGATGGCGGTCATCCCGCCGGAGCTGGCGGAATGGGACCTGAGCCTGAAAAACGAGGGCGGGGAGCTGGAATACGCCTTCGACGCCCACGCCGAGAAGACCGGGGTGCCGTCGCTGCTGCGTCGCCTGTCCGATCTGGGCGTCGCCTTCAAGGACCTGAACACCCGCCAGAGCTCGCTGGAAGACATCTTTGTCAGCCTGGTCCACCGTGACGGGGCCAGCGAAGGGGAGGCTGCGTGATGACGTTCAACGGACACGGCGTCTGGGCCATCTATCGCTTCGAGATGGCGCGGGCCCTGCGCACCCTGTGGCAGTCCATCGTGACGCCGGTGATCACCACGGCGCTTTACTTCGTCGTCTTCGGCGGGGCCATCGGCAGCCGCATGAGCGAGGTCGGGGGCGTGCCCTACGGCGCCTTCATCGTGCCGGGCCTGATCATGCTGAGCCTGTTCACCCAGTCGATCTTCAATGCCAGCTTCGGCATCTATTTCCCGAAATTCACCGGCACAATCTACGAGATCCTGTCGGCGCCCGTCAGTCCGCTGGAGATCGTCATCGCCTATGTCGGGGCGGCAGCGACCAAGTCGGCGGTGCTGGGCCTGATCATCCTGGCGACGGCGGCCCTGTTCGTGCCCTTGCAGATATTGCACCCCTTCTGGATGCTGGCCTTCCTGATCCTGATCGCCACCACCTTCAGCCTGTTCGGCTTCATCATCGGGGTCTGGGCGCAGAATTTCGAACAGCTGCAGATGATCCCCATGCTGATCGTGACGCCGCTGACCTTCCTGGGCGGGGCCTTCTATTCGATCGACATGCTGCCGGACGGCTGGCGGACGGTGACGCTGTTCAACCCGGTGGTCTATCTGATCTCGGGCTTCCGCTGGGCCTTCTACGGCATCGGCGACGTCAGCGTGGGGCTGAGCCTGACGGCCACGCTGGGCTTCTTCTTCGCCTGTCTGGCGGTGGTGGGCTGGATCTTCAGGACAGGCTATCGTCTGAAGAACTGAGGTCGGCGCCGCGCGTCACGAAACCGCCGAACTCGCTCAGCAGTTTGAGGGTCTGCCGATCCTTCTCGTGATGCGCGCCGCCCGGCGCCGGAGCCCGAATGTCCGACGCCGACGACAAGTCCACGCCCTTCGCCCGCCGTCAGGTGCAGTGGGGCCGTCCGCCCCAGACCACCTTCATCGCCGGGCCCTTGCCGCGCGGCGCAGGCCTGACGCCGTCGGTCCCGGCGCCGCCCAAGACTGAAACGACGAAACCTGCGGCGGCGCCCGCCGCGCCGCGCGCAGCCTCGCGCCCCGCGTCGGGGAATGTGCTGGGCGGCTCGCTGGTGCCGCAGCGCCGGGCGACCTCGCCGGGCGCCGGGCCGACCTTCCTCACCGCCCCGGCCCCGGTCGCGCCTCAGCCTTCAGCGCCGGTCCCGGCGGCACGGGCGCCGATTGACGCCACGCCTCGGCCCCTGCCGCCCGTTCAGGCGCCCGAGGCTGCTCTTCGGGCGGAAGCGCCCGCGCCGGCCGCGCTCCCGCCCAAGCCTCAGGTTCAGCCCGTCGAGGTCGTCGTCCCGATCGCCGCTCGCGCCGCGCCGCGCAAGGCCGCCAACCGCACGCCCCTCTATATCGCCGCCGCTGCGGTGGTGGTGATCGGCGCGCCGGTCGCCACCTGGCTGATCACGCGCTCCAACAGCGAACCGGCGCCGGAGGCGTCATCGGCGGCCTCGGACGTTTCGGCGCTGGAGGCCTCATCGCCCGCTGCGGCCGTTCCGGCGAGCGGGATCGTCGCGGCGGCGCCAAGCGAGGCCCTGCCGGTCGCCGCGCCGACGCAGCCCGTCGCGACGAACGCCGTGCGGCGTGCGGCCGCGCCGCGCCGGGCGCCGGTCGCCGCCTCGGCCGCCACCCTGGCCGCCAACACCGCCGCGCCCGCCGTCACGGCGCCGCCGCTCGTCGCAGCCCCCGCTACGCCGCCGCCAGTCGTGGTGATCGCGCCCGCGCTTGAACCGGCCCAGCCTGCTGGCCCCGCGCCCACGGTCGCCCGCCCGACGCAGAGCGACCCCAACGCCCCGGTCGTCACCAAGCCTCAGCCGCTGGACTAGGACACGGGACCGCAGTCCCTAGCGCAAGGTCAGATAGCCCCGCTCGACCATGCGGCGCAGAGCCTCGTAGGCCTCGGCCAGTTCCTCGTAGGCGGTGCGGGCGGCGGTCAGGCGGGCGGTCTGATCGACAGTGACGGCTGAGCCGGATTCCGACAGACGCACGGCCTCGGCGGCCCAGCGGGCGCGGGCGTTGGCGGTCAGGACCGCCAGCTTCTGGAAGGTGGCCACGTCGACGCGCGACAGGGTCTGGGCGATGACCTCGCGGTTGGAGATGAAGGCGGCGTAGTCGATCTGTTCCAGCAGGCCGCGCAGACGGCGCTGCTCCTGCGGGTCCTGATCGCTGGGCTCGAAATGGTCGCGCTGGCGGCGGTAGCTCTGGGTCAGGACGGTCGACATGGCAAACGCTCCGTGGGGGCCGTGGAGCGAGGCTGCGCCGTTCCGGTTAACGGGGCGTTTGCGACACGCCGGTGGGCGCCAGCTTCAGCCGCTCGCGGTCAGGCGCGCCGAGGCCGCGCGGGCAGGCCATGGGCTGATAGGCCTTCGAGTAGCAGAGCCGCGCCTCGCGGAACCAGCCGTCGGTGGTGGCGATGAAGACGCCGTTGCGCGGCAGGCCGGGGTTTGAGGCGACAAAGGCGTCGCGGATGGCGCCGGCGGTCAGGCGCTCGGCCGGGATGGCTTCGAGATCGGGCTTGTTCAGGCCGTTCCACATGCGGGCGGCCTGCTCGAAATAGGCTTCCGGGCTGTCCCAGCCGCAGGTGCCGTGGGCGGCCCATTCGTGCTGTTGCAAGGACGGCGAGGGGGTCATGCAGAAGTTCTTCTTCACCGTCGCCACGGGGATGGCCGGGCCGGGGGCGGCGCAGTAGCGCGGGTGCTGGTCAGCGGCGCCATTGGGCCACAGGCCGTGCAGGGTCAGGCCGAACTGGTTGCTGGCGCACTGATAGCGCGCGTCGGGGTAGTCCTTGCCCGAGCGGCAGGCCTGGGGCGACCAGCTGACGGCCAGCATGTTGAAGGCGACCGGCACGTCGGGCGCGGCCTCGTCGGCCGGGACGGGGTAGGGGCGGGCCGGCGCCAGGTCGGCGGGGACGGCGCAGGTCGCGCCCTCGGCGGCGGCGGTCATCACTGGCGAGGACAGGCGCGGCTCGCAGGCGGCCAGCAGCAGGGCGCCCGCAAGAAGGGGAGCCGTGAGGGGCGAGAGCAGCAGGGTCGGCCGCATGGCGAGGGCTCCGGTTCGGGCGGGGACGATTTTTGACGCCTAGCCGCTAAGTCGGCGGGGGTCGAGACGGAACCCGGCGCGCGCCCGCTCATTCCATAAAGCGTCAGTGTTGAGGAACGCCCATGCCCGATCAAGCCGCCTTCGAAGCCGCCCTGGACGAAGCCATCGCCCTGTTCGAGCAGGGGGAGGGGCTGGACCACCGGCGGTTCGACGCCTTGCTGGCCGAGATTGAGGCGCGGCGCGAGGCCCTGGTCGCCGTGCCGGAGGACGACCCCCGCGTCGAGGAGATCCGCCGCCTGCAGGCCCGCGCCGACGAACTGGAGGCCCGGGTCGCGGCGGGCAAGGGCTCGGTCATGGACGAGGTCAACCAGACCCTGTCGCCCCTGATGGGCCGCAAGGGGGCGTAAGCGGCTCCGAGGGGGTAGCGGTGGCGATCAGCAACACCATATGGTGCTGATAACAAAGCCCTAGGAAACGCTCCCCATGACCGAAGTGACCGACGCTGCGCCCGCTCCCTTGAAAACCCTGAAGATCGACTTCGTTTCGGACGTGGTCTGCCCCTGGTGCGCGGTCGGTCTGGGCGGGCTGACGACGGCGCTCGACAGGCTGAAAGGCGAGGGGATCGCCGCCGACATCACCTTCCAGCCGTTTGAGCTGAACCCGCAGATCGCGCCGGAAGGCGAGAACATCGTCGAGCATATCGGCCGCAAGTATGGTTCGACGCCTGAACAGTCGGCCCAGAACCGCGAGATGATCCGGGCGCGCGCCGCCGAGGTCGGCTTTGACATGAAGATGGGGCCGGAAAGCCGCATCTGGAACACCTTCGACGCCCACCGTCTGCTGCACTGGGCGCATGAGACGGCGCCGGAGAAGCAGGAGGCGCTGAAGCGCGCCCTGTTCACCGCCCACTTCACCGACAACCGCAACATCACCGACGCCCGCGTCCTGACCGAGGCCGCCGAGGCCGCCGGGCTGGACCGGGCCGAGGCGGGCGAGGTCCTGGCCTCTGGGCGGTATGCGCAGGAGGTGCGCGGGGCGGAGGAGCTGTGGCGGGTGCGGGGGATTACCTCGGTGCCGGCTGTGGTGGTTGAGGGGAAATACCTGATCAGCGGCGGGCAACCGGCGGCGGCGTTTGAAGAAGCGCTGCGGAAGATCGCGGCGGATGTTTAGGCTTCGCTCTTGATCCTCCCCCGCATGGCGGGGGAGGGGGACCGCGTAGCGGTGGAGGGGGCGGCTACGGCTTAACGCGCTGCCGGGTTGGCGTGGACCTGTGTCTGACCTTTGGAAGTTGAGCCTGACCCCGCCCCCTCCACCATGCTGCGCATGGTCCCCCTCCCCCGCTGCGCAGGGGAGGATTGAGTCAGGGCGACACCTCGTCCTCCGAAAAAACAGAGTCCAATTCGTCTGAATCGTCTGAAATCCGGCCCTCGGGATCGAGGCGGGTTTTGAGGGCGGCCATGCGGGCTTCGATGGCGCGGCGACCGGCGTGGTCGTCGGGGGAGAGGGCGGCGGCGTCGCGGGCGACGGCGGCGACCTCCTGCAGGTCCTGCTCCAGGGTGGCGAGGGGGTCGGGTGTGGGTTCGACCTTGGGTTCTGCGGCGGCGAGCAGGGCGGGGTCCGTCAGGGCGCGCCAGGTGCGCAGCCAGGAGGCGGCCTCGACGGCGCGGCCGCGCTGCAGGGCGCGGTTCAGGCGCATCAGGGCCTGGGCCGCCATCTGGGTCAGGTCGGGCGGGGTTGGGTCGGCGTCTTCGTCCTGCGGATCGGGCCAGACGTCTTCGATGTCGCTGCGGCGCCAGCCCTCGCGCGCGGCGCGGGACCGCAGGGTTCCCAGCTTCAGGTCATAGCGGGCGCAGACGGCCTCGGCCGCGTCCCCGGCCAGATAGTCGCGCCGCGCCGCCGCCCAGGTCCGCGCCGAGCGGACGCGATAGCCGTCGCTGGCGGGGTCGCCGGCGGGGGCGTCCATGAGGTCGCCGCCGACCGGCGGGTCGTCCGCCCCGGCGGCTGTCGAGGGCCGGACATGGTCGGGGATATAGGTGGTGTCGCCGAACTCATCCTGCTGCCACCGCCCCGAAGCGACGATCCGGGGCTCGCCCTCGTGCCAGTATGCCTCCCGCGCGTCGTCCATCTCGCCTCCTCCTGCCTGCGGTAAGGAGGTTGGAGGACGGGTGCGTCAGGATCGGACGGGGGCTCTGGCCGCCCGCCGTTCCCCTTCTTCCGTCGTCATCCTCCGGCGAGCGGAGCGAGATCGGGGGACCTAGCGGCGCCGAAGGCGATCTTTGTGCTGGGCGGGGGGCGGGCGGGATGGGGAACGCGTGTGTGTCTCTGTTTTTACTCGACCGAAGGCAGAGGCTTGGCATGAGATGGAAAAGGGTTCGCGCTGTCCGTGCCTGTCGCCAAGTAGAAGCCTTACGGCAAGCGTTCGAGAGGCCATCCGTGGTGCGTCGACAGATCTCCCTTATCGTCAGTTTTGACCACCATGCGGAACCGAGTGCCAGCAGGGCTTTCCCGCACATCTTTAGGACACCGTGCGATCGCCTTGGTCGGATCGGCGCCCTGTCCGGGAACAGGCTGAACAACAGTCTTCCCGTTTGAATCGCCTACCTCGACGGTAAGCGTTGGATATCGAGCATATCCATCTTTAGCCGGACTCTCATCCGGAATGAAGGTGAGCGACGCGGGGATTCGCATTAGATCTAGCCGCTGCATGGTCCTCATCAGGCTAATCTTCGAAAACAGAGGTAGGTTGTTCGATTTATTGTTCTTGTCTTTATCGGTAATGATTCCAAAAATCACTTTAAATTCTGAATTATCTATAGCTTCCGTATAGGATTGGCTATCATTAGCCGCTATCCTGTCGGCTATTAGGATCTTGATCTTGTCTCTACAAGCTTGTTCCTGCCTGATAATTTCAACAGAGTTTAGGCCTTGATTGAAGAGATGACTAAGTTGTGCTGATCGAGTAGATATCTTTACGCCATACATGATGGCTCGATGGCCGCCGGACGCAGATGCGTCTTTTACAACTTTGTAAAGATCGCACGGCTCAATAGCTGTGTTTCCGTTTGGACTTATGTCGGTTTGGTCAAGACATATAATAGATCCAACGATATTAGGTACCGCAGCGTTGTAGGCACCCTCGCTATAGACTCGCTTTCCATTTTTTGTTTCGTCATGATTGTAGCTAGGAAGGTCTGTATCTTCACACCTCTGGTCGATGTAAATGGTAAGTTTATCTAGATAGTTTTGTTCTACCTGATACCATTTAGACTCACAAAGATGGTACACTAAGCCGTCATCGGATACTGGTGCGTCAAATATCAATGACCGATATAGGCCGAATGATTTGCTCGGCTTTCCATCGTAGTCTGTCATTATGATGCGCGACGCTTTGATTTGCTCCAGCGTCATATCGCTTAGATCGATGTTTTTTGCCTCGGCAAAATCGGAAAGCGATTCGAGAGAAATTTCAGGAGTTACCTCACTCTTTGCACCGTTAAGATCGAAGATGCAGCAGGTGTTGTCCCGATAATCTATAATGTCAGGTATCCCGAGTGCTAAGCCTTCATCCATGGATCTAAACGCTGATACAAGTTGAGCGTCGAGATTTTCAATTGTTTCTGGATCAGAGACGGGGGAGATATTTTGAATGTTTGGAAAATTCTCTAGGTAATATTCGCTCTTGTAGAGTTTTAGAAGTTTTTCGCAAATAGTAACGAGTTCTGAGGGTGATAATTTCAAGCTTATCTTAAGTGAAGAAGATCCAGTAGCGTTTTTGAATAGTTCCTTGTATTCCGCTCTTACCGAACCCGTTAGGCTCCTGATAATTTCGCTATTTCCGTCAAAATCAAGATATGTCAAATCCGTTGATGATGGCACTTGCGTGCGTTTTCGTCTTGCTGCGCCTGGTGATACCATATCTGCGCTCTTAAGGTGCTTTGGGTCTAGGCTGTTCAACGTAACGCGCAAACCGAAATCATATTCGAAAGCGCGTTCATCGAGATGATGCAGAGCTTGGCCAAAGGATAGAGCGAAACACCTGTCGCCAACTGGAAGAAATACGAGAGCGCCCTTCTGTTGTTGCCATAGGTCCTCCTTTTCGACGCCGAAATACTCGCGCCACCAAGGACGGGTGGCGTCAGAATCTAGGATGAAAAGAGAACTCCCCTCAGGCAATTTTTGGGCGACCGCCGACTCCAACTCATGATCCTGTCGCAGCGCGGTGTCCGCCGTGACGCCTGTTTTCAGGAGGTAGATGGAGAAGGGGCGTGATTTTGTCATGGCGTGGCAAGCTTGAAAATGAACTTTGTTCGTTGACGGCAAGCTAGACCTTAAAGTGCGGACTAGGCAACTCGACGTTGACGCTAGCCGCTCACAACACCTTCACCTCGATCTCCCCGCCCCCCGCGCGGAAGCGTTCGCTCATCTCGCGCATCCCCTCCTCCGCAGCGAGGCTGGCGCCGGCGTCGTTCTGGGCCAGGGCGTCGCGGCGGATGTCCTGGCTGATCTTCATGCTGCAGAACTTGGGGCCGCACATGGAGCAGAAGTGGGCGGTCTTGTGCGCTTCCTTGGGCAGGGTGGCGTCGTGGTATTTGCGGGCGGTTTCGGGGTCGAGGCCGAGGTTGAACTGGTCCTCCCAGCGGAACTCGAAGCGGGCGCGGGATAGGGCGTCGTCGTGCATGCGGGCGGCGGGGTGGCCCTTGGCCAGGTCGGCGGCGTGGGCGGCGATCTTGTAGGTGATGACGCCGTCCTTGACGTCCTGACGGTCGGGCAGGCCGAGGTGTTCCTTGGGCGTGACGTAGCAGAGCATGGCCGTGCCGAACCAGCCGATCATGGCCGCTCCAATCGCGGACGTGATGTGGTCATAGCCGGGGGCGATGTCGGTGGTCAGCGGGCCCAAGGTATAGAAGGGCGCTTCGTGGCAGTGCTTGAGCTGCTCATTCATGTTGGCCTTGATCTTGTGCATCGGCACGTGGCCGGGGCCTTCGATCATGACCTGGCAGCCCTTGGCCCAGGCGATCTTGGTCAGTTCGCCGAGGGTGCGTAGCTCGGCGAACTGGGCCTCGTCGTTGGCGTCGGCGATGGAGCCGGGGCGCAGACCGTCGCCGAGGCTGAAGGAGACATCATAGGCGCGCATGATGTCGCAGATGTCCTCGAAGTGCTCGTAGAGGAAGCTCTCCTTGTGGTGGGCCAGGCACCACTTGGCCATGATGGAGCCGCCGCGGCTGACGATGCCGGTGACGCGCTTGGCCGTCATCGGCACGAAGGGCAGGCGCACGCCCGCGTGGATGGTGAAGTAGTCCACGCCCTGTTCCGCCTGTTCGATCAGGGTGTCGCGGAACACCTCCCAGGTCAGGTCCTCGGCGATGCCGTTCACCTTCTCCAGCGCCTGATAGATGGGGACGGTGCCGATGGGGACGGACGAGTTGCGGATGATCCAGTCGCGGATGTTGTGGATGTTGCGGCCCGTCGACAGGTCCATGACGTTGTCGGCGCCCCAGCGGGTGGCCCAGACCAGCTTGTCCACCTCGTCATCGACGCTGGAGAGGACGGCCGAGTTGCCGATGTTGGCGTTGATCTTCACCAGGAAGTTGCGGCCGATGATCATCGGCTCGACTTCGGGGTGGTTGATGTTGTGGGGGATGATGGCGCGGCCGCGCGCGATCTCCTGACGGACGAACTCGGGCGTGACGAAGTCGGGGATCGAGGCGCCGAAGTCTTCGCCGTCGCGGATGCAGGGCGCGTTCTGCTCGCGGCGCAGGTTCTCGCGGATGGCGACGTATTCCATCTCGGGCGTGATGATCCCGGCGCGGGCGTATTCGTACTGGGTCACCGGGCGGCCTTCGACGCCCTTGAAGACCTGATGGTGCGAGGTGTCGAAGCGGGGGGCGAGATTCTTGCCCGAGGCGTGGCCGTTGTCTTCGGGTTTGACCTCGCGCGGGTTCGCCACGGGGGCGATGTCGCCGCGATCCCGCTGCCAGCTGGATTTGACGCGGGGCAGGCCCTTCTTGATGTCGATGGTCACGGCGGGGTCGGTGTAGGGGCCGGAAGAGTCATACATCGTCACCGGCGGCTCGTTGGCCGAGGGGTGGACGGCGACCTCGCGGAAGGGGACGCGGATGTCGGGGTAGAGCTGGCCCGCCACGAAGACCTTCACGCCGCCGGCGCGGGGGCCGGTGGGGATGCGGCCGGTCTCGGCCTCGACTTGTTGTCGCGCTTCGCTGAGAGGGAGGCTATCGCTCGCGACGCGGTCGCTCGCTGCTTGAGCCTCGGACTGAGCTTGGGCGGTCGGGGTGACGTTGATGTTCATGGCGGCCTCAAAACGTTTGAGGTCCGCCGACGTCGGGCGTGCCGGTCCTGTGGCGTGAAGCCGGGGCCGGAAGCGTACTCATCCCTTCGCCGGCATGACCCGGATCAGGTTCGACGGGTCAGGCGGCTACGCCAATCTCAGCCGCTCGATCGCGACCCCCCGGAGAACGCCGAGACCCTAGCCCGTTTCGGGGGTAGGTCAAGCGAGGGCGGCGTGGCAGGAAGGGGAATGATCCTTTCCCGCACCTATCGCCCCGAAGACCTGGCCGGCTGTCTGGCCCTGTTCGACAGCAATACGCCGCGCTTCTTTGACGCCAGCGAGCGGGAGGGGTTTGTCGGGTTTCTGAACGACCAGGCCCTGCGCTGGCCCTATCAGGTGATCGAGCAGGACGGGCGGATCGTCGGCTGCGGCGGCCATGCGGTGGAGCCGGACGGGATCAGCGTCGCCCTGTGCTGGGGCATGGTGGACCAGGGGCTGCACGGTCAGGGGCTGGGGCGGGTGCTGACCGAGGCGCGGATCGCGGCGGCGCGGGCGACCCCGGGGATCCGCCGCGTGATCCTGAACACCAGCCAGCACACGCAAGGCTTCTACGCCCGCTTCGGCTTCGAGGCGGAAAAGGTCACGCCCGACGGCTATGCGCCCGGCATCGACCGCTGGGACATGGTGCTGGCGCTGGGTTGAGGGGCTAGAGGATGATGCAGTGGGCCTGACGCATCGTCGCCCGCAACGCTTCGTCCATATCGTGCGGCAAGAGGGTGGTCTCCTGACGGATCAGAAGCAGTTCAGCGTCGGACGTGGGACGATACCAGATCAGGTAGCCGCATTCGTCCTGAAGCGCATGAGCGGCGACGTAATCGACCGCGCCGTAATGCCCAGGCGGCGCCCCCGGAGGATTGGAGTACCAAGTCAGGCGGCCAATCTCGCGCGCGTTGGTCGCCCCGATCTTATCGCGCTGAATACGAGCGCGGGCCGCCCAGCCCTCTAGCGTGGCGCCGCCCGTCATCGTCTCGGCGACCATGGCGAAGGCTTCGGCATAGCGACCTTGGTCGAGGGCGGTGAAATAGGAGTCGCTCAGGGCCGTAAGCCGGGGGTTGAGGGCTGTGGCGTCGGCCTCGCTCAGGACCGGGGCGGCGGCGGGCTCGACGACCGGCGCAGCGGGGCCGCACACGACATTCTGCACGACCGTCAGCGCCCCATTTTTCACCTCGGTCGATCCCTTGGCGACGGTTTGCTCGAGGTCGAAGGTGTAGCGACCGAAATGGTATCCGGCGGCGCCGCACAGTTCCGCCGCGCGTGGACGAAGGCGCTCGGCCAGACGGAGGGGGTCGGTTTCATCTTCGGCGGTGAGGGTCAGCCGCCAGGCGTCGGGACCATCGGGTTCAACCCGTATCTGCGGACTGGCCTGCAGCGCCCCCAGGATCGCGAACAGTATGAACGACATGGAATCCTCGCCACAACGGAGGACACAGGTGATCTATCGCTGTTACGCGGGCGTCAAGCTTGCGTCTCATATTTTCAAAAAAGGGGGGGCGGTCCGGCTTCTCAGTCGGGGGGGCGTTAAGGCCGGACCGCCACAGACGACATCGGGGTTGGGGGGCGTCCGATGTGTCCGATGCAATAACAACGGACCTGAAACTTGGTTCCGCAAGAATTCGCGCATTCACCATGATTATTGAACGTCGTTCCTGAACCGATGATTTCTGGTTCTCAGGCCGTCGTTGCTCGATCTGTCGGGGGCGACGGCGCGCGCGGATGTTGCGCCCGGCGCGGGGATGGGCGAAGCGGTCGGGCGGTCCGGTTGCGGGTCGAGAAGCGGACGAGGTCGGGCGTGAAGATTCTGGGGGTTCTGGGCGGCATGGGGCCGGCGGCGACGGTGGCCTTTCTGGCGCGGGTGCAGGCCCTGACCCCGGCCCAGGGGGATGAGGACCACATTCGCGTGGTGATGGATCTGAACCCGCAGACGCCGAACCGGCATACCCAGCCCGAGGCGGCGGGTCGGACACTGGGCGAGATGGCGCGGCGGCTGAAGGCGGCGGGGGCCGAGGTTCTGGCCATGCCGTGCAACACCGCCCACGCCCACGCCGAGGCGATCCGGGCGTCGGGGCTGCCCTTTATCGACATGGTGGCGGAGACGGCCAAGGCCGCGAAGAATTTGGCCGCGAAGGCGGGAGCGGCGAAGGCGGGCGAGGCGACGCGCGTCGGCGTGCTGGCGACGCCGGGGGGCGAGGCGCTTTACGCCGAGGCGCTGGCGGCTGAGGGCGTGGAGATGGTGCGGCTGTCGGCGGCGGAGCGCGACCGCTTCATGGCGGTGGTGGCCGGGGTCAAGGCGGGCGACGTGGGCGCGGAGCAGCGGGCGGCCATGCGCGACCTGGCGGCGGCCCTGGTTGCGGCGGGGGCGCAAGGGGTGATCGGGGGCTGCACCGAGGTGCCGCTGTTGCTGGATGCGGGCGACGTGGCGGTTCCGCTGACGGATTCGGCGGAAGTGTTGGCCAAGGTTTGCGTGAAGGCGTGTCTGTAGTTTTGCGATCCTCCCCCGTTTACGGGGGAGGATCGGTGCGCGACGGTTGCCTCGCGCGGCGCCACGCGGCACACCGATCCGGTGAAACAGTCTCTCATCATTGATTGCGATCCCGGCGTGGATGACGCCACGGGGTTGCTGACCGCCTTCGCCTCTTCTCAGTTCGACCTGCTGGCCGTGACCACGGTCGGGGGCAATGTCCCGGCCGTCGCGACGGCGCGCAATGCGCGGATCATCCGCCAGATCGCCGGGCGCGAGGATGTGCCGGTCCATGCCGGGGCCGAGCGGCCCTTGAAGCGCGCGCCGGCGGGCGCAGGCGAGTTCCACGGGGCCGAGGGTCTGGGTGATCTGGCGCCGTTCGAGCCGGCCCAGCCCGTGGGCGAGGGCACGTCGGCGGAGGCCATCGTGCGGCTGGTGATGGAACGGCCTGCGGGCAGCGTCGCTCTGGCCGTCATGGGGCCGATGACCAATCTGGCGCTGGCGATGCGGGCCGAGCCGAGGCTTGCGGCGCATCTGGGGCCGGTGGTGGTCATGGGCGGGGCGCGCAGCGAGGGCGGCAACATCACCGCCTCGGCTGAGTTCAACATCTGGGCGGACCCGGACGCGGCGGCGGAGGTCTTCGCCTCAGGATGCCGGATGATCGTCATGGGCCTGGACGTCACCCATCAGGTGCGGGCGACGGAGGCGCGCATCAAGGCCATCGAGGCGGTGGACACGGCCTCGGCGCGGACGGCGGCGGCCATGCTGCGCTTCTCGCAGCGGACCGAGCGCGAGATCGTCGGCTGGGACGCGGGGCCGCTGCATGACCCCTGCACCGTGGCCTGGCTGCTGAAGCCGGAGCTGTTCGATCTGGCGCCGTGCCGCATCGCGGTGGAGACCGAGAGCGATCTGACGCGCGGGCATACGGCGGTGGAATTCCGCGTCGAGGCCGCGACGGCCAAGCATTTCTGGGCGACAAGGGCGGATGCGGACGGGGTCTTCGCCCTGATCACGGAACGACTGGGAGCAGGCCAATGAGGATCACCGTCGTCGGGTCGATCAATCTGGACATGGTGGCCTCGGCCCCCAGCCTGCCGGCGCCGGGCGAGACGGTGACGGGGGCGACGCTGGCCCGGCATGCCGGCGGCAAGGGCGCCAATCAGGCCCTGGCGGCGCGGCGTCTGGGCGCCGAGGTCAGCCTGATCGGCCGCGTGGGCGAGGACGAGATGTCGGGGGCGGCGGTGGCCCTGATGCTGGCCCACGGGGTGGACCTGTCGGGGGTCGAGACGGACATTGCGGCGCCGACCGGGGTGGCTCTGATCGCGGTCGATCCCAGCGGAGAGAACCAGATCGTGGTCGCCGCCGGGGCCAACCACCTCGTCACGCCGGAACAACTGCCGTCGCGGATCGAGACGCCGCTGATCGCCCAGCTGGAGCTGCCGATCGAGACGGTCGAGGCGGCGGTGGGACGGGCGACGGACTTTGTCTGCGTCAACCTGGCCCCCGCGGCCCCGGTGTCGGAGGCCATGTTGCGGCGCGCTGACCTGATCGTGGTCAATGAGACGGAGGCCGCCTTCTATGGCGAGGCCCTGCACGTCGGCGGCGGGCTGGTGGTCGTCACCAAGGGGGCGCGCGGCGCGGTCATGTACCGGCGCGGGGTGGAGATGGCCTGGGCCACGCCGCCGCGCGTTCACGCCGTGGACGCGACGGGGGCGGGCGACGCCTTTGTCGGGGCCATCGTCGTGGCCCTGCTGGACGGCATGACGCCGGACGCGGCCCTGCACTTCGCGTGCGCGGCGGGGGCGCTGGCCGCGACCCGGCCGGGGGCGCAGCCGTCATTGGGGACGCGCGACGAGGTCGAGGGGTTGCTGGCTTAACCCGATCCTCCCCTGCGAAGCGGGGGGAGGGGGACCATCCGAAGGATGGTGGAGGGGGCGAGGTCGGGCGTTGCGTTTGAAGCTCGGTCGGCGGTCGAGAGGGTCTTTTGAGGCTGGCGGATGTGTCCGCCCCCTCCACTGCTGCGCGGTCCTCCTCCCCCGTGAACGGGGGAGGATTGAGGGGCTCAGCGGCGCTTCTAGAACCGGATCACCTGCCGCACCGCCTTGCCGTCGGCCAGGGCGTCGAAGGCGGCGTTGATGTCGTCGAGGGCGAGGACGCCGCTGAGCAGGCGATCGACGGGCAGGCGGCCCTGACGGAAGAGGGCGACGTAGCGGGGGATGTCGCGGGTCGGGACGCAGGTTCCGATGTAGGAGCCCTTCAGCGTGCGCTCTTCGCCGACCAGCGACACGACGTTGACGGCCAGGGCGGCCTCGGGCGGGGGCAGGCCGGCGGTGACGGTGGTTCCGCCGCGCCGGGTCATGCGCCAGGCGGCGTCGAGGGCGCGGACCGAGCCGGCCATTTCGAAGACGAAGTCGGCGCCGCCCTGGGTCAGGGCGCGGACCTGATCGACGGCGTCGGGATCGGCGGCGTTGACGGTCTGGACCACGCCCTCGGCAGCCAGCGAGCGGGCCAGGGCCAGCTTGTCCTCGGACAGATCGACAGCAACGACGGGCGAGGCCCCCGAGGCGAGGGCGCCGAGGACGCTGGCCAGACCGACCCCGCCGAGGCCGACGACCACGGCCGACTGGCCCGCGCGAATGCCCGCCGTATTCACCACGGCCCCGACCCCGGTCAGGACGGCGCAACCGAACAGGGCGGCGTGCTCGAACGACAGGTCGGCGTCGATCCTGACCAGCGAGCGGCGCGAGACGACCGCGTGCTCGGCGAAGGCGGAGCAGCCGAGGTGGTGGTTCAGCGTCTCAGGCCCCGCGTGCAGGGCGCGGCGGCCGGTCAGCAACTCGCCCCGGCCATTGGCGGCGGCACCCGGCTCGCACAGGGCGGGGCGGCCCTCGGCGCAGGGGTGGCAGTGGCCGCACGACGGCATGAAGACCATGACGACATGGTCGCCGACAGCCAGGTCGTTGACGCCCGGTCCGAGGGCCTCGACCACGCCGGCCGCTTCGTGACCCAGGGCCATGGGCAGGGGGCGGGGACGGTCGCCGTTGATGACGGAGAGGTCCGAGTGGCACAGGCCGGCGGCCTTGATGGCGACCAGAACCTCGCCGGGGCCGGGATCGTCGAGGGTGAGGGTCTCGAGCGAGAGCGGGCGGCTGTCGGCGTAGGGGCGGGGGGCGCCCATGTGGCGCAGGACGGCGGCGCGGGTGGTGGTCGGCATGGTCAGGGCTCCCATCTGCTGTCAGGCTAGGCGCATGACGTAGCGGAGGCCAAGGGGCGGATGACGGAGCGGATCAGGGGCAGGCGCGGCGACTACGCGCGGTTCGTGCGGCTGACGACGCGGTGGGCGGACAATGACGCCTATGGCCACATCAACAACGTCGCCTACTACGCCTTCATCGACACGGCGGTGAACCAGCTGCTGATCGAAGCGGGGCTGCTGGACGTGGCCGGGTCCGCGGTGATCGGGGTGGCGGCGGAGTCCGGTTGCCGGTTTCACGCCTCGGCGGCCTATCCCGACGTGATCCACGCCGGTGTGCGGGTCGGGCGGCTGGGGGCGTCCAGCATCCGCTATGAGGTCGGCCTGTTCCGCAACGACGAGGACGAGGCGACGGCCGAGGGCTTTTTCGTCCACGTCATGGTGGCGCGTGCGACGATGCGGCCCGCAGCCATCCCGAAGGCGCTGCGGGCGTTTCTGGAAGGCCTGCTGAAACCCTAGCGTTCGTCGTACTGGCGCAGCAGGAAGAGGGTTCCGACGGCGGTCAGGGCGCCGAGGGCGAAGGCGGCGACGAGGGAGCCGGTGGCGGCGGCGGTGGAGACCGTGACGGGGCGCTTGGCGTACCATTCGACGATTTCGCCGGCGTGGGCGTGGTCGAGGCCTTCATCATAGGCGTCGTCCAGATAGGTGTCGTCGGCGGCCATCGGCGTCTCCTCGTTACAGGCCTGCGCTAAATCCCCGGCGCAGTCGGGCGGTTCCCAGTCGTGACAGAGGATCGCACATCCAGTAAAGGCCTCGCCTCACGTTTCAGAAATCTGGCAGCGAGATTCATGGCCGGCCACTCGAAATTCAAGAACATCATGCACCGCAAGGGTCGCGCCGACGCGGTGCGCTCCAAGCTGTTCTCCAAGCTGTCGCGCGACATCACCGTGGCGGCCAAGGGCGGCATGCCCGATCCGGCGCTGAACCCGCGCCTGCGTCTGGCCGTCAACAACGCCAAGGCCGAAAGCCTGCCCAAGGACGTCATCCAGCGGGCGATCAACAAGGCCTCCGGCGGCGACGTCGATACGATGGAAGAGGTCCGCTATGAGGGCCGGGGCCCCGGCGGCGTGGGCATCATCGTCGAGGCCCTGACCGACAACCGCAACCGTGCGGCCTCGAACATCGGCGCGGCCTTCAAGAAGAACGGCGGGGCGCTGAGCGAGATGAACTCGGTCGCCTTCATGTGGGATAAGGTCGGCAAGATCACCTACAAGGCCGAGGCCGGCACCGAGGACGAGGTCATGGAAGCCGCCATCGAGGCCGGCGCCCAGGACGTCGAGAGCGATCTGGTCAAGCCGGACATCTATGAGGACGCGCCGGGCCATACGATCTGGACCGCCTATGAGGACCTGAACGAGGTGGCCGAGGCCATGTCCAAGGTGCTGGGCGACCCGAAGTCGACCGCCATCGTGTGGAAGCCGCAGACCGAAGTTCAGGTCACGGGCGAGGCCGTCGGCACCCTGTTCAAGCTGCTGGACGCGCTGGACGCCGAAGACGACGTGTCGGCGGTCTATTCCAACGAAGACATCTCGGACGAAGACGCGGCCAAGTACGCGGGCTGATCCTTACGAGGGACAGTCCTGCCAGTCCTGATCGGGCTCGGCGGCCATGAGGTCGCCGAGCGTCGGGATATTGCGTTCCGCCTCGGCGCTGACAGTGATGTAGGACAGGGCCGAGGCCGTCGGCGCCTCGCGACGATAGACACTGAGCGCGAAGGGGGCGTGGCCGGGGGCGTCCACGCGCCAGACGCCGTGGGTCTCGCCCGCGCCCAGCGCGTAGCAGCCGATCGGATAGACCTGGGCGCCGCGCACCCGCAGGGCCTCGACCGGGTCATAGGGGATGGGCTGACCCGTCGCCGACCAGTTGAAGATGATCCGCGTCGTCGGCGTGCGCGTGACCTCGACATTCAAACCCGCCAATTGACCCTCTGACGCCGAGCGCCAGCGGACGATGGAGGCTCGACGCTGAACGTCGGCAGGATCCAGCGCGGACGGCGTGCCGGCGACGAAGACCGACAGGATGGCGTCGAGCATGGGATTGGATCGGTTAAGCTTGATCCATTGCTCGGCGCATTCGCCTTCGCCGTAGCTGGCCATGTTGGCGGTGTCCTGGACCGCGTGGGCCAGGGTGCAGCGCTCCATGAACTGATCGCGCGCTTCCTGAGCCGCGGCGGGCGAGGCGGCGAAGGCGGACAGGCAGGCGAGAGAAGCAACGAACAGGGCGGCGCGCATGGCGGCTTCCTTTCGGCGATCGCGGATTGGCGAAGGATGCGCCCGATGTCGGTTGCGGGCAAGCGGAGCAGAGGCGAGAGAAACCGGGTGTTTCCGTCTGCGCGGGCGTCTTGCTAGACGTGTCTGGACTGAGAGGCCGGGGGGCTGAAATGACAGAAGAACAGGAGCCGCAACGGGACCTGCCGGGGGCGAGCGCGCCGCCGGTCGAGGGGCCGGCCTGGTTCTGGGTCAAGCTGGGCGTCTGGATCGCGAGCCTGCTTGTGATGGCGGGCGCGGCCTGGGTGCTTTCCACGGTGCGGGTGCGGATCGACCTGCCGAAGATGCCCGAGAGGACGCCGTCTGAAACCCTGTCCTCCTATACCGTGCCGCCCGAGGAGCCGAGCCCGGCGCCCGCGCCCTATATGAGCGACGAGGGGCGGGCGATCACCAACCCCGCCTGGCTGCAGGCGCCGCAACCAGAGTTTCCGCGGGCGGCGCAGCGGGCGGGCGAGGAGAGCGGCAGGGTGAGGCTGGAGTGCCAGGTCGCCGTCGATGGCCGGGTACGCGCCTGTCGCATCGCCGAGGAGGCGCCTGCGGGCGTCGGCTTCGGCGAGCAGGCGGTGAAGGCGACGCTGAAGGCGCGGGTTCGACCGCGTCTGGAGGACGGCCAGCCCACGGAGAGCCAGATCGCCTTCACCATCCGCTATCGGCTCGACTAGGCGGAACGGGGCCGCGCGGCAAACCGTTGCCGTGGGATGAACCTGTCAGAGATCGAGAGTTTCGCCCTGCCCATCCTGGGCGCCGTCGTGGCCGGAGGGCTGATCGGGTTCGAGCGCGAATGGCGGGGACGGGCGGCGGGGTTTCGCACCCATATCCTGGTCAGTCTGGCCTCGGCCCTGCTGATGCTGGCGGCCATGGGGCAGGCGGACTGGGCGTTTCGCGCCCTGCCGGACGAGAACATCGTCACTGACCCGACGCGGATGGCGCACGGGGTGCTGACCGGCATCGGCTTCCTGTGCGC
Organism: Candidatus Brevundimonas phytovorans; assembly: GCA_029203145.1. Classification (NCBI taxonomy): domain Bacteria; kingdom Pseudomonadati; phylum Pseudomonadota; class Alphaproteobacteria; order Caulobacterales; family Caulobacteraceae; genus Brevundimonas; species Candidatus Brevundimonas phytovorans. The sequence goes on from CP119309.1 coordinate 349,426, forward strand.
GGGGGTGATCTTCCGCACCGGGTTTTCCATTCATGGACTGACCACGGCGGCGAGTCTGTGGATCACCTCGGCGCTGGGGCTGCTGTTCGGGGCCGGTCTGTTCACGCTCGGGATCGTGGGCACGGTGACGACGGGGCTGATCCTGGTGGCGCTGCGGCTGGTCAGCGTGCGCTTGCCGGCGCGTGTGCTGACCGATGTCGAGGTGCGCTGGCGCCGTGACGGGCCGTCGCCCGAGGCCGAGGTCGAGGCGGCGCTGAAGGCCATTGATCCGGCGCCGCGCCATGATCGCTTCGAGCTGATCGACGGCGGGGCGATGGTGCGGCGCAGCTGGCGCATCAAGGCCGGGAGCGAGGCTGAACTGAAGGCGCTGGCGACGCGGCTGTGCGCCCTGCCGGGGGTGACGGACTACCTGCTGGATCCGCGCGACGACTGAGGCTTGCTGCAATCAACGGCGCGGTCCACGGTGAGCGGTCCTGTGCAGCTTGAGGTTGGGACATGACGGTAGATTGGGCGCTGATCGCGCCAGTGGCGGCGGCGATGACGGCGGGCGGTCTGATCGGGATCGAGCGGACCTATCACGGGCATCCGGCGGGGTTCCGCACCCATATCCTGGTCTGCATGACGTCCTGCGTGCTGATGCTGGCGGCCATGCATCAGTCGACCTGGGCCTTCGTCGCCCTGCCGGATCAGCGGCTGGTCATCGACCCGACCCGGATGGCCCACGGCATCCTGACCGGCATCGGTTTCCTGTGCGCCGGGGTCATCTTCCGCGAGGGGTTTTCGGTCCACGGCCTAACTACGGCGGCGTCGCTGTGGACCACTTCGGCGGTCGGAGTGATGTTCGGGGTGGGCATGTGGGACCTGGGTCTGGTGGCCGGGGGCGCGACCCTGCTGGTGCTGGCCATCCTGAGGTTCCTGGACGCCCGCCTGCCGCACGTCGGGGTGATGGACGTGACCCTGCGCTGGACGCGGGGGGCGGCGCCGGGGGAGGCGGTGCTGCGCGATCTGCTGAGCGACAGCGGGCTGAAACCGGTGCGCATCGGCCATGTGGTCAGCCACGACGGCCTGATCCATGAGCACCACATCAAGGCGCGAGGGCCGATGCCGCTGCGGGTTCATGATCTGTCGATGCGGCTGGGGGAGCAGACCGGGCTGGCGGGGTTCTCGGTCATGCCCAGAGACGATTGAGGGGACGGCGCTACAGGCAGAAGGCGATGGCGGCGTCGAGCCAGATCGCCAGGCCATTGCGGCTCCATAGCCAGCCGCCGAGCGCGACGAGCGTCAGCAGGCCCATAACGCCGGCGCCGATGATGAGGCGGCGGCTCATTCGGCCGGGACCGCTTCAGGCCGGACGACCGGGGCCTCGCGCACCGGGACATTGGCCAGGGCGGCCATGACGGCCAGGACGATGGAGATGATCCAGATGGCGGCGTAGGAGCCGGTCAGGTCAAAGGCCACGCCCGCCAGCCAGGCGCCCAGAAACGCCCCGACCTGATGGCTGAGGAAGACGATGCCGGCCAGGGCCGACAGGGGGCGCACGCCGAAGATCTGCGCCACCAGACCATTGGTCAGGGGCACGGTGCCCAGCCACAGGAACCCGAAGACGGCGGCGAAGATCAGGGCGCTGGCCGGGGACAGGGGAACCAGCAGAAAGACGGCGATGGCCACGGCGCGCGAGGCGTAGAGCAGGGTCAAGAGGCCCTTCTTCGAGCCCTTGGAGCCCCAGGCGCCCCAGAGCCAGGAACCCGCGATGTTGAACAGGCCGATCAAGGCCAGGGAGGCCGCGCCGACGCCGCCGGACAGGCCCATGTCGCGCAGGTAGGCGGGCAGGTGGGTGCCGACGAAGGCGACATGGAAGCCGCAGACGAAGAAGCCGAGGTTGAGCAGGGCGAAGCTGGGATGGGTCAGGGCCTCTTTCAGCGCCGCCTTCAGGGGCAGGCCGTCGCGGGCGTCGGCGACGGGCGGCTTGCCCGCCACGCCCAGCGCCAGGGGGATGATCAGGGCGACGAGGCCGCCCAGCACGAACAGGGTGAGGCGCCAGTCGAGGGCGTCGAGCATCCCTTGCGCCGCCGGCACCACCAGAAACTGGCCGAAGGAGCCGCCCGCCGTGACGATGCCGAAGGCCAGGGTGCGCTTCTCGGGCGGGACGGCGCGGCCGACAGCGCCCAGCACCACCACGAAGGTCACGCCCGCCATCGACAGGCCGACCAGGGCGCCGAAGCCGAGCATCAGTCCCGCCGCGCTCGCCGCCGTGGCCGCCACGGCCAGACCCGCGAGATAGACCAGGGCGCCGCCGACCGCGACCTTGCCCGCGCCGTGCTTGTCGGCCCAGGCCCCGACGAAGGGCTGGATGAGACCGAACAGCAGGTTCTGGGCGGCGATGATCAGGCCGAAGGTCTGGCGGTCGATCTCCAGGTCCAGACCCACGGGACGCAGGAAGAGGCCGAAGGACTGGCGCACGCCCATCGACAGGGTGACGATGACGGCGCCGGTCAGGATCATGATCCAGGCGCGGCGAGACAGGCCGGAGGAGGCGGCGTCAGACATCGGTTTCAAGCTCGGTCAGCAGGGCGATCAGGGCGGCCTCGCGCGGGCCGAGGATGTCGGAGACGCGGCTCTGGGCGGTGCGCCACAGGGGCAGGGCGTCGGCCAGTTTTTCCAGCCCGGCGGGGGTGACGGACAGCTTCTGGCCACGCGCGCCCGGCACGGCCTCGGCGGCGACCCAGCCCTTGCGTTCCAGCGGCTGAAGCGTGCGCCACAGGGCGCTCTTCTCGTGGGCGGTGGTCTCGGCCAGTTCGAGCAGGCCGGGACGATCCAGCCGCGACAGGGTGCGCATGACCGAGAACTGGGTGACGGTCAGACCGACCGGGGCCAGGGCCTCGTCATAGACGCGCGAGAGGGTGCGCGAGGCGCGGCGCAGACGGCCGCAGATGCAGGGGCTGGCGTCGATCATTGCATATGCAAAGCATGGATCGTTGCATATGCAACGCGAAAGGCGAGCGCGCGGTCATTGTTCGTCAACCTGGTTTGGGGCATGACTGGAACGAATGACGAACGTATCGACTCGAATCCTGGGGCTGGACCCCGGTTTGCGCCGCACCGGCTGGGGCGTGATCGAAAGCGAGGGCAGCCGCCTGCGCTGGATCGCGCACGGGGTGGTGGCGCCCGCCGAGAAGGCGCCTTTCTCCGAAAGGCTGCTGCATCTGCTTGAAGAGGTCGGTTCGATCTGCGCCGCCTATAGCTGTGACGAAGCGGCGATCGAGGAGGTCTTCGTCAACATGAACGGGGCCTCGACGTTGAAGCTGGGCCATGCGCGGGCGGCGGTCATGCTGGCCCCGGCAAGAGCGGGCTTGAGCGTGGCGGAATACGCCCCCAGCCTGGTCAAGAAGGCGGTGGTCGGCGCCGGCCAGGCGGACAAGAGCCAGGTGGCCTTCATGATCAAGCGGCTGCTGCCCGCCGCAGGGGACGTGAAGGCGGATGCGGCGGATGCGCTGGCGGTGGCGATCACTCATGCGCACCATCGGCGGAGTTTGAGTCTGACGGCCAGTTTGAGGGGCGCGGCATGATCGGGAATTCTGCGATCCTCCCCTGCATAGCGGGGGAGGGGGACCATGCGCAGCATGGTGGAGGGGGCGAGATCGCGCGCCTTGCTGTGAAGTTCGGCGCCGGGCGGCGTGAAGGGATTTGGAGCGTTGCGGCCGTGGTCGCCCCCTCCACCACTGCGTGGTCCCCCTCCCCCGCTGCGCAGGGGAGGATTGAGTATTGATCGGGCGGTTGCGCGGGGTTCTGGCCGAGGTCGGGGAGGCGGAATGCCTGATCGACTGCGGCGGGGTGGGCTATGTGGCGACCTGCGGGGCGCGGACCCTGGGGCGGCTGCCGGCGCCGGGCGACGAGACGACCCTCTATATTCACAGCCAGTGGAGCGAGGACGCGGGGCCGCGTCTGTACGGCTTCCTGTCGCGGGACGAGCGCCGCGCCTTCACCGTGCTGCTGGCCATTCAGGGCGTGGGGCCGAAGGCGGCGCTGAGCGTGCTGGACGTGCTGCCGCCGGGCGAACTGGCCGGCGCCGTGGCGCGCGAGGACAAGGCGGCGGTCGGCCGCGCCAATGGCGTGGGGCCGAAGCTGGCCCTGCGCATCGTCACCGAACTGAAGGGCAAGGCGCTGGGCGACGGGCATTTTGCGCCGAACGCGCCGGGCGTCCACGCCGAGGTCGCCGCCCCGCCGCCGCCGAGCGTGACGGGCGAGGCGGTCGCGGCCCTGCTGGGGCTGGGCATCGCCGAGATCAATGCGCGCCGGGCGGTGGATCAGGCGCTGATCCGGCTGGGGGATGAGGCGGAGCTGCCGGCGGTGATCCGCGCGGCCTTGCAGGAGTTGGGGCGGTGAGGGCCGCAAGTGTTTGTCCTTCTCCCTTGAGGGGAGAAGGTGGGCGCCGGAGGCGCTCGGATGAGGGTGTCGTTTCCACGCGCTCATCTGGAGAAGGTTTCGCTCAGATCGGGCCTCACCCTCATCCGTCTCGCTTTGCGAGCCACCTTCTCCCCTCAAGGGAGAAGGGAAGGGCAGGCGCATGACCGAGGATCGTATCATTTCCGCCGACGCCGAGCCCGGCGAGAAGCATGACCGCGCCTTGCGGCCGCAGACGCTGTCGGAGTTCGTCGGGCAGTCGGCGGCCAAGGGCAATCTGAAGGTCTTTATCGACGCGGCGAGGGGCCGGGCTGAGGCGCTGGATCACGTGCTGCTGTTCGGGCCGCCGGGGCTGGGCAAGACGACGCTGGCGCAGATCGTGGCGCGCGAACTGGGCGTGGGCTTCCGCGCCACCTCGGGGCCGATCCTGGCCAAGGCGGGCGATCTGGCGGCGATCCTGACCAATCTGGAGCCGCGCGACGTCCTGTTCATCGACGAGATCCATCGGATGTCGCCGCTGGTCGAGGAGATCCTCTATCCGGCGATGGAGGACCATGTGCTGGACCTCATCATCGGCGAAGGGCCGTCGGCGCGGTCGGTGCGCATCGACCTGGCGCCCTTCACCCTGGTCGGGGCGACGACGCGGGCGGGCCTGCTGGCCACGCCGCTGCGCGACCGGTTCGGCATTCCGCTGCGGCTGGAATTCTATACGCCCGAGGAGCTTACGGCGGTGATCCGGGGGGCGGCGCGCAAGATGGGCGCGGCCATCACCGAGGACGGGGCCATGGAGATCGCGCGTCGGGCGCGAGGCACGCCGCGCATCGCCGGGCGGCTGCTAAGGCGGGTGCGGGACTTCGCTGACGCGGAGGGCAAGAGCATTGACCGGCTGGCGGCGGCGCGGGCCCTGGCGCGGCTGGAGGTCGACGAGGCGGGGCTGGACAGTCTGGACCGGCGCTTCCTCAAGGCCCTGATCGAGAACTACGGCGGCGGGCCGGTGGGCATGGACACATTGGCCGCCGCGATCGCCGAGGCGCGCGACGCGGTCGAGGATGTGATCGAGCCCTATCTGCTACAACAGGGCTTCATCATGCGCACCCCGCGCGGGCGGGTGGCCTGCGCCAAGGCCTATGAGCATCTGGGGCTGGAGGCGCCGAAGCCGGCCACGACGGTCGCGCCGGACCTGTTCGGGAAGTAGGCCGACCCGCAATCCTCCCCTGCGCAGCGGGGGAGGGGGACCATGCGGAGCATGGTGGAGGGGGCGGACTTCAAGCGCGCCATCCTGATGTGTGGAGCATGGGGCTTGCCCCCTCCACCGCTGCGCGGTCCCCCTCCCCCGTTTCGCTGCGCTGCACTGGGGAGGATCAAGCAGGGGCTTCACCCGTTCGTCAAACCCGGCCATGCTGGCGCTTGAAGGAGACGGGCGATGGCGCGAGGCGGGATCGGGACGGACCAGAAGATCGCCGTGCTGGGCGCGGCGGTGCTGCTGCTCGGGGCGCTGAGCCTGGTGGCGTTGAACCAGGGCGCGCGGTTCGGGCCGAAGCAGGCGACGGCGGCGGAACGCGCCCTGACCCAGGTCAAGGCGCAGATGGGGCCGACCGCCGAGGTGCGGTATCTGGAAACCGGCAAGCGCCGCGCCGTCTGCGGTTACGCCGGGATCGCCGGGCAGAAACAGGCGGTGGCCTTCGTCTCGCGGCCCAATCGCATCCTGATGGGCGACGATCCCCTGGGCGCCGAGTTCGCGGATATGAAGGCGGAGTTCTGTCCGGGCTTCAACGCGGCGGCGTCGGCGGCTAAGGCCTCGACGACGACTTCCGTTCAGGGCTGACCGATGACCGATTTTCCGACCGCTGGCCGTTTCGACGGGCTGGATCATCTGCTGCCGGTGCGGGTCTATTACGAGGACACCGACTTCACCGGCCTGGTCTATCACGCCAACTATGTCCGCTATTTCGAGCGGGGGCGGTCGGACTTCCTGCGGCTGGCGGGGGTGGGGCACGTCGAACTGCTGGAGCAGGACGAGCCCCTGGCCTTTGTGGTGGCGGACCTGGCCATCAAATACGTCAAGCCGGCGCGGATCGACGACGCCCTGGTGGTGCGGACCCGCTATGAGGCCATTAAAGGCCCGAGGCTGATCATCCGCCAGACGGTGGAGCGCGACGGCGAGGTGTTGTGCCGGGCCGACGTGGTGGCGGTCTGCATCCATCTGGACGGGCGGCCCAGGCGTCCGACGAAGCGGCTGGTGGAGTTGGTGGGGCCGTGGCTGTCGGGGGAAGGCGCGTAATCCTTCCTTCTCCCCTTAAGGGAGAAGGCGGCCCTTCAGGGCCGGATGAGGGGTGTCGGCGCGAGGGTTGATCGGAAGCCGTCTGCCGGTTTCTTCGCACCCCTCATCCGTCCGGCTCCGCCGTCCACCTTCTCCCTCAAGGGGAGAAGGACGAATACTGAAGCTTCGCAATAACGAGGTTGTCAGATCGGCCCCCCGTGACGCCGGCGCCGACGCCCGCTAGACCCGCCGCCATGAAACCGCCACGTCCGCCCGCTCGATAAGGGCGAACGACACCGGACCCATCCAAGGACGCCGCATGACCCCGCCCGCCGACGCCTCGCTGCTGAATCCCATCGAACTGTTCATGACCGCCGACTGGGTGGTGAAGACGGTCATGGTCGGCCTGGCCGCGGCCTCGATCTGGTCCTGGACCATCATCATCGACAAGGCGGTGCGTTTCTCGCGCATGAACGCCCGCGCGAGCGAGTTCGAGAAGCAGGTCGAGAGCGGGCGGTCTCTGGAAGACGTGGCGGCTCAGGCCGGGGCGCAGCCTGCCGATCCCCTGCCGCGGATGCTGGTGCTGACGCTGCAGGACTGGCGCGAGGCGCGTTCGCGCGGCGCCATGACGGACACGCAGGGCTCGATGCTGATCGCCCGCATCGACCGGGCGCTGGATTCGGTGATCGCCCGCGAGAGCCAGAAGATCGAGAACGGCCTGGGCGTGCTGTCGGTGGTGGCCACGGCCTCGCCCTTCATCGGCCTGTTCGGCACGGTCTGGGGCATCATGAACGCCTTTGACCGCATCGCGGCGGCGGGCAACACCAACCTGACGACCGTGGCCCCGGCCATCGCCGAGGCCCTGTTCGCCACGGCCATCGGTCTGGCGGCGGCCATCCCGGCCTATATCGCCTTCAACGCCTTCTCGGTGTCGGCGGGCAAGTTCACGGGGCGTCTGGAAGCCTTTGCCGACGATCTGCAATCGGCCATCGCCCGTCGTCTGGGCGCGCCCTCGGCCCCGCCGCCGCCGCCGGTCCCGTCGTCCGACCTGAACCTGCGTCGGGGCGCCTGATCCATGGCGATGGGTGGAGGAGGCGCAAGCTCGGGCGGGCGCGGTCGTCGCCGCGCGCGCAAGCGGCCGCTGAGCGAAATCAACGTCACGCCGCTGGTCGACGTCATGCTGGTGCTGCTGATCATCTTCATGATCTCGGCGCCCCTGCTGACCGTCGGCGTGCCGGTGGAACTGCCCAAGACCGAGGCCAGCGCGGTCGAGACGACCGACAAGCCGATCACGGTCTCGATCGACCAGAACGGGGCCATCTTCATCGGCGAGAGCGAAGTCCGCTGGGAGAACCTGGCGATCCGCGTGGCGGAAGAGGGCGGCGACAAGGCGCGCGACAAGGCCGTCTTCATCCGCGCCGACGGCCGGGCGCCCTATCAGGCCGTGGCTCGCGTGATGGCGCGCCTGTCGGCCTCGGGCTTCACCAAGCTGAACCTGATCACCGACACGGCGGCTGACGAGACGGCGGAGGGCTGACGGCTTTGCGTCGACCCAGTCCCGCCATTGTCGGATCGCTCGCGCTGCACGCCGGGGTGGTGGCGCTCGCGCTCGTGTCGTGGTCGTCGAAGGACGAGCCCAAGCCGCTGGTGAACTCGGTGCCGGTGTCGATCGTCTCGGACATCGAGATCGCCGCCGCGCCCGCCGACAATCCGCAGCCCGAGCCCTCGCCCGAGGATGGGGCGACCGCGCCGGTCGAGACGCCGCCCGAGCCGGTTCCGCCGGAGCCGACGCCGACCCCGCCGCCGCCAGCGCCGCGTCCGACGCCCGTACCGCCGCGCCCGACGCCGCCCAAGCCGACGCCGCCGACCCCTGCGCCGCGCCCGACGCCGACGCCCAGACCTACGCCGCCGCGTCCAGCCCCGACGCCGCCTGCGCCTGCACGGCCCACGCCGCCCGCACCTGCGCGCCCGACGCCGCCTGCGCCCGCCCGCCCGGCGCCCGCCAAGCCCGCGCCCGGTCTGGATCTGGACGCCCTGGCGGGGCCGCCGCGCGTGACGCCGAACCGGGGCCGTCCGGCGACGGGTCAGCAGGGCTCGGGCCAGGCCAGTCAGGCGACAGGGCCGCAGAACACAGCTTTCTTCAACAAAATCTATGACATATGGAATCCGCTTTGCGATATTCCGGAAGCGAGAGAGCTTCGGATCCAAGTTGACGTGACTATCTCGGACGACGGACGGATTATACGCGGGCCTACACTGGTTAACCCCCAAAGCAGCAACGTCTATCTGGCAGCATCGGATGGAGCGATGCGCGCTTTGCGCCAAGCCGCCCCATTCAACGTGCCCGCAGGCTTCCGTGGCGGCCAGTATCGTCCGACCTTCAACACCGAGCGGGCCTGCGCCAATCGGTAGAGCCGTGCACCTCAGCGATCCTCCCCTGCGCAGCGGGGGAGGGGGACCATGCGCAGCATGGTGGAGGGGGCGAGGTCGGGCTCAACGGTAGGGTGTCAGGGCGGCGTGAATCCGTCTTGAGCTGTGCGGCTGTAGCCGCCCCCTCCACCGCCTGCGGCGGTCCCCCTCCCCCGTTCACGGGGGAGGATTGAGCAGCGGTGGCGTTAAAGTCTGAAAGTCGCCCCATTCAGGGGCAAGCTTGTCCGCCACAAGCTGGTTTTTGTCATACGGTCTGGCGATAAGGACCGACGAGCCGTCCAACTTCTGGGAGTTCCCTATGCGTCTGCATCTTCTTCTCGCCTCAGCCGCCGTGGTTCTGATGGCGGGGCCGGCGTCGGCCCAGACGCAGCCCCAGACCCAGCCTCAGGCGGCGCCGGCGCAGCAGACCGGGCCGGTCGAGGTCGAGATCGATCAGGGCGTTCTGCGGCCCTTGCAGATCGCCATCGTGCCCTTCACCGGGCAGAACGGGCCGCAGATTTCGAACGTCATCAGCGGCAACCTGAAGCGGTCGGGCTTCTTTGATCCGCTGAACCCGGCCAGCTTCATCGAGACCGGGCTGACGCTCGCCAATGCGCCGAACTTTCCGCAGTGGACCTCGATCGGGGCGCAGGCGGTGCTGTACGGCGGGGTGACGCCGCGCGCCGACGGGCGGGTGGACGTGGGCTTCCGCCTGTATGACCCCTACCGTCAGTGCCAGCTGGTCAGCTATCAATTCACCGCCACCTCGGAGCAGTGGCGCCGGATCGCGCACAAGATTTCCGACGTCATCTATCAGCGCATGACGGGCGAGGCGGGCTTCTTTGATTCGCGCGTCCTGTTCGTGTCGGAGAGCGGCACCCAGCTGAACAAGCTGTCGCGTCTGACCATCGTCGATCAGGACGGCTACAACCCCGTCTTCCTGACCCAGGGCGACGAGATCATCATGTCGCCGCGCTTCTCGGCGTCCAACCCGGATGAAGTCACCTATGTGGCCCTGGGCAAGGATTACAGCCGCATCTACCTGTACAATCTGTCGACCGGGCGCCGTGAAAGCCTGGGCGAGTTCGACGGGCAGGTGCTGGCGCCGCGCTTCTCGAACGACGGGACGCGGATCGCCTTTTCGATCATTCGCGGCGGCAACACCGACGTCTATGTGATGAACCTGAGGACGCGACAGCTGTCGCGCCTGACCAGCGACCCCGGCATCGACACCTCGCCGTCGTTCAGCCCGGACGGCAACCAGATCGTCTTCACCTCGGACCGCTCGGGTTCGGCGCGTCTCTATACGATGCGGGCCGACGGCTCGGGCCAGCGGGCGATCTCGCGCGGGGGCGGCAGCTATACCGCCCCGGCCTGGAGTCCGCGCGGCGACATGATCGCCTTCACCAAGCAGTCGGGCGGGCGTTTCCACATCGGGGTGATGAAGTCGGACGGGACCGGCGAGCGCATCCTGTCGTCCAGCTACTTCGAGGAAGGCCCGTCTTGGGCGCCGAACGGCCGCTACATCGCCTTTGCGCGTCAGAGCCCTGGCGGCGACACGCGTCTGTGGACCGTCGACCTGTCGGGTCGGGTGGTGGCGCAGGCCGGCTATGACGGGCGCGGGTCGGACCCGGCCTGGTCGGGTCTGCTGGACGCGCCGCCGGCCAGCCTGGGCATCGGCCAGGGCGCGGATTCCTGCCCGGCCTGACGGGGTTACGGCTTCGTGAGATCACGAGCGGAGCCATTCCCATAAACTGTGCGTTATCGCGAGGCGGCATGACTGGCGTGGCGGGATGCCGCAGGTTAGCAGAGCCCTATTACAGCCAAGCTTGAGGCCGCCGTCCTCAGAATGAACACCAAGGAGACGACCCGATGAATTCCTCGACCCTGATGAAACTGGCTGCTGTCAGCGCCGCTGTCGCCGCCCTGGCCGCCTGTGCGCCCAAGCCCAAGGTCGAGCCCGCCGTGCCGGTCGAGCCGGCCCAGCCGACCGGCCCGCAATACCCGACCGCTCCGACCGGCCCCGTGACCGGCGGCAATGTCGGCGCCGCCATGCCCGGCTCCGAGCAGGACTTCGTCGTCAACGTCGGCGACCGCATCTACTTCGACCTGGATAGCTATTCGGTGCGCCCGGAAGCCCAGCCGCGTCTGGACGCCCAGGCCGCCTGGCTGGCCCGCTATCCGCAGGTCACGGTCCGTATCGAAGGCAATGCCGACGAGCGGGGCACGCGGGAATACAACCTGGCCCTGGGCGCGCGCCGCGCCGAGGCCGTCCGCACCTATCTGATCCAGCGCGGCGTGCCGGCCGGCCGCATCGACACCATCAGCTTCGGCAAGGAGCGTCCGATCGTGGAAGGCTCGAACGAGAGCGCCTGGGCCCAGAACCGCAACGCCCACACCGCCATCGTGTCGGGCGCGCCGCGCTAAGCTAACGGCGGCGACTGAATGACGAGAGGCGTCGGCTTTGCAGCCGGCGCCTCTTTTCTTTGAGGGCGCAGCGGATCAAAGTCCGCGCCGAATCCGGGGGGAAGCTGAGTGATTGATCTGGAAGCGGCAGGCGGCGCCATGACGGGCGGCATCATTGCAGGCGCGATCGAAAAGCCCTCGGGGCAGGCGGGGGAAGCCCACACGACATGCGCCGACTGCGGGGCCGAGGTCACGGGCCGGTTCTGCTCCAACTGCGGCCAGCCGGCCCATGTCCACCGCACCCTGCTGCATCTGGGCGAGGAACTGCTGCACGGGGTCATGCATTTCGACGGCCGCTTCTGGCGCACCCTGCCGCTGCTGGTGCTCAACCCCGGTCGGCTGACGCGCGAATGGGTGCAGGGCAAGCGGACGCGCTACGTCTCGCCGCTGGCCATGTTCCTGTTCACCCTGTTCGTCATGTTCTTCGCGCTCAGCTTCATGCCGCACTCGGAGGTGAAGTTGCAGGGCCTGCCGGAGCAGATCGCCGCCCAGCGCGAGGCGATCGTCGAGGCCGAGCAGGTGGTCGCCGCCGCCCAGAAGGAGGTCGATGCGGCCACGGCGGCGATGGAGCCGTCCGGCGACGCGCCGCCAGAAGTGAACAGCGGCGCCCGGGCCGGCGTCGCCGCCGGCGTCCTGGCCGCCGCCCAGGCCGGGGTGATCAGCGAGAAGGCCAAGCTTGAGCGGCTGGAGCGTGACGCTGTCGAGGGCCGCAAGGACGGCTTGGCGCCGGGCACCTGGCAGGCCCAGGTGGCGGACATCGCCGCGGACGTGGGCAAGGACGGGAACGCCAACGGCCTGACCAAGACCGTGGCCAAGAAGCTGAAGAACCCGGACCTGGCGCTCTACAAGCTGCAACAGACCATCTACAAGTTCGCCTTCCTGCTGGTGCCGCTGTCGATCCCGTTCGTCGCCCTGATGTTCCTGTGGAAGCGGGGCTTCACCCTCTACGACCACGGGGTCTTCGTCCTCTACTCGCTGACCTTCATGTCCTTGCTGCTGATGGCGGTGGTGATCGTGGCGACAACGATCAAGGGGGCGGGGGCCGCCGCGGGGCTGGTGGCGGGCCTGATCGTCCCGGTCCACATGTTCGCCCAGCTGAAGGGCGCCTACAGCCTGAAGATCTTCTCGACCCTGTGGCGAACGGTGGCTCTGGTGATCTTCTGCGAGATCGCCGCGACCCTGTTCATCGTTTCGATCATCTATCTGGGCCTCGGACACTGACCCCGGCCCCTCTCTCGGCCTTGCGAGCGCCGCAAATCGGTGGGACGACTTAAGACATGCTCAAGCTGCCATTTCGACTGACCAGAACCGCCGCCATGACGGCCATCGGCCTGACCCTGATCGGGGGGGCGGTGGTCGCCCAGACCGTGCCGATGGAGGCTGTCCAGTGGGACAAGCGCCGTCTGGACCAGCTGGACCGCAACGTCCGCCGCCTGGAGCGCGCCCTGACCCAGAGGAACGCCGCCGGCCAGCCCGTCCTGGTCGAGCCGGACCCCGAGGTCGTGGCCATGCAGGGCCAGCTGCAGATCATGGATCGCCGCCTGTCGGACCTGGAGCAGACCTTCCAGCGGGTGAACGCTGACGGCGAGCGCCTGACCTTCCAGCTGGACGAGGCGACGCGCGACAACGCCGTCCTGACCCGCCGCCTGCGCGACGCCGAGGCCCGCATCGAGAAGATCGAAAAGGCGGCTCAGGAAGAGGCCGAGCTGAACGGACCGATCACGGCCCACTCGCCGACGGGCGATGCGGCGCAGGATCTGGCGGCGGCGGTGCGGCTGCTGGCCACCGACGCCGTGCGCGGCGAGCGGGCGCTGGAGACGGTGATTGTGACCTGGCCCAATACGCCGCAATCGCGTGAGGCCAACTCGCGCCTGGGCGATCAATACGTGGCCGCCCGCGACAACGCGGCGGCGGTCACGGCCTATGCGGCGGCGCTGAACGGCTGGCCGCGCGTGGCCTGGGCGCCGGAGACGACGCTGAAGCTGGCCGAGGCCCTGCGCGCCACCGACCGCAACACCCAGGCCTGCGGCGCCCTGACCGAGTTCACGCGCCGCTACGCCGAGACGGCGACCGCGGCGCAGAAGACCCGCGCCACGCAGCTGCGCACGCGGGCGAACTGCAGCTGAGCCCAGACGATCCCGAGGGGCTGACCAGCCGGGTCTTCGCCCGGCTGGATGGGCGGCTTGATGCGGATAGGGCTGAGCCGGTCGCGGTGGCGCTGTCGGGCGGCGGCGACTCCATGGCCCTGCTGCATATGGCGGCGGACTGGGCGAGGGCGAACGGGCGGCGGCTGCTGGCCCTGACGGTCGATCACAAGCTCAATGCGCTCAGCGCGGACTGGACCCGGTTCGCGGGCGAGGCCGCGCGCGCGGTCGGGGCCGACTGGCGGGGACTGAGCTGGGATGGAGCGCAGGCCGGGCCGGGGCTGACGGCGCGGGCGCGGGCGGCGCGGCACGGGCTGATCGCCGAGGCGGCGCGGGCGGCGGGGGCGCGGGTCGTGCTGCTGGCCCATACCAAAGACGACGTGGCCGAGGCGGACTGGATGCGGGCGCGGGGCTCGACCCTGGGACGGGTGCGCGAGTGGTCGCCGTCGCCGGTCTGGCCGCAGGGGCGCGGGCTGATGCTGCTGCGGCCCCTGCTGGAGGAGCGACGCGAAGGGCTGAGGGACTATCTGCGGGCGCGGGGGCAGGGGTGGGTCGAGGACCCGGGCAATGGGGATGAGCGGTTCGGGCGTAGCCGGGCGCGGGCGGCCTTGGCGGGCGTTCCGGCAGGCTCCCTTTCCGGCGTCATCCCCGGCCCTGTGCCGGGGGCCCAGACACTCGACGACGAAGAACCATGCGGCGACGGATCAACATCCAGGGGGATGTTTCTGGCCCCTCGGGACAAGCCCGAGGGTGACGGAGAAAAAAAGATGTCGGGCGATGGGAGCGGCCCTCGGGTTTGGGCGGGCATCCTTGAGGTTTCACGCGACGTGTCCGGCTCCACCCTGGCGGCGGCGCTGCTGTGCGCGGGCGGCGGGGCGGTTCCGCCGCGGGGGGAGAGGCTGGCGGGGTTGAGGGCGCGGTTGGCGGGGGACAAGAATTTCGTCGCTGGTCTGGCGGGAGCGCGGGTCGAGGCGGAGGGGGCGTCGGTGCTGCTGATGCGCGAGCCGGGGGAGATGCGGCGGCGGGCGCCGGAGGCGGTGCGGCTGACGCCCGGCGTGGCGGCGGTCTGGGACGGGCGGTTCGAGATCGCGGCGGCCGAGCCTGGCTGGCGGGTCGAGGCGGCGGCGGGGCGGCTGGCGCGGCTGTCAGAGGCCGACCGGCGCGTGGCGGCGGGGCTGCCGGCGGCGGCGCGCGGGGCTCTGCCCCTGCTGGTTCGCGACGGGAACGGGGCGGCTGTTCTGGCCTGGCGTGCGGCCGATGTGCGGGCCCTGGGGGGGCGGCGGCTGGCCCTGGCCTTGGGCGAAACGACGCAGGAAGCAGACCTCTTTCACCCCATGCATGGCGAAACGCCGCCGACTGACCTATTTTCCTAGAAAGACTGCTGATCGGCGGAGCCTGAGGGCGTTCGCCGAGAAACCGAGGACCGAATGAATTTGCGTAATTTCGCCATCTGGGGCGCCCTTCTTCTGGTCGCGGTCGCAGCCTACGCCGCGATCAGCCAGAACGGCGGCGCCCCCGCCATGCCGGGCGCCCAGGCTGCGGCGGCGGCTCGGCCCCAGCCCATCACCTATTCGCAGCTGATCACGGCCATCAACGGCCAGGAGATCAAGACGGCGACGGTGCGTGGCGACACGATCAACGGCGTCTACAAGAACGACAGCAAGTTCACGACCGTCACCCCCCTGCCCAATGGCGATCTGGTCGACAAGATGCAGGCGGCGGGCGCCGCCGTGGACGTCAAGAGCACGCGCCAGCCCTGGTGGTCGGGCCTGCTGGGCCTGCTGCTGCCGGTGGCGCTGATCATCGCCTTCTGGTTCTTCATCATGAACCGGATGCAGGGCGGGGCGAAGGGCGCCATGGGCTTCGGCAAGTCCAAGGCCAAGCTGCTGACCGAGCACAAGGGCCGCAAGACCTTTGACGACGTCGCCGGCGTGGACGAGGCCAAGGAAGAACTGCAGGAGGTCGTCGACTTCCTGAAGGATCCGGGCAAGTTCCAGCGTCTGGGCGGCAAGATCCCCAAGGGCGCGCTTCTGGTCGGCCCTCCCGGCACCGGCAAGACCCTGCTGGCGCGCGCGGTGGCGGGCGAGGCGGGCGTGCCCTTCTTCTCGATCTCGGGTTCGGACTTCGTCGAGATGTTCGTCGGCGTCGGCGCCAGCCGCGTGCGCGACATGTTCGAGCAAGCGAAGAAAAATGCGCCTTGCATCATCTTCATCGATGAAATCGACGCGGTCGGTCGTCACCGTGGCGCCGGCCTCGGCGGCGGCAATGACGAGCGCGAGCAGACGCTGAACCAGCTGCTGGTCGAGATGGACGGCTTTGAGTCCAACGAAGGCATCATCCTGATCGCGGCGACCAATCGTCCCGACGTGCTGGACCCGGCCCTGCTGCGGCCCGGCCGCTTCGACCGTCAGGTCGTGGTGCCGAACCCCGACGTCTCGGGCCGCGAACGCATCCTTCGCGTGCACATGAAGGACGTGCCGCTGGCCGCCGACGTCAACGTCAAGACCATCGCGCGCGGCACGCCGGGCTTCTCGGGCGCCGACCTGGCCAACCTGGTCAACGAAGCCGCCCTGATGGCCGCCCGCAAGGACCGTCGCATGGTCACGCACCGCGACTTCGAGGACGCCAAGGACAAGGTCATGATGGGCGCCGAGCGCAAGTCCATGGCCATGAACGAGGAAGAAAAGCGCCTGACCGCCTATCACGAGGGCGGCCACGCCATCGTCGCCATCAACGTCAAGATGGCTGATCCGGTGCACAAGGCGACCATCGTCCCGCGCGGACAGGCCCTGGGCATGGTGATGCAGCTGCCGGAAGGCGACCGCTATTCCATGAAGTACCAGCAGATGGTCGACCGCATCGCCATCATGGCCGGCGGTCGCGTGGCCGAGGAGATCATCTTCGGCAAGGAGAACATCACCTCGGGCGCCAGCTCAGACATCCAGCAGGCGACCAAGCTGGCGCGCCGCATGGTGACGCAGTGGGGCTTCTCGGACGTGCTGGGCACCGTGGCCTATGGCGAGAACGAGCAGGAGGTCTTCCTGGGCCACTCGGTCGCGCGCAGCCAGAACATCTCTGAGGAGACGGCTCGCCTGATCGACAGCGAGGTCAAGAAGCTGGTCACGTCGGGCTGGGACGAGGCGCGCCAGATCCTGACCGACAAGGCGGCGGACCTGGAGAAGCTGGCTCAGGCCCTGCTGGAATACGAAACCCTGTCGGGTCAGGAGATCAACGACCTGCTGGAGCGCGGCATCCTGCCGAACCGCGACGAGGCCAACTCGCCCGTGCCGGGACCTTCGGTCTCGGTGCCGGTGACGACGGTGTCGGACGGGACGGAGGTGGAGACGGCGAAAGCCGAGCCGGTGGCGACGACGAGCGTGCCGACCGTTTGATCCGTTCGGATCGGCTGAGATGACGAAGGGGCGGGCCGCAGGGCTCGCCCCTTTTTCGTGCGGCGCCTGTGCGTCCAATGGAGGCGCTTGCAGCCAAAGCACTGGGTCCCCGCCTCCGCGGGGATGAGGGGAGAATAGACCTTTTGCACAGACTAGTTTGTAATTTAGACTAGTCTGTGAGATATGGCGTTATCCGAAACAGGAGGGCGCCATGACGGCATCCGCATTTGACCAAGGCGAGCGGCTTCACGGACTAGACGGCCTGCGGGGCGCGGCCCTGCTGCTGGGGGTGGTGCTGCATGGGACCCTGTCCTTCTTTCCGAGCCAGATATGGATCGTGGGCGACGATCAGACCTCGGCCTGGGCCAGCGGCCTCTTCTTCGTCATCCATCTGTTCCGCATGGCGAGCTTCTTCCTGATCGCGGGCCTGTTCGGCCACATGATGCTGAAGCGGCGCGGGACGGCGGGCTTCCTCAAGAACCGGCTGATCCGCATCGCCGGACCGCTGGCGGTCTTCTGGGGGCCGGTGATGGGCGGGATCGTGGCGGTGCTGGTATGGAACGCCTCGCTGCATGGCATGACGGCGGCCGATGCGCCGCCGCCGCCGACCTATGACTGGACCAATATCCCCCTGACCCATCTGTGGTTCCTGTGGGTGCTGCTGTGGTTCTATGCGGCCCTGGTGATCGGGCGCGCCGTTGTGACCCGGCTGGACCGGGCGGGGCGTCTGGGGCGCGGGCTGGACCGGCTGGCAGGCGGGCTGATCGAGCCCTGGGGACCCTTGGTGCTGGGCGCGCCGCTGGCCCTGGCTTTGTGGCTGGAGCCGAACTGGATCGCCTTCTTCGGCATTCCGACGCCGGATGCGGGGCTGGTTCCTGAAACCTCGGCCCTGGTCGGTTTTGGTCTGGCCTTCGGCATGGGCGTCCTGCTGGATCGCCGTCGCGACCTGCTGGCGAAGATCGAAGGCTGGACGCCGGTCTATCTGGGGCTGGCGCTGGGGGCGGGGACGACGGCTCTGATGCTGTCGGGCGGGCCGACGCCGGTGCTGACGCCGATGACCGATCCCATGGCCAAGGCCCTGGCGGCGGCGGCGTTTGGCGTGGCCACCTATGCCTCGATGTTCGCCGTGGTAGGGCTGGCGCTGAGGTTCTGGTCGGGACACAGCGCGGTGCGGCGCTATCTCGCGGACGCCTCCTACTGGATCTACATCGTCCATCTGCCGCTGGTGATGGCGGCGCAGGTGGTGGTGCAGGACTGGGCCATGGTCTGGCCGATCAAGCTGGCCGTCGTCGTGGTCGGCGTCAGCGCCGTGTCGCTGGCCAGCTATGAGCTGATGGTGCGCCACGGGATGATGGGGCGCTGGCTGAACGGGCGGCGCGTGCCGTGGCGCAGGGCTCGTCCGGTTGTGCCCATCGCCCACCAAGCCGCCGCCGAATAGCTTGCCAACCTTGGCGGCTGCGTCCATCCGAAGGGGGCAGCCGCGTCGCGCCAGGAATCACCCGATGACCGACAAGTCCCGCACGCCCGAAGCCGACCTCGCCTTCATGCGCTCCATCGTCGAGGGGAGCGGGCGACCGCCCATGACCCTGGCCATCTGCTATCTGGCGGGGGGGCTGCTGTACGGCCTGCAGTGCCTGTTCCACGTCGGGCAGGTGATCGGACTGATCCGCTGGCCCGATCTGGCCAACCTGGCTTTCGTCGTCGGGATCACCACGGCCTTTCTGGCGGTGCTGACCTGGGCCATCCTGAAGGACCGCAAGGCCGGGCCGTCCAACCGGGGGCCGCTGGCGACGCGGGTGACGAACGCCGCCTTCAGCGCCACCGGCATGGCCAACGCCGCCGTGGTCATCGTCTTCGCCGTGGGGGCGGTGCGAGATCAGGATTTCGCCGTCTGGCTCTATTACGCCGCCATCGTCTTCGCTCTGCAGGCGGCGGCCTGGTATGTGGCCTGGGTGCTGAAGAAGAAGGCCTGGATGCTGGCGGTGTCGCTGGGCGGGTGGGTGACGGCGGTGGCCCTGGGCGTGCTGGTGCGTCAGCCGATGGCCTATCTGGGCGTCTGCACTGTGGCCCTGTTCCTGCTGTTCGCCTTGCCGGGCTGGGTCATGTTCCGCGACGCGCGCGCGGGCGTCAGGGCCGCCTGAGGCCATGGGGCTGGCGGACGACTTTGGACGGATCGACGAGATCATCCACGGCCGCATGCGGCTGGGGATCATGGTCTATCTGGCCGATGTCGAGGCGGCGGACTTCACCGAGCTGAAGACGGTGCTGGAGGCGACCCAGGGCAATCTGTCGGTCCACCTGAAGAAGCTGGAAGAGGCGGGCTATGTCGCCATCAGCAAGAGCTTTGTGAACAACAAGCCCCTGACCCGGATCGCCATTACCCCCGAGGGGCGGACGGCGTTTGCGGCCTATCTGGAGGCGCTCGGCGGCTTGATCGGGCGGAAGTGAAGGCGGCCTTCCTCCCCACTTGATGCGCGTTGAAGCGGCGGCAAGCCGACGAGGCGAAAGGGCGTTTCATATCTGGCGCTTGCGCCGCCCCCTCCACCGCTACGCGGTCTCCTCCCCACGAAGTGGGGAGGAAAGATCGGCGCCCTAGCGCCAGCGCAGGGTCTTTCAGTGGGTGACGGCCTCGATGGGATCGGGGTCTTCGACCAGGACGGGGGTCAGCTTGCGCACGGCGCCGGTCGGGTCGGGCCAGTGGATCGACTGGCCTTCGGTCAGGCCGATCAGGCCCGCGCCGACGTGCGACAGGATCGAGACGCGCCCGGCGTCGATGTCGGCTTCGTGCGGCAGGACCAGCTGGACGCGGCGGACCTCGGGGTGGCGCTCATCGGCATAGTGGAGCCAGCGGTTCAGGCCGACAGCGCCCTTGGGCAGGTCGACGGCCTTGCAGACCTTGGCGCGGTCCAGTTCCTGTTGCAGCAGACCGGCGGGGCCGGAGCCGGGCAGGTCGCCGACCAGGCGGTCGAGGGCGTCGAAATCCTCCTGGCTGAGGATGATGGCGGGCAGGGCCGGAGGGCGGCCGCGGGTCTTGGCGGTGGTCATGTCGGTTCTCGATGTGAAGAAAGGGAAGAAGGGGTCAGGCGGCCGAGGGGCCGTCGTCGCTGTCATCAGCGGGGCGCGCGGGGGCCGGCTCGGGCGACGGCTCGGGGCGTCGGCTCGGAAAGGGGATGATGTCGGCGCCGCGTGCGGGCGCGCGGGTGTCGTCTTGACGGTGGGTCATGGCAGGCGTGTTCGCGGGCGCCGTTGCGGCGAACGCGATCCTGATGCGAGGAAACTAGGGAATAAGCGAAACGACGCGCCCCGTAGCGGACGACAGCAAGCTGGCCGCTACGGGTTAGATGCCTTCGACGCGGCGACCCGCGTGGGTGAGGCGACGAGCCTGGCTGACGAAACGTTCCATAGTGGCTAGAGGCTGGGCCTCAGCGCGCGGAAAGTCAAACGGGCGCCCCGGGAGTTCTTGTCGCATGAGCCTTCAATCCCTCGTGAAGCCGCCCCTCGTCCCCCCTCTCGTGATGGGCATCGTCAACGTGACGCCCGACAGTTTTTCCGACGGCGGGCGGCTGGCGACGCAGGAGGCGGCGCTGGCCCATGCGATGCGGCTGATCGCTGAGGGCGCGGACGTTCTGGACATCGGCGGTGAGAGCACGCGGCCGGGGTCCGAGCCGGTCAGCGAGGATCAGGAGATCATGCGCATCCTGCCGCTGATCTCGGCGCTGCGGGCGCGCTGGGACGGGGTGATCAGCATCGACACCATGAAGCCGGGAGTGGCGCGGGCCGCCATCGAGGCTGGCGCGACGATGTGGAACGACGTGACGGCGCTGATGCATGATCCCGACAGTCTGGCGACCGCCGCCGAACTGGGCTGCGCCGTGGTGCTGATGCACATGAAGGGGGCGCCCAAGACCATGCAGGACGACCCGCGCTATGACGACGTGGTCGCCGAGGTGGTCGCCCACCTGGCGGCGCGGGCCGAGGCGGCGATGGCGGCGGGGGTGGCGCGTGACAGGATCTGGCTGGACCCCGGCATCGGCTTCGCCAAGACCACGGCGCACAACCTGGCCCTGACGGCGCGGCTGGAGGCCCTGGTCGATCTGGGCTTTCCGGTGCTCTACGCCGCCAGCCGCAAGCGGACCATTCAGGGCGTGGACGCGAGCGCGGTGGAGGCGACCGACCGGCTGGGCGGGTCGCTGGCCCTGGCGCTGGAGGGGGCGCGGCGCGGGGCCCGGATGGTGCGCGTCCATGACGTGCGCGAGACGGTTCAGGCGCTGAAACTGCAGGCGGCGGTGGCGAGCGCAGGCTGAAAGCGGTTGCCCCGATGCGGCGGCTGGGCCATGCAGCGGCCATGTCCTGGCTTCTGTCTGTCAATCCGTGGGCGGTGCTGATCGTCGCCGGTCTGTTCGAGGTCATGTGGGCCTCAGGGGTCAAGTATGTGGGCGTGCAACGGCCGCTGATCTCGCTGGGCGTGGCTGTGGCCCTCGCCGCCAGCATGGTCGGCCTGTGGGCGGCGACGCAGAAGCTGCCGGTGGGCACGGCCTATGCGGTGTGGACCGGCATCGGCGCGGTGGGCGCGGCGGCGGTCGGGATCGTGGTCTATGGCGAGCCGGCGACGGCGGTGCGGGCGGTCTGCATCCTGCTGATCGTGGCCGGCATCGTCGGGCTGAAGCTGTTTTCGGGAGCGCACTGATGGGCGAGTCCAACTTCCCTCAAGCAGTCTCCGACCGCGTCGGAGACGATAGGGACCCAAAAAAAGGAAGAGTGTTGATCCTGGCCGGGTCCGACTCCGGCGGCGGGGCGGGCATCCAGGCCGACATCAAGGCGGTGACCATGCTGGGCGGGTTCGCCGCCACGGCGATCACGGCCATCACCATTCAGAACACCCTGGGGGTTCACGGCGTCTATCCCCTGCCGCTCGACGTGATCGAGGCCCAGGCCAAGGCGGTGCTGGACGACATCGGCGCCGACGCGCTGAAGACCGGGATGCTGGGCTCGGTCGAGGTGGTCGAGGCGGTGGCCGGGCTGATCGACTATGCCGGCAATGTGCCGACGGTGGTGGACCCGGTGATGATCGCCAAGGGCGGATCGCCCCTGCTGGAGGATCGCGCGGTCGAGGCGGTGCGGCGGCTGATGGCGCCGCGCGCGGCCCTGCTGACCCCCAATGCGCCGGAGGCCGAGGCCCTGACGGGGATCGCGGTCGCTGATCTGGACGGGCAGCGCCGGGCGGGCGAGGCCCTGCTGGAGATGGGGGCGCGGGCGGTGCTGATGAAGGGCGGCCATGTGCCGGGCGAGACGGTGATCGACCTGCTGCTGACCCGCGACGGCGAGACGGTGCTGGAGAGCGAACGCATAGACACCCGCCACACCCACGGCACCGGCTGCACCCTGGCGAGCGCCTGCGCCGCCGGGATCGCCAAGGGGCTGCCCTTGCAGACGGCGGTGGCCGAGGCCTGGGCCTATGTCGCCGAGGCCATTCGCCGCGCGCCGGGCCTGGGGCAGGGGCATGGGCCGCTGGATCACGGCTGGCCGCTGCGGGGCCGCTAGCTTTTTCCTCCCCATGACATGGGGAGGTGGCGCGGCGGCGTAGCCGACGTGACGGAGGGGGCGACTCGACGATTGAGGTTTGTGTCGCCCCCTCCACCACTTCGTGGTCCCCCTCCCCATGACATGGGGAGGAAAGAGGTTGGCGGGGTTTCGGAATCGCCTTCAGACGGCGTCATGACCCTAGAGAACCGACTGATCGAGATTGTTCGCGCCGACGCAGGCCTGATGCATGTGCTGAGCGTGATGCGGGACCTGAATCTGCCGGACTGGCGGCTGTTTTCGGGGGCGGTCTATCAGGCGGTGTGGAACGCCCAGACGGGGCGAGCGACCGGCTATGGGATCAAGGACTACGACATCGGCTATTTCGACGCCGACACCTCGTGGGACGCTGAGGATGTGGTGATCAAGCGGGTGGCCGCGGCCTTTGACGAGCCGGTGCGCGAGCAGGTCGAGGTCAGGAACCAGGCGCGGGTCCACATCTGGTTCGAGGAGAAGTTCGGCGAGCCCTATGAGGCGCTGACCTGCACCGACGAGGCGCCGGCGCGGTTCGTGGCCCCGGCCTTCGCCGTGGGGGTGCGGCTGGAGAAGGATGATACGATCAGCGTGGTCGCGCCGTTCGGTCTGGCGGACGTGTTCGACCTGACCATCCGGCCCAATCCCGAGCGGGGGCTGGCCAGGGGGTGGGACAGGGTCATCGCCAATGCGCGCGGGCGCTGGCCGGAGGTCAGGGTGGTGATCTGATGTCCTTCTCCCGTTCAGGGGAGAAGGACTTCAAAAGCGAAAAGGGCGCGATCCTTGCGGATCGCGCCCCCGGCCGGGCCTCTGACAGGGAGGGGTGAGGCCCCGGTTGGCTCAGCCGTTAATGGCGACGGCCGTTGTGGTCGTTGCGCTCGTAGCGGACCTTGGCGGACAGGCTGTCGTAGCGACGGTCCAGGTCCTGACGTTCCCAGCGGGTCAGGCCGCCTTGCTGATACTGGCGCTCCAGGCGGACCAGGCTGTTCAGCTCGCTCTTCAGGCGCGAGGCCTCGCGGTTGCTGAGCTGGCGGGTGCGGACGCCCTGGTCGATGCGGCGGTCCAGGCTGTACTTGCGCTGGGTGACGGACTGCCAGCCGTTGTAGTTCTGGGCGTAGACGGGGCCGCGCGCCGGGCCGTTGTTGTGGCCATAGGACTGGGCGGCGGCGGGCAGGGCGGCCGAGGCGACGGCGACGGCCAGGGCGGGGATCAGCAGCTTCTTCATGGTCTTGCTCCTTTGGATCGTCGCAACCGGGTGGGCTGCGTTGATCCCAAAAGACCACCCGGCGGCTGAGCCGCACCTGAACGGCGCGTTTCAGACAGCGTTCATCAGCATGAGACTTTCGTCATCTTGCTGCCGGAGGGCGTTCAAGTCTCATATGGGCGACAGCGACGGAGAATCCGCGTGCGGACGTTCCTTGTCCCGGTGAACGTCGATAGACTGTCCGTTCAGCCCCTGTTCAGAGGCCCCCGTCTAGAAGACAGCCATGATGCGTATTCGAGCCCTCCTGCTGGCCGGTCTGATCGCCATCGTCCCCCTGACGGACGCGGCGGCGCAGTCGCGTGGCCGAGACCGGGATCGCGATCAGGATCGTCCTCAGGATCGTCGCGAGCAGCCCCGGAACTATCCCGGTCAGGGGCTGCGCGATGCGCCCCGCTCGGGCCCGCGCGTGGACCCCGGCGACATCGCCCGTCGCGTCCAGTCGGGGCGACCCGGCCGGATGCTGGGCGTGCAGCAGCGCGGCGGGGACTATGTGGTGCGCTGGGAGTATCCGGGCGGACGCGTGTCGGACATACAGGTTGACGGCCAGTCCGGCCGGGTTCGCGGAGACGACTGAATGCGGGTGCTGCTTGTCGAGGACGACGTCGATCTGTCGCGCCAGCTGAAGACCGCCCTGAGCGACGCCGGATACGCCGTCGACCACGCCCCCGACGGCGAGGAGGCGTGGTTCCTGGGCGACACCGAACCCTATGACGTGGTGGTGCTGGATCTGGGCCTGCCCAAGATCGACGGCGTCTCGGTGCTGGAGCGCTGGCGCCGCGAGGGCAAGACCACGCCGGTGCTGATCCTGACCGCGCGCAGCGCCTGGTCGGACAAGGTGGCGGGCTTTGACGCCGGGGCCGACGACTATCTGACCAAGCCCTTCCACACCGAAGAATTGCTGGCCCGCCTTCGCGCCCTGCTGCGCCGCTCGGCGGGGCATGCGGCGGCGACCTTGACCTGTGGTGGGCTGCGGCTGGACCCGCGCGCGGCGCGGGCGACCGTCAACGGCGAGCCGCTGCGTCTGACCAGCCTCGAATACCGGCTGCTGCACTACATGATGATGCATCAGGGCCGGGTGATCAGCCGCACCGAGCTCGTCGAGCACCTGTATGATCAGGACTTCGACCGGGATTCCAACACCATCGAGGTCTTCGTCGGTCGCCTGAGGAAGAAGATCGGTTCGGACCGGATCGAGACGGTGCGCGGCCTGGGCTATCGCCTGTCGCCGCTGGCCGGCGAGAGCGACGCGGCCTGATCGCCGGATGAGCGACGCCGGGGCGACTGAGGCGCCCGCCCAGCCTGAAAAGAAGGAATGGGGCCGCTGGTTCGGGCGGCCTGGCCGGTCGCTGACGCGACGGCTGATCTGGCTCGCCTCGGCCTGGATTCTGGTGGCCCTGGTGGTGACGGGCGTGGTGCTGACCTCGGTGTTCCAGGAATCGGCGCTGCGGCGGCTGGGCAATATGCTGGGCGACACCATCGACGAGGCGGTGGTCGCCGCCAGCATCACCCCCGAGGGGGAGGTCTTTGTCGGTGAAATCCGCGACGCGCGGACCGAACGCCTGCTGTCCGGCAAGTACTGGATGGTGGCTGAGCCGACGACGGACGGGCGTCTGCAGATTCTGGCGCGCTCGGCCTCGCTGGGGCAGGCTGATCTGGAGTATGCGCCGGATCTGGGCGCGCGGTTGCAGGCCGCCTTCGGCCAGACCATCAGCTACAACGCCGAGGACGGCCCCAAGGGCGAGCCTCTGCGCATCGCCGCCAGCATGAAGCAGTTGCCGGGGCGGACCGCGCCGGTGGTCTTCTTCGCCGGGGTGGACCGCTCCGACATCGACGCCGACACGCGCCAGTTCGCCACCGTGACCTGGGTGGCCATGCTGCTGCTGGGGGCAGGGCTGGTCTCGGCGGTCTTCATTCAGGTGCGGGTCGGCCTGCGTCCCCTGTTCGATCTGCGCGACGAGATTTCGGACGTGCGCAAGGGAAGATCGCACAGGGTCGAGGGCGTCTATCCGCTGGAAATCCAGCCCCTGGCCGAACAGGTCAACCGGCTGCTGACCCACAATCAGGAGACGGTGGAGCGTCAGCGCACCCACGTCGGCAACCTGGCCCATGCGCTGAAGACGCCGCTGGCGGTCATGCTGGCCGAGGCGGGGGCCAGCGAGGGCGTCCTGCCCGACATGGTGCGCAAGCAGACGCGGGTGATGCAGGATCAGGTGGATCACCACCTGCGCCGCGCCCGCGCCGCCGCCCGCGCCGCCCACGGTCTGGGCGAGCGGACCCCGGTGGGCGAGGTGCTGGACGAACTGGCCGTCATGCTGGAGCGGGTGTTCGAAACCAAGGGGGTCGAGATCGACTGGCGCGCGCCCGACGACCTGGCCTTCCTGGGCGAGCGTCAGGACCTGCAGGAAATTCTGGGCAACCTGATAGAGAACGCCGCCAAGTGGTGCCGGCGCCGGGTGCGGATTTCGGCCGGCGCCTCGCTGCCCGGCCAGATGGTGGTGGTGGTCGAGGACGACGGCCCCGGCCTGCCCGCCGACCAGCGCGACGCCGCCCTGAAACGCGGCGCCCGCATGGACGAGAACACGCCGGGCACGGGCCTGGGCCTGTCCATCGTCGAGGACCTGACGCGGGCTTACGGGGGCCGGGTCACGCTGGCCGACAGCGACATGGGCGGGCTGAAGGTGCTGCTGGAGCTGCCGGCGGCGGAGGGGTGAAGGGAGGCGGGATAAACGCCCGCCTACACGTTGACAAAAAGGCTCCCAGGCCAGAGGAAACATCGTCTTTTCAAGGGGGTTTCCATGGGCAATGAACTCGACGAAGTCACGGGTCCGGTCAATCGGGCGGGGCGCGACATCAATGTCATCGAGAAGCAGATTCCGGTGACGATCGGGGCGGGCTCCCTGATCTTCGAGATCGCCCTGTGGGGCGCCGTTCCCGCGATCGCCCTGGCCGGCGTCGCCCTGGGGCTGGTTCCGTTGCAGCAGGGGCTCGTCGCGGCGGCGCTGGGCGTCCTGCCCGGCCTGATCTTCCTGTTCATGAAGATCAACGCCCTGGCCTATCTGCGCAAGCTGCAGCAGAAGATTCAGGCCGACGCCTCTCAGATCGACAACTATCTGGAGCAGCGGGTCATCATCCTGAACAACGTCGTCGGTCTGCTGAACAAGGCGGTCGATCTGGACAAGGACGTGATGAAGAGCGTCACCGCCCTGCGCAGCGGCGCCTCGGCAGGCATGGACGCCCAGCGCAACGCCGCCTCGGCCGAGATGGAGAGCGTGCTGTCGCGCATCAATGTGGCGTTCGAGGCCTATCCGGACCTGAAGGCCCACGCCGCCGTCGCCGACGCCATGCAGCAGAACAGCTATCTGCAAAAGGAAATCACCGCCGCGCGCACCCTCTACAACGACACGGTGGCGATCTGGAATCAGGACATCTTCGCCTGGCCGGCCAAGCAGATCGTGGCTGCGCGCAACCGCTACACCACCCGCATCCCCTTCACGGCGACGGCTGAGACCAAGGCGGCGGCGCGGGAGACCTTCTTCTGACTGGGCTTCTGACCGCCGCCATGACGGGGGGCATGACGGGGGCCATGACCGAAGATGTCCACGAACCGCTCGACCACTATCAGGCCAATCTGAAGGAGGCCCACCGGACGCATACGGCGGCCTTTTTCGAGGACCTGGTCCGCACCTCCGGCGTCGACGAGGCGGCCAACGCCAAGACGGTTCAGGACATCCGCGATCTGGAACAGCGCGGCAAGGCCTCGGGCGCCAGCACCCGGTGGTGGAAGCTGCTGCGCATTGTGGTCTTCGTCGCGGTCGCGGCGACCCTGTTCATGGCCTATCGCCAGCATCTGGCCTGGCTGGCGGGGACGGCTGGCCTGCTGGTCGCCGTCTTCGCCAAGCTGAACCCGATCATCAAGGCCGGCGACAATCGCACCCAGGCCCTGGCCGAGGCCCGCGCCGAAATGGAGGCCCTGGCCTGGGGCCAGATGGCGGCGCTGAACCGCCTGTTCGATTGGGACATCTTCGCCAAACTGGTGGGCAAGACCTTCCCTCAGATCGAACTGGATCCCTATTTCAGCCATGCCCGCCTGACCAACCTGCGTCAGTCCTATGGCTGGAACGACGCCTTCAACAGCAGCCGGTCGGTGATGTTCGCCCATACGGGCGTGGTCAGCGGCAACCCCTTCATCCTGGCCCAGACCCTGAACCACTGGATCGGGTCAAAGACCTACAGCGGCAGCCTGACGATCCACTGGACCGAACAAGGGCGCGATGCCAACGGGCGACGGACCACCGTGTCGCGGTCCCAGACGCTGAGGGCTTCGGTCGACAAGCCCTTCCCCAGCTATGAGACCGAGTCGATTCTGATCTACGGCAACCACGCCGCGCCGGACTTGAACTTCACGCGCCAGCCTTCGTCCCTGTCGGGGCTGGACGATGGCGTCATCAACAAGTGGCGCAAGAACCAGGCGATCAAGAAGCTGGAGACCAAGGCCCGAAAGCTGTCGTCCGGCTCCGGCTTCACGCCCATGGCCAACCGCGAGTTCGACGCCCTGTTCGCCGCCGGCGACCGCGATCACGAAGTCCAGTTCCGCATGTTGTTCACCCCCCTGGCCCAGCAGGAGATGGTGAAGATCCTCAAGGACAAGACTGTCGGCTTTGGCGACAACTTCGTCTTCAGCAAGATGCAGAAGATCAACGCGGTCGAGCCCAGGCACCTTGTCGGCATGGACATCAGCGCCACGCCCGGAACGTTCCGCTTCTACGATCTGGCGGCGGCCCGCGCGCATTTCAACGACTACCACAATGGGCTGTTCAAGGCCTTCTACTTCAGCTTCGCGCCCATCCTGGCCATCCCCCTGTACCAGCAGCATCGACCGGCCGAGGACATCTATGCGGGCGTGGCCCAGGGCTCGTGTTTCTGGGAGCATGAAGCCCTCGCCAACTACATGGGCGCAGGGCGCTTCAGCCACCCCGACAGCGTCACCCGCAATGTCCTGAAGACCGCGAGCCATGGCGGCGAAGAGGGCGCCCAGAAGGTCCAGGTCACGGCCCATGGCTTCCGGGGCGTGGACCGCGTCGATCACATCCCCGTCCGCGGCGGCGACGGTTTCACCCACCAGGTGCCCGTGCAGTGGATCGAGTATATTCCGGTGGACCGCACGTCGGAAATCCTGGTGTGCGACGCGGCGCCGACCGCGACGGCGGGGCCGGATGCCGCCCCGGAGGCGGCTCCCGACACCGCGCCGCCTTGGCGCGACCACTTCACCCGGCACGGTCTTGCGCCTGAAAGCGCCGTCGCCCGCCGCTCCATCTTTGCAGCCTTGATGCAATAGGCTTCCTGCGGGGCTCCAATCCCCTGTTAACCCGAAGGGCGCACCCTCGGCGCCGTGGTCGGGATTCGGATCGGCTAGAGGAGAATGCATGGCGGACCTGTCGGTCGCGCAAAGGGCCGCCCTGGCCCAGCTGATCGCCGCTTGCCCGGATCATCTGCTGTTCCAGCTGGAAACGCTGGCGGCGGCGATGACGGGGGATCGGGCGTGGGCGCTGCGCGACATGGTCGAGGCCGAAGGGCTGGACCGCCGACGCCGGGACGCCGCCTTTGCGCCGCTGACGCCGCTGTTCCGACGACGCGAGGACGGGCTGGAGGGTCTGAGTTTTCCAGCGGGCGTGCCGGCGCGGCTGTGGCGGCTGGCCACCCGCAACGAACCTGAGCTTTTGCCGCAACTGGATCGTGACGATGAACTGTCGCGGATGGTGGCCGACCGCCTGTGCCTGAGCGCGGCCTCGGCGGTGCGGGATCAGGCCGAGGCCCTGTGGGCGGGCGCGAGCGCGGCGCAGGTGGCGGAGCTGGCCGCCTGTTTCGACATGGCGGGGTTGGCGCGGCGCAGTCTGGCCTTTCTGGAGATCTGGCTGGGACGGCCGGGACCGGAGGCGACGGCGGAGCTGAAACTGGCGTTGCGCCAGGCGGCCTCGATCGCCCCGGACGGGGCCGCGCGGTTGATGGAGATCTATTTCGCCCACCTGACGGACGCGCGGATGATGCTGCGGCTGGTGGCCCAGGCCACGCCTGCCGCCGGGCGCGAGACGGTGGTGGGCGAGAGCGAACTGGCGGTCTTTGTCGATCGGGTGGTGACGGCCCTGGCCCATCGCGCGGCGGAGGCGGCGGCGTTCGATCCGACGGCGCCGGGGGCGGATGCCGGTCTGCTGAAGGCCGATCTGGACTGGTGCGCCGAGACCCTGTCCGAGATCGACATGACCCTGCCGATGCGGGCCGACAGCGCCTGGGGCAAGGCGGTGCGGCAGGCGCGGCTGAAGATCGCGCTGAGGCTGTCGGAACTGTTCAGCGCCGCCGAGAAGGCGACGGGCAAGGTCTTGCCGGTCGAGCGCACGGCGATTGGGGGGCGGATGACGCGTCCCTCGCCGCGTCTGGACGAGGCCGTGGATGCGTCCGCGGCCGATCGGGCCAGGGCTTTGGCGGGGGTGATCGGCCTGGTGCGCGGCCCGGCGACGGTGTTCGGCTGCGAGGCGGAGCGGCGCCAGACGGCGGAAGGCCTGACCGGGCGGCTGGCGACCTGGGCCGACGAGGCCATCGAGCGGCTGAACGACGGCGAGGCCCCGGATGAGGGGATCGCGCGCAAGCGGATCGCCCTGACCGCCGAACTGCTGGGCCTGATCGGGGCCAAGGAGGCGCAGCGCACCGTGCGGCGGCGGCTGACGGTGGCGGGGGCGCCGCCCAGCCTTGTCGTGTCGACTGCGACCTCGGGAGCCTCGCGTCAGCGCGCCTGATCCGCTAGAGCGCAGGGCATGACGATCTTCTGGATCATGACGGGACTGGCTGCGGCGATGGCCGGGCTTCTGGTGCTGGCCGGCGCGCGACGCGGGGCGGATGCTGAGGCTGTGGTCGATCGCGACGCCGCCGGGCGCGAGCTGGCCGAGCTGGACCGGCTGAAAACACGCGGCCTGCTGGACGAGGCGGGCTGGGCCGCGGCGCGGGCCGAGGCGGGACGGCGGCTGCTGGCCGCGCGCCGGGATGCGCGCACGCCGGTCGCGGGATCGAAGGACCGCGTCTGGGTTCTGGGCGGGATCGGCCTGACGGCGGCGACGACGCTGGCGCTTTATCTGGGGCTGGCCGCGCCGGGGATGCCGGATCAGGCCTATGAGACGCGGGTGCGCGACTGGGCGGCCTCGCCCGAGACCCTGGAGCCGGCCCAGGCGGCGGCGGTGATCGGCCGCATCGTCAAGGATCGACCCGACGACCATCGCGCCCTGACCATGCTGGGCGCGGCCCGGTTCGAGGCGGGCGACGCGATCGGCGCGGCCTCGGCCTTCCGCCGGGCGCTGGCGATCCAGCCCGACGACGCCCAGAGCTGGGCGCGGCTGGGCGAGAGCCTGGTGCGGGCCAACGAGGGCGCGGTCGGCGGCGACGCCGAGGCGGCCTTTGTCGAGGCGCTGAAGCATGACCCGGATCAGCTCGGCGCGCGCTACTTCCTCGGCGAAGCGGCGCTGAAGCGCGGCGACAAGGCCGGGGCGGCGCAGGCCTGGGGGCCGCTGATCGCGGCGCTGGAGCCGAACGATCCGCGCCGGGCCGACCTGCAAACAAGACTGGGCGGGGCTGGATGAGCCTGCGCTGCAACCCTTCTGTGATGTCCTGACATGAGCTGGCTTCCCAAATCGCCCAAGGCGCGGCGTCGCCTGTGGATCGTGGCCGCGGCGGCGCCGGTGCTGGCCCTGGCGGTCGGCCTGTCGCTGTGGGCCATGAAGGACAATGTCACCTATTTCTTCTCGCCGTCCGAGGCGACCGAGGCGGCGGCTCCGGCGGGCCGGGTGATCCGTCTGGGCGGACTGGTCGAGGCCGGCAGCGTGGTCAAGGGCGCGGACGGGACGGTGGTCTTCGTCGTCACCGACAATGTGGGGACATCGAAGGTCAGCTATCACGGCGACCTGCCCGACCTGTTCCGCGAGGGGCAGGGGATCGTGGCCCAGGGGACGTTCCGCCCCGACCGGACCTTTGAGGCCAGTCAGGTGCTGGCCAAGCACGACGAGACCTATATGCCGCGCGAAGTCGCCGATCGTCTGAAGGAAAAGGGCGAGTGGCGTCCCGAGACGGGCGAAGCGCCGCCCGCAGCTCAATCCGCAACCGCGAGCCGCAGCCTGTGATCGTCGAACTGGGGGCGTTTGCGCTGATCCTGGCGCTGGTTCTGGCCGGGCTGACGACGGTGCTGGCGACAGCCGGGCGCTTGAGGCTCAGCCCGGTGCTGGCGGGCGCGGGCGGCGGGGCCTTGATCGCCTCGGCGCTGGCCACAGCGCTGGCCTTTGCGGCCCTGATCTACGCCTTCGCGGTGTCGGACTTCTCGGTGTCGAACGTGGCCATGAACAGCCACACCGACAAGCCCATGCTCTACAAGGTGGCCGCCGCCTGGGGCAGCCACGAGGGCTCGCTGGTGCTGTGGTGCCTGGTCATGACCGGCTTCGGCGGGGCGCTGGCGCTGGCGCGCGGCCTGCCGTTCGGGCTGAAGACCTCGAGCGTGGCGGTGCAGGGCGCGCTGTCGACCATGTTCCTAGCCTTCGCCGTCTTTACGTCGAACCCGTTCGCACGTCTGGACCCCGCCCCGGTGCAGGGGGCGTCGCTGAACCCGCTGTTGCAGGACCCGGCGCTCGCCTTCCATCCGCCGCTGCTCTACGCGGGCTATGTCGGGTTTTCGGTCTGTTTCTCGCTGGCGGTCGCCGCCCTGATCGAGAAGCGGGTTGATCCGGCCTGGGGGCGCTGGGTGCGGCCGTGGGCGCTGGCGTCCTGGGCCTTTCTGACGGTCGGCATCCTGCTGGGCTCTTTCTGGGCCTATTATGAACTGGGCTGGGGCGGCTGGTGGTTCTGGGACCCGGTCGAGAACGCCAGCTTCATGCCGTGGCTGGCGGGGGCGGCATTGCTGCACTCAGCCATCGTCACCGAGCGGCGCGGGGCGCTGGCGGGGTGGACGGTCTTCCTGGCCATCCTGGCCTTCACCTTCTCCATGCTGGGGGCGTTTCTGGTACGCTCGGGCGTTTTGACCAGCGTTCACGCCTTCGCCGTCGATCCTGAGCGCGGGATGATGCTGCTGGCCATTCTGGGCGTGGCGGCGGGCGCGGCCTTTATCCTGTTTGCCTTCAGGGCGCCGGCGATCCGGTCGGGCGCGGCATTCGCGCCGATCAGCCGCGAAGGCGCGCTGGTGCTGAACAACCTCTTCCTGACGGCGGCGGCGGCGACGGTGCTGCTGGGCACCCTCTATCCGCTGATCCTCGAGGGGATTTCGGGGGCGACCATTTCGGTGGGGCCGCCCTATTTCGCCGCGACCTTCGTGCCCCTGCTGCTGGTGGCCTGTCTGATCCTGCCCGCCGGGCCTCTGCTGGCGTGGAAGCGCGGCGACCTGAAGGGGGCCTTGCAGCGGCTGTGGCTGGCGGCGGGTCTGGCGGTCGTGGCGGCCTTTGCGGCCTTTATGCTGTTCGAGCCCAAGAAGGCGCTGGCGGCGGCGGGACTGGGCGTGGGGGCCTGGCTGATTTTGGGCGCGCTGGCCGAGGTGGCGACGCGGACCAAGGCGTTTCGCGCGCCGCTGGCTGAGACCCTGCGTCGCGCTAAGGGGCTGCCGCTGGGGGCCTGGGGCATGACCCTGGCCCATGCGGGGCTGGGCGTCTTCATCCTGGGGGCCGTGGTCGAGACCAGCTTCAAGGCCGAGGCGGCCGCCGCTGTGCCTCTGGGCGGCGTGGTCTCGTCGGGGCCGTGGAAGGTGAGGCTGGACGCGGTCGAGGTGATCGAGGGCCCCAACTATCTGGCCGAGCAGGGACGTTTCACCGTGGCGCCGGTCGAGGGCGGGGCGGTCGAGCGCACCGTCACCGCCGAGCGCCGCTTCTTCCCGGCGGGCGGGCAGACGACGACCGAGGTCGGTCTCGACTTCCGCGGGCTGGACGACGTCTATGTGGTCATGGGCGAGCGGGCGGCGACCGAGAACAATGCGCAGGCCTGGACGGTGCGGGTCTATTACAATCCGTGGGCGCGGCTGATCTTCCTCGGCCCGGCGATCATGGCCCTGGGCGGGATGCTGTCCTTGCTGGACCGACGGCTGCGCGTCGGGGCGAGCTCACGCAAGAAGACTGCGGAGGTTAAAGCGTGAGGCGGCTGGCGTCCCTGACGGCGGCGCTGGCTCTCGCGGCGGGCGCGGCGATGGCGGAGCCGCCCCCGGCGCCGGACCGGCCTCTGCCGGATGCGGCCCAGGAGGCGCGGGCGCGGGCCCTGTTCGGCGACATCCGCTGCGTCGTCTGCCAGCACGAATCCATCGCCGACAGCCCGGCGGGGATCGCGGCCGATATGCGCCGTCTGGTCCGCGAGGAGATCGCGTCGGGCAAGAGCGATCAGGCGGTGCGTCAGGATCTGGTGCGGCGTTATGGCGACTACATCCTGTTCCAGCCGCCGGTGCGGGCGGGGACCTGGCTGCTGTGGTTCGGGCCGTTCGCCCTGGTGCTGGGCGCAGGGGCGGTCTTCGTCTGGCGGGCGCGTCGGCGTCGGGTCGAGGTTCAGCCTCTGACGGCGGACGAGGAACGGGCGTTGGCGGCGCTGACAGACCAGCCTGGCGACGCCGAGCGCTGAGTTCGGTCCCGTCTCATTTCCCGCTCATCCCGGCGGACGCCGGGATCCAGTCCTTTGGGGACAGGCTGAACATCAACTCCGGTGCGCGCGGTTCTCACTGGATCCCGGCGTCCGCCGGGATGAGCGGGGAGGGGCGTCTCTCCAAAATGACAGGCTTCGCCGCGATCCTGACGCACCTGCGCCTCACGGCGAACGCGGATCAGGGACAACCATCGCGAGGGCGTGCATTGGCTTAGGCTGAAACCCCCTATATCCATGGGCGAACGGAGCTTTTGGAGCTCCAGTTTTCAGGACTGCAAGGACGACGATGCTGAAACGCAAGGAGTTCATTCTGGGGGCGGCCGTCGGCCTGTCCTTCGCCGCTGTCGCGACGGCGGGCGGGGTCATCACCTGGCCCGGCGCCCATGCGGCGCCCGCCGCCGCTCAGGCCGGACGGCTGGTTCCCTCGGCCGGAGCTGCGGGCTTGGCCTTTGCGCCGCCGCAGGGCGCGCCGCTCAGCTTCGCCGACATCTTCCAGCAGGTGGCGCCCGCCGTGGTGCAGATCGACGTCAAGACGCGGGTCCAGCGTCCGGCTGGCGTGTTGCAGATCCCCGGCTTCGGCGCCGTGCCCATCCCTGGGGCGCCGCGCGGCGGCGGTTCGGGCGAGGGCGAGGACGACAACTCGACCACGGCGCTCGGCGCCGGTTCAGGCTTCCTGATCTCGGCCGACGGCTTCATCGTCACCAACAACCATGTCGTTGAGAACGCCGAGGAGATCAAGGTCAGGCTGAGCGACGGTCGCGAGCTGACCGCGCGCCTGATCGGGCGCGACCCCCTGACCGATCTGGCGGTGATCAAGGTCGAGGGCTCGACCTTCCCCTTCGTCTCGTTCGAGGACAAGGCCGAGCCGCGCGTCGGCGACTGGGTCATTGCGGTGGGCAACCCCTTCGGTCTGGGCGGCACCGCCACGGCGGGCATCGTCTCGGCCAAGGCGCGCGACATCGGCGGCAACGAGAACCCCTATACCGACTTCATCCAGATCGACGCGGCCATCAACCGGGGCAACTCGGGCGGGCCGACCTTTGACATCTATGGCCGGGTCATCGGCGTGAACACGGCCATCTTCTCGCCCACGGGCGGGTCGGTGGGCATCGGCTTCGCCATTCCGGCAGGCATCGCCAAGGAGACGACGGATCGTCTGATGCGCGGCGAGAAGATCGAGCGCGGCTATCTGGGCGTGACGATCGGCAATCTGACCAACGAATACCGTGAAAGCCTGGGCCTGCCCGAGGGCACCAAGGGCGCCTACATCACCGATGTGACCCCCGGCGCGCCGGGCGAACAGGGCGGTCTGCAGGCGGGCGACGTGGTGGTCAGCCTGAACGGACGCCCCATCGAGGGCAGCAATGAGCTGACGCGCGCCGTGGGCGCGGTGAAGCCGGGCGAGACCCTGAGGCTGGAACTGCTGCGCGAGGGCCGTCGCCAGACGATCACCGTGCGCGCGGGCGCTCGCCCCGCCAATCTCGGCGCGGCGGAGGCCGAGGGCGGCGACGAGGCGGCCCCGGACGCCCCCGCCGCCGCCATCGGTGAAAAGGTCGAGGGCCTGACCGTGGCCCCGCTCAACGCCGCCCTGCGCAGCCGCTACGAACTGGCGGACACGGTGCGCGGCGTGGTCGTGACCGCCGTGGAGGCCCGCTCCGAGGCCGGACGCCTGCGCTTCCAACCCGGCATGGTGATCGTGCAGGCCAACGGCCGCAACGTGGCGACCGTCAAGGATCTGCGCGACGCGGTCGAGGCCGCGCGCACGGCGCGGCGTCCTGGCGTCCTGCTGCTGGTGCGGACGTCGGGCGGCAACGCGCCGATCGTCCTGCCCTTCGCCAAGTCTGAATAAGGCGTAACTCACGGGATCGGCGGCGATGCGCTAACATCGCCGCCGAATCTGTATTCAGGAGGGGTCCATGCGTATTCTGGTGGTCGAGGACGACGCCGAGGCGGCGACGGCGATGGTGCGCGGCCTGAGCGAGGCCGGGCACGAGGTCACGCACGCCGTAGACGGCGCCTTCGGCCTGCTGGAATCGCAGAAGGGCGGCTACGACGTCTATGTCGTGGATCGGATGATGCCGCGTCTGGACGGCGTCGGCATGGTCGAGACGGTGAGGAAGGGCGGCGATCAGACGCCGGTCCTGTTCCTGTCGGCGCTCGGCGAAGTCGAGGACCGGGTCACGGGCCTGAAGGCCGGCGCCGACGACTATCTGGTCAAGCCCTATGCCTTCGCCGAACTGATCGCCCGGGTTGAGGCCCTGGCGCGCCGTCGCGAGACGGGCGGGGTGCAGACCGTGCTCAAGGTCGGCGATCTGGAAATGAACCTGATCGCCCGCACCGTGCATCGCGGCGCCGCCGAGATCGACCTGCAGCCGCGCGAGTTCCAGCTGCTGGAGTTCCTGATGCGCCACGCCGGCCAGTCGGTGACGCGCACCATGCTGCTGGAGAAGGTGTGGGAATACCACTTCGACCCGCAGACCAATGTCATCGACGTCCACATCAGCCGCCTGCGCTCCAAGATCGACAAGGGCTTTGATCGGGCCATGCTGCAAACCGTGCGCGGCGCGGGGTACCGGCTGGAGGCTTAGGGCCAGACTTTCTCCCTCCCCTTCATGGGGAGGGTGGTTTTTATCCTCCCCCGTTTACGGGGGAGGGGGACCGCGCGAAGCGGGGTGGAAGGGGCGACCACAGACGCCCCGCTTGGGATTTGATGCATGGGCGGCGCAAAGAGGGCAGAGGACGCGGACGCAGCCGCCCCCTCCACCGCTTTGCGGTCCCCCTCCCCCGTTAACGGGGGAGGATTAGAAGGGTGCGACCACCCGCCCCATGAAGGGGGGGGAGAAAGAGGATGAAACTGCCTTCCCTCTTTCGGCGGACGCCGTTTCGGCTGACGCTGCTGTTTCTGGCGCTGTTCGTGGCGACGGCCAGCGCGGTGCTGGCCTATGTCTATGTGGCCTCGGCGTCGGAGGCGCGGGCGCGCGCCGAGGCGGGGGTGCGGGCCGAGGTCGAGGCCCTGACGGCGGTTTACCGCACGCGCGGCGTGAATGCCCTGAACCAGGCCCTGGTGGACCGGACGCTGCGGGGCGGGTCCTACCTCTATCTGTTGATGGACAAGGACCGGAAGACGATCACCGGCAATATCTCGACCTCGCCGCTGGAGCCGGGGGCGGCGGTGCAGGGGGGGCGCTGGGACGACTTCCGCCTGACCGACACCGACGAGGAAGGCCGCGTCCGCAAGCGTCAGGCCATTGGCGTCGAGATGCCGCTGGCGGGCGGCGAGCAGTTGTTCGTCGGCGAGGACATCGGCGACATCGAAGCCTATCTGGCGCGCCTGACCCAGGCCCTGTGGGGGGCCATGATCATGGTCCTGATCCTCGGCATCGGCGGCGGTCTGGTCATCAGCCGCCGGGTCGAGAAGTCGATGAGCGGGCTGAACCGCGTGGTCATGGCGGTGCAGGAGGGCGACCTGAAGGTGCGCGCCCCCGTCACCCATTCCGGCGACGAACTGGACGAACTGGGCCAGGGGCTGAACACCATGCTGGACCGGCTGGAGGCCTCGATGGCCTCGATCCGTCACGCCGGGGACGCCATCGCCCACGACCTGCGTTCGCCGCTGACGCGGATGCGGGCCAAGCTGGAGGTGGCGCTGATGGACGCCGACGCGGGCAAGGTGTCGGGGGTTGACGCCCTGGGCGTGGCGCTGGACGAGGCGGATGTCCTGCTGAAGACCTTCAACACGGTTCTGGCCATCGCCCGGCTGCAGGCGGGCGGGGCGCCCGATCCCAAGGTGTTCGACGCCGCTGAATTGGCCACTGACATGGCCGAGCTCTACGAACCCTCGGGCGAGGACAAGGGGCTGGAGTTCTCTTCCGAGATCGAGAAAGGGCTGATGATCGAGGGCAACCAGCCCTTCCTGGCGCAGGCGCTCGCCAACATCATCGACAACGCCATCAAGTACACGCCGTCGGGCGGGGCGGTGAAGTTCCGCGCGCGGCGGCGGTCGTCGGGCGAGATCGAGTTTTCCGTCACCGACACCGGGCCGGGCGTGCCGGACGAGGACCGCGAGCGGGTGCTGCAACGCTTTGTCCGGCTGGATAACAGCCGTACCGAGGCGGGGTCCGGTCTGGGTCTGTCGCTGGTGACGGCGGTGGCCGAGGCCCACGGCGGGCGGGTGCAGCTGGATGAGGGGCCGGGGGCCTATGGCGGGCAGGGACCGGGGCTGCGGGTGGCCCTGGTCCTGCCCCCAGCCAGTGGGACGGCGACCTGATGAGCGACACGCTGGGGTCGAGGCTGAAGCCGTGCGGGCCGGTGCGCCATGCGGAGGCGGCGGGCCGCATCCATGAGCGGCTGGTCGAGGCGGCGGAGGCGAACGGCTGGCGCGCGACGCTGGACGGGGCCTGGGGCGCGCTGGAGCCTGTGTTTGCGGCCTCGCCCTATCTGGCCGGGCTGGCGCGGCGCTGGCCCGAGCGGCTGCGACAGATTCTGGAGACGGCGCCCGAGACGCGGCTGGCTGAAATCCTGGCGGCGACCGAGGCCATCGACGGCCCGGCGGACGAGGCCAGGGCGCCGCTGCGCTGGCTGAAGGCGGAACTGCATCTGCTGACGGCCCTGTCGGACCTCGGCGGGGTTTGGGATCTGGAGGCGGTGACGGGCGCCCTGTCGCGCTTCGCCGACGCCACGGCCCAGGCGGCGCTGCGCTGTCTGGCCCACGACCAGAGGCGGCGCGGCAAGCTGATCTCGGCGGCGGATGATCCGCGCGGGCCGGTGCCCGGCCTCTTCGTCCTGGCCATGGGCAAGGGCGGGGCGTTCGAGCTCAACTATTCCTCGGACATCGACCTGTCGCTCTTCTTCGAGCCGGAGGCGCTGGCCAGCGCCCTGGGCGAGGGCGTGGAGGCGCAGAGCTTCGTCAACCGGCTGGCGCAGGGTCTGGCCAGTCTGCTGAGCGAGCGGACGGCGGACGGCTATGTCTTCCGCGTCGACCTGAGGCTGCGGCCCGACCCGTCCTCGACCCCGCCGGTGGTGGCGGCGCCCATGGCCCTGGCCTACTACGAATCCGTCGGCCAGAACTGGGAGCGGGCGGCCTTCATCAAGGCGCGGGTCTGCGCCGGGGACATGGGCGAGGGGGCGGACTTCCTGAAGGCCCTGGTCCCCTTCGTCTGGCGCCGCAGTCTGGACTATCAGGCCGTGCTCGACATTCAGTCGATCAAGAAACAGATCCATGTCCACAAGACCGGCGAGGGGCTGGACGCGGCGGGCGCCAATCTGAAGCTGGGGCGCGGCGGCATCCGCGAGATCGAGTTCTACGTCCAGACCCAGCAACTGATCCTCGGCGGACGCGACAAGGGGCTGCGCTCCTCGCGGACGCTGGAGGCGCTGGACGCCCTGACCGAGCGCGGCCATGTCTCGGTCGAGGCGCGCGACGAACTGGCGGCGGCCTATGTCGAGTTGCGAGGGCTGGAACACCGGGTGCAGATGCTGGCCGACGAGCAGAGCCACGTCCTGCCGGTCGATCCCGAGCGCCGGGCCGATGTGGCGGCCTTGGACGGGGCCAGCGATCTGGCGGCCTTTGACGCGCGGGTCGAGGCCCTGCTGGTCGGGGTCAACCAACGCTATGGCGAGCTGTTCGAGGGCGGCGAGGAGCTGTCGTCCCCCTACGGCAGTCTGGTCTTCACCGGGGTCGAGAATGATCCGGGGACGCTGGAGACCCTGAAGCGCATGGGCTTTTCCGAGCCCGCGACCGTGTCGGACACGATCCGCAGCTGGCACCACGGGCGCATCCCGGCGACGCGGACGGCGCGGGGGCGCGAGCTGTTCACGCGCCTGGCCCCGCAACTGCTGACGGCGGTGGCCAAGACGGGGGCGCCGGATGCGGCTTTTCGGCGGTTCGCGGTTTTCTTTTCCGGCCTGAGCGCCGGGGTTCAGGTGCAGGCCCTGTTCCTGAACCAGCCGAAGCTGTTCGATCTGGTGGTCGGGGTCATGGCCTTCGCGCCGCGTCTGGCGCGGGCCCTGGGCCGTCAGCCGCAGGCTCTGGACGGCATTCTGGACGCCCGCTTCCTGACGGCGCTGGGCACCGACACGGGTCTGGCCGACCAGGTGGTGCGCGAGGCGCATGAGGCCGGCGACTTCGAAGGCGCCATGAACGCCGTGCGCCGCCTGCACCGGGAGCAGACCTTCCGCATCGGCATGCATGTCGTCACCGGGCGGACCACGGCGGAGCAAGCCGGGCTGACCAATACCTCGCTGGCCGACGCCTGCATGAGGGGTCTGGCGCCGGCGGCTCTGGCCGAGGCCGAGCGGATGGGCGGGGCGTTCGAGGGCGCGGTGGCCGTGGTGGCCCTGGGCAAGGCCGGGTCGCGCGAGATGACGGCGGGGTCGGACCTGGACCTGATGACGGTCTATGCCGCGGCCCCCGAGGCGGTCTCGGCGGGCAAGGGCTGGAGCGCGGATCTGTTCTACGGCCGCTTCACCCAGAGGTTCATCGCCGCCCTGTCGGCGCACACCGCTGAGGGCGGGCTCTATGAGGTGGACATGCGCCTGCGGCCCACCGGGTCCAAGGGGCCTGTGTCGGTTCGGCTGGAGGCGCTGGACGACTATTACGCCACCGAGGCCGAGACCTGGGAGTTCATGGCCCTGACGCGCGGGCGGCTGGTCTGGGCCAGCGACGAGGCCTTCGGTGTGCGGGTCGAGGCGACGCTGGAGGCGGCGCTGC
This sequence comes from Candidatus Brevundimonas phytovorans, assembly GCA_029203145.1. NCBI lineage: Bacteria > Pseudomonadati > Pseudomonadota > Alphaproteobacteria > Caulobacterales > Caulobacteraceae > Brevundimonas > Candidatus Brevundimonas phytovorans. The sequence goes on from CP119309.1 coordinate 390,662, forward strand.
GGCGGCCGCGTCCCGGCGTGGACGTGGCGCGTGACGTGCGGGCGATGCGCGACCTGATGGACCGCGAGCGGCGGCCCAAGGGCTTCTGGGACCTGAAGCTGTCGGCAGGGGCGCAGGTCGACGCCGAGTTCGTGGCCCAGTACCGCCAGCTTTGCGCGGCGGCGGCGGGCGAGCCGCTGACCGTGTCGACGCTGGAGGCGCTGAAGGACGATCCGGTCCTGGCCGACAGCTGGCGCACGCATCAGCAACTGGGGCAGTTGATGGCCTGCGCCTTTGAGGACAAGGGCGACCCGGACGCGGAGCCGGCGGGCTTCCAGCAGCGGTTGGCGGCGACGGTGGGGGCCGCGGACTTCGAGACGCTGAAGGCGCAGTTGATCGATCTGCGGCTGCGGGCGCGGCGGGCCTTTGAGGCGGCGCTGCCGGTGGTGGTGGACTCCGGTCGCGACGGAAACTGATCCGGGCGGCGTTTGATCTCTCGACAGGGATGTTTTCGGGCCAAGGCCCGTGGAGACCATCGAGATGAACAAGACCCTTGGCGGCGTGGCCGCTATCGCCTTTTTGACGGTGTTCGGCGGCGTGGCTGCGGCCCAGACGGCTGCGCCGCAACGTTCGGCGCGCGCCACGGCTCAGCCGGTGACGCAGGCGGACTTTGTGGCGCGCCGGGTGGAGCGTCTGCGCGCCGCCGACGCCAACCGTGACGGCACGGTCACGGCGGAGGAAATGCGCGCCGCCGGTCAGGCCAAGCGCGCCGAGCGCCGCACCGCCATGTTCGACCGTCTGGACGCGAACAAGGACGGCGCCATCAGCCGCGCCGAGTTCGAGGCGCCGCGCGCCGACGGCCAGCGTGCCGGTCGCGGCGAGCGCGGCCCGCGTGCTGAACACGCCGGTCGCGGTCATCGCGGCGGGATGCATCGCGGCGCCCAGCGCATGGGTCGCAACGGCGAAGGCCGGTTCCCCATCGTGATCGCCGAGGCCGAGCAGAAGGCGACCGACGCCTTCACGCGGCTGGATGCGAACCGTGACGGGACGCTGACCGGCGAAGAGCGTCGCGCAGGGATGCAGGCGCGGCGCGCCGAGATGCGCGAGAAGCGTCAGGAGCGGCGTCAGTCGGCCCCTGCGGCGTCGCCTTCGACGCCCGCTTCGGAGTAAGGAAGATGTCGGGGAAGGCGGTGCAGCCGTCGGCCCGTTTCGTGAACGGCGAAAGAGGCTGGATTGGCGAAGACCGCCGACCCCGACGAGGAACTGGTGCGGCGCGTGGGTCAGGGCGACCCCGCGGCGATCCAGGCCATGGTTGCCAGGAAGCTGCCGCGCATGCTGATGCTGGCGCAGCGGATGCTGGGCGATGCGACGGAGGCTGAGGACGTGGCGCAGGAGGCGATGCTGAGAGCCTGGCGTCAGGCGCCGCGCTGGACGCCGGGTCAGGCCAAGTTCGACACCTGGCTGCACCGGGTGGGGCTGAACCTCTGCTATGATCGGCTGCGACGACGGCGCGAGATCGCGACGGAGGCGCCGCCCGACCGGCCTGATGACGGGCCGGCGCCGGACCGGGGCCTGCTGGCCATGGAAACCGGGGCGCGGGTCGAGGCGGCCTTGGCGAAGTTGCCCGAGCGGCAGCGCGAGGCCATCGTCCTGTGTCACTATCAGGAACTGGGAAATATCGAGGCGGCGGAGCTGATGAAGGTCAGCGTCGAGGCCCTGGAGAGCCTGCTGTCGCGTGGACGGCGGGCCTTGCGGACGGCGCTGGCCGATATGGCGCCGAATGCGGCAAGAGCGGCGAATGGGTAAGGCGGGGGCTGGAACCATGACGATGACGTACGAGCGTTTTGAACATCTGGCCGACGCCTATGGCGGCGACCTGCGGCGCTGGCCCGAGGGCGAGCGTGAGGCGGCGCGCGCCCTGCTGGCGAGGGACCCGCGCGCGGCGGGCCTGCTGGCCGAGGCCGACGGGCTGGACGCCCTGCTGGACGCCGCGCCGCGACCGGCGGCGTCGCACGCTCTGCGCGAAGCGGTCATCGCCAGCGCCGCAGGGGCGGGGCTGAAGGCGCGTCGTCGCGGGGCCATCGGGCCTCTGGCCTGGCTGTCGGGCGCCGGTTGGGCGGCGGCGGCCTGCGCCGGGGTGGTGTTCGGGGTCAACCTGACCAGCCATTTGACCGCCGACGTCCAGGCGGACGCGGTGCTTTATCAAGCCAGTCTGACCAGTGCGGACGACACGGAGGTTCTGGGCGGATGACGTCGCGCAGTTTGAAGATCGCCCTGGCCGTGTCGGTCGCCCTGAACATCTTCGCCCTGGCGGCGGGGGGCGCCGTCTGGGTGGCCCGCGACAAGGTCGAGCAAGGCGTCGCCGAGGCGCAGAAGCCGGGACGCAGCCAGCCGGTCTGGGACGTGGTCGAGCGGATGGACCCGGCGGTGCGCGATCAGGTCAAGGCGCAACTGCGGGCCTCGGCCATGCAGGCGCGGCCCGACTTCGAGGAGGCGCGGGCGGCGCGGCGCGAGGCCATCGCCCTGACCGAGGGGGAGAGGTTTGACCCGGTGGCGGTCGCGGCCCTGCTGGAACGCTCGCGGGCCTCGGAGGCACGCGGTCGTTCGCGGCTGGAGACCGGGGCGGTCGCAACCTTGAGCCAGTTGAGCCCCGCCGACCGCAAGGCCCTGGCCCCCATCCTGTCGCGCCACAAGCCGAAGCGGGAGGCGCGCAAGCCCGAGAAGGCCGAGAAGCCGGTCGCGCCTGTGGTGGCGGCGCCGGCAGAGGCGCCGGTCCGCCCGTAATCTTGTCCGTCACCCCGGACGGCCGTCGGGCTGATCCGGGATCCAGGCGTAGGCAGCAGGGCTGAGCACCAAAACCGGATGCTGAAAGCTGCAATGGGTGGAAAGCGGACATCCGTATCAGCCTTGGCTCACCCGTTTCTCGATGAGCCCGCTTCCAAAAACGAGCATTCTGGGCAGTGTGGCTAGGTCAGTATCCGACGCAGGCCCCAAGTGTGTGTCTTGAAGCCACACCTCGCCACCGGATGTCCTCTTGCTCATAGCGCGCTCTTCATCGGAAACCGACTGATGCGCGACAACGACCCAGCGTCCTTTACGGATCGGATCCACTGCGGTGTAGATCAACTCTTGGAAGCCTTTGAGATCTGCTGATCGCGCCGCTTCCACCGAGAGGAAGCGAGTTGATAGCAACCTAATCAGGATCATGTCCTTGAAGTATTTTGATACGAATAGAATTTTCGCGACACCAACCATACTAGCGGTTGGAATAGCGATGACATCCCCCTCAGACACCTTTCTCAAGATTACTCCTCCAAGGCAGCCAGACCCGACTTCTATATGCAACTGATAGACATCCGATTTGATGTCCGCAAAGGGTCGATTGGCGATCTTGGGCGTCAGTTGCAAGGCGGACGTTCAGCGCGGGCAATCTGCGCTCGTTCCTGGCGATGTTCAGGCAAGCGTCGCCGCCTGGATCCCGGATCTTCAGCTCGCGGAGCGAGCCAGCGTTCGGGATGACGGAAGGGTATGCTCACGCCGCTTGCGACTGAACCCGCTGGACGGGGGCGCCGGCGGGGGCCATGGCGCCTTCGGGGGCGTGGATGGGGAGGTCGAACCAGACGGTGGTGCCGTGGCCGGGTTCGCTTTCGATGGTCATCTGGCCGCGATGCAGTTCGATCAGGGACTTGGTGAGGGCGAGGCCCAGGCCGGTGCCTTGCGTGGTCTTGGAGTGCTGGCCCTCGACCTGTTCGAAGGGCTGGGCCAGGCGGTCCAGGTCGGCGGCGTTGATGCCGATGCCGGTGTCGGTGACGGAGACGCGGACATGGTCGGCGTCCTGGGCCGCGACGGTGACGGTGACGGCGCCGCCCTCGGGCGTGAACTTCACCGCGTTGGAGATCAGGTTCAGCAGCACCTGTTTCAGGCCGCGATGGTCGGCTTCGATCTGAATCGCGTCGGGGGCGACCAGGCCGAGTGTCAGGCCGGACTCCATCGCCTTGCCGCGCATCAGGCGGATGGCGTCGTTGCACAGGCCGTTCAGCGACACGGGCTCATAGTGCAGGGTCAGCTTGCCGGCCTCGATCTTGGCCATGTCGAGGATGTCGTTGATCAGGCTGAGCAGGTGCTGGCCCGACTGGTGGATGTCGGCGGCGTAGCCCTTGTAGCGGCGGTCGCCGAGGGGGCCGAACATCTCGCCGGCCATGATCTCGGAGAAGCCGTTGATGGCGTTCAGCGGGGTGCGCAGTTCGTGGCTCATGTTGGCCAGGAACTCGGACTTGGCCTGGTTGGCGGCCTCGGCGCGGGTCATGGCGACCTCGTACTTGCGAGCCAGCAGCGACAGCTTGGCCTCGCGGTCCTCCAGTGCGGCGACCATGCCGCGCAGTTCGTCGGCGGCGCGGCGGCGCTCGGCCTCCTGACGGCGGATGACGGTGATGTCCGCGGCGATGACCACGGTGCCGCCGTCGCCGGTGAAGCGTTCGGCCATCTGCAGCCAGCGACCGTCCTTCAGCTCGACCTCGCGCACGCCCGCGCGACCGCTGGCGGAGGGGTGCTCGGCCTTGATGGCTTCGGCGGCGATCTGATTGAGGGCGTCCTTCTGGGCGCCGCGCACGACCACGCCGGGGGGGAAGGCGAAGGCGTCCTGGAAGGCCTGGTTCCACAGGATCAGCCGGCCCTTGCGGTCGAACAGGACGAAGGCGTCCGAGACGCTTTCGATGCCGTCGCGCAGACGGTTCTCGGCGGCCTGGGCCTGGGCCTTGGAGCGGCGGGCCTCGGTGATGTCCAGCGCCACGCCCAGCAGGCTGGTGAAGCCGGCGTCGCGACGCGGCTGGCGCGACTGGCCGCGCGCGTCGATCCAGCGGATGCCGCCGCCCTTCAGCGGCACGGGGAAGGTGACGTCGAAGACGCCGTCGGCGGCGGCCCTGTCGAGGGCGTCCACCAGGGTTTCGCGATAGCGGGGATGGACCTTCTCGATCAGGGCCTGGGTGGTCAGGGCCAGGCCGGGCTCGACCTCCAGCATGGCGGCCATGTAGTCGGACAGGACCACCTCGCCGCGCGCCAGATCCCATTCCCAGACGCCGCAGCGGGCGGCCTCGACAGCGACGCGGAAGCGGCGCTCGGTGTCGGCCCACTGACGGCCGGCGCGCGTCTGACGCCAGTTCTGCACCGCCAGCACGGCCAGCATCAGCAGGACCAGCAGCAGGGGGGCGGCCAGCATCCAGGCGTCATCCAGCCAGGCGGACAGGCCGCCAGTAGCGGGCATGGCGGCGACGACGGCGTGGCCGGAGGCGCCGACAGGGGCGGCGGCGCGCAGTTGCAGCCGTCCGTCGGCGTCCTTGACCGGGCGGATGGCGCCGGCCTCAGCCTCGGACGGCGCCTGCCCGGCGGCGACGACGGTGAGGCTGGCGCCGTCCAGTTCGGCCTTGATCGCGGGCAGGGGGGTGCGGGCGACGACGGCGCGTCCGTCCTTGAGCGGGCGGCGGATCAGAAGGGCGTCGTCGTGCAGGGCGTAGGCGGAAGAGGACCGGCTCGAGGCCTCGGTCTTGCCGCCGACGGCGGCCAGGACCTGTCCGGCCGCATCGGTGATGACGAAGCTGGCCTGGGGCGCGACGACGCGGGCGCGGTCCAGGGCCTCGATGGCCTGGGCCGGATGCTCGGCCAGGTCGCGGGCGACCAGGTTCAGGGCGCTGTCGGTCAGGGCGAGGCGAGCGGCCACCTGGCCGGCGGCGCGCCGGGCGTCCAGCCGGAGGGCCTCGACCCGGACGGCGTCGGCTTCGCGCTGGGGGCGGCTGTCGTCGCGGATGACCAGCAGGGCGTAGGCGGTGATGACGAGGGCGGCGGCGAGCAGCAGGGCGCGCACCCACGGCAGGTGGCCGCGCGTGGTCTGGTCCGAGGCCCGACGGCCCGGCTGATAGCTGCGGCGCTCCTTGCCCTGCAAGCCGACCCTCTCATCCTGAAACAGCAGGCGAGAATCTAGGCTGCGTCGCGGATTCCTGTCGAGGCCCGGCGTGGCGGTGGTTTCACCTTAGGGGCGAGTAGATGCAGGAAAGACTCAGGCGGCGTCTTCGGCGACGACGGTCTGCGCGCGCGAGGCGTCGCCGGGCGCGGCCAGGGCGTCGGTGATCTGGCGCAGGATGTCGCGGGCGCGACGGGCCAGATGCAGGCTTTCCGGGGGGGCGTCGTCGGGGGCCTCAGACACTGTTTCGATCAGCTCGCGGGCCAGGTCCATCAGGTCGGGCGCGGCGGCGATCAGGCGCGACTGGAACTCGATCCGCTCAGGATCGCGGTCATACTCGGCGCCCGGCACGCGCCAGCCGCCCCAGTCGGCCTTGTCGGTCACGACCACCGGATAGGAGCCGGGGAAGGGGTGGTGGGCGCAGTCGGCCGGTTCCTGCCACTTGTTGCGGGCGCGCAGGATGCGCCAGTCGCCGAGGACGGTGGCGGCGGCGTCCTCAGTCGGCAGTTGCAGTTCGGCGGCCTGGAATTCGCGGCCCAGCCCGACCTCGTAGGTGATGCGGACGGGCTCATCGAAGCCCTTGGCCCAGACAGGCAGGACCTTTTCGATCTGCGCCCAGGCGCCGACGCTCTCGACCCAGACCTTCTGGCCCTTCTGGAACTGTGCGCGCGCCATGCCGAAATCTCCCCTGCGAAGGGGCAGCATGGCGCGCCAGCCGTTATCGTCGGGTTCCGTCTCGTGGTTAGCGAGCGGTAAAGGCGGTTCAGGACGAGCGCGAAATCTCTTCCAGGGCCTCGCCGGCGTATTTTTCCTTCACCCGCGTCGACAGGTCGCCCAGAGAGACGACGCCGACCAGGCGGCCGTCCTTGTCCACGACGGGCAGGCGGCGCACCTGACGCGAGCTCATCAGATCCAGCGCGACCTTGAGGTCGTCGTCGGCGCGGACGACGAGGGCGTCGCGGCTGAGGAACTCGACCACGCGGGCGTTGGGCGCGGCGCCTGCCGCCACGGCGCGGACGGTGATGTCGCGGTCGGTGATGGCCCCGACCAGATTGTCGCCGTCGGCGACGGGGATGAAGCCGAAATCGCCCGCCGCCATGCGGGCGGCGACTTCTTGCAGGGTGTCGTTGGGACGGGCCACCTGCACGTCCTTGCTCATCACGTCGCGGATTTTCATGGGCATCTCCAGCCGGTTCGGATCTGGCCCTTGGAACCCCTCGGCCGGGGGCTGGTTCCGGCGCGGGGCGAACGAGGCTCGCCATCGCGACGGTTCGTGCCCACAATGGCGGCTCAGGTTTGAGGCAAGGGTGAGCGATGGCCGAGGCGACGACGGGACTGGATCTGGGCCATGTGGCGGCTCTGCTGGCGGCGGGGGTCGTGGCGGTGCCGGTCTTTCGCAAGATCGGGCTCGGCTCGGTGCTGGGCTATCTGGCGGCCGGGGCGGCCATTGGCCCGTTCGGCCTGGCCCTGTTCCGTGAGCCCGAGGTCATCCTGCACGTCGCCGAGTTCGGCGTGGTCATCTTCCTGTTCATCATCGGTCTGGAGATGCGGCCCAAGCGCCTGTGGGGGATGAGGAACGAGATCTTCGGCCTGGGCGCGGCCCAGGTCGGGCTGGCGGGTCTGGCGTTGACGCTGACGGCCATGGCGGCAGGGGTGTCGGCGCCGGTGGCCTTCGTCGGGGCCATGGGCTTCGTCATGTCGTCCACCGCCGTCATCGTGCAGATGCTGGAAGAACGCGGCGACCTGCCGACGCCGCAGGGGCAGAGGGCGGTCAGCATCCTGCTGTTCGAGGACCTGGCCATCGTGCCGTTGCTGGCCATTGTCGCCATTCTGGCGGCCTCGGTCGGGACGGCGAGTGAGAGCGCCACGCCCCTGTGGCAGACCATTGGCCTGGCGGTCGCGGCGGTGGCCGGGGTGCTGGTCATCGGGCGTTATGCGATCAATCCGGCCTTCCGTTTCCTGGCCCGGAACGGCGGGCGCGAGGTAATGACGGCGGCGGCCCTGCTGGTGGTCGCGGGCACGGCCTGGATCATGAACGAGGTCGGCCTGTCGATGGCCATGGGCGCCTTCCTGGCCGGGGTGCTTTTGTCGGACTCGACCTTCCGGCATCAGTTGGAGGCGGACGTGGAGCCGTTCCGCGCCATCCTGCTGGGATTGTTCTTCCTGTCGGTCGGGATGGCGCTGGACATCGGGGTGGTGATTGCCGACTGGCGCATCGTCGTGGCGGGTCTGCTGGCCTTCATGCTGGTCAAGGCCCTGGTCATCTATGTCGTGGCGCGGCTGTTCAAGGCGCGCCACCATGAGGCGATCGAGCGGGCGGCCTTGTTCGCGCAGGGCGGCGAGTTCGCCTTTGTCCTCTATGGCGCGGCGGCGGCGGGCGGGGTGATCGACGGTCAGGCCAGCGCGGCCCTGACGGCCATCGTCATCCTGTCCATGGCCCTGACGCCGCTGACCACCCTGGCGATGAAGCGCTGGTTGCCCAAGGAGGCGGGTCTGTCGCCGGAAGAGGCCGAGGGCGTCGATGCCGCCGAGGGCCTGCGCGGTCAGGTGCTGATCATTGGCTTCGGCCGCTTCGCCCAGGTGGTGTCGCAGCCCCTGCTGGCGCGCGACGTGGACGTGTCGATCATCGAGAACGACGTGGAGATGATCCAGGCGGCGGGCAACTTCGGCTTCAAGGTCTATTACGGCGACGGCACGCGGCTGGACACGCTGCGGGCCTCGGGCGCGGGCAAGGCCGAGGCGGTGCTGGTCTGCGTCGACAAACCCGAGGCTGCCGACCGCATCGTGCAACTGGTCAAGTCCGAGTTCCCGGGCGTGAAGCTGTTCGTGCGCGCCTTTGACCGGGGGCATTCGCTGCGCCTGATCGAGGCAGGCGTCGACTATCACATCCGCGAAACCTTTGAATCGGCGCTGAAGTTCGGCGAGGCCGTGCTGGTCGATCTGGGCGTGTCGGAAGACGAGGCGGCGGACACGGTGGCCGAGGTGCGCCGTCGCGACGCCGCGCGACTGGACCTGCAACTGACGGGCGGACTGACGGCCGGGCGGTCGCTGATGCGGGGCAACGCGGTGACGCCGCAGCCCGAGCCCTACATCAAGCCGACCCGTGAAGGGCGGCTGGTCAACGAGAGCGAGGCCCCGCCCGAGGCGGTGATCGAGCACGAGGCGGATTGAGGCCATGCCGAGCGTCGACCTGGCCAAGCGGGCCTATGATCATGGCTGGCGGCTGGACCCCATCGTCCGCAGCCTGCTGGACACCGACTTCTACAAGCTGCTGATGTTGCAGCTGATCTGGCGTCGGCATCGCGACGTGCCGGTGACGTTCAGCGTCATCAACCGGACGACCAGCGTGCGTCTGGCCGAGGAGGTGGACGAGGCGGAGCTGCGGGCGCAGCTGGATCATGCGCGAACGCTGCGCTTCACCAACCGCGAGCTGATCTGGCTGGGCGGCAACACCTTCTATGGGGTGAAGTCGATCTTCACGCCCGACTTCCTGGCCTGGCTGGCGGACTATCGGCTGCCTGACTACGACCTGTCGCGCGGGGCGGACGGGCAGTTTCGGCTGGAGTTCTCGGGCGCTTGGGCCGAGGTGACGCTGTGGGAAATCCCGGCCCTGGCCATCCTCAACGAGCTGCGCAGCCGCCGGGCCCTGTGGCGGCTGGGGCGGTTCGAGCTGGACGTCCTCTATGCGCGGGCCAAGACCCGGCTGTGGGGCAAGGTCGAGCGGTTGCGGCGGCTTGAGCCGCTGTCGATCTCGGACTTCGGCACGCGGCGGCGGCATGGATTTCTGTGGCAGGGCTGGTGCGTCGAGGCGCTGAAGGAGGGGCTGGGGAGCGCCTTCATCGGCACTTCCAACGTTCTGCTGGCCATGAACAATGATCTGGAGGCGGTGGGCACCAATGGGCACGAGCTGCCGATGGTGCTGGCGGCCCTGGCGGGGGACGACGACGCGGCCTTGCGTCGGGCGCCCTATCAGGTGCTGGAGGAGTGGCGGGCCACCTATGACGGCAATCTGCTGGTCGCCCTGCCGGACGCCTTCGGCACAAGGGCGTTTCTGGCCGATGCGCCCGACTGGCTGGCCGACTGGAAGGGGTTCCGGCCCGATTCCGCGCCGCCGATCGAGGGCGGGGAGGAGATCCTGGCCTGGTGGGCGGCGCAGGGGCGTGATCCGCGCGAGCGGCTGCTGGTCTTCGCCGACGGCATGGACGTGGATACGATCGAGGCGACCCACGCCCACTTCAAGGGGCGGGTGCGGACCAGCTTTGGCTGGGGCACCAATCTGACCAACGACTTCCGCGACTGCGCCCCGGCGCCCATGCCGGAGCTGACGCCCATCTCCCTGGTCTGCAAGGTGACGCGGGCGGGCGGGCGCTCTGCGGTCAAGCTGTCGGACAATGTCGAGAAGGCCACCGGCGAGCGGGCCGAGATCCAACGCTATCTGCGGGTCTTCGGCGAGGCGGGGCGAGGGCGGCAGGCGGTCACGGTCTGAAGGGGAACCGGGGCGCCTGACAGGGCATTTCGCCAGAGGCGACGGTCGGCGTCGTCTCAGCCACGAAGGCGCGTCATGACCACCTATAACGTCGGATACATCATCGGCAGCCTGGCCAAGGCGTCGATCAACCGCAAGCTGGCCAAGGCCCTGATCAAGGTCGCGCCGGAGAAGCTGAAGTTCCACGAGATCTCGTTCGCGGACCTGCCTCTCTATTCCTACGACTACGACGCCGACTATCCGGCCGCAGCCAATGACTTCAAGGCGGCGATCAAGGGCTCGGACGCCATCCTGTTCGTGACGCCGGAATACAACCGCTCCATCCCCGGCGGGCTGAAGAACGCCATCGACTGGGCCAGCCGCCCCTATGGAACCAACAGCTTCGCCAACAAGCCGACGGCGGTGATCGGGACCTCGCCGGGCGCCATCGGCACGGCGGTCGGCCAGCAGGTGCTGCGGCCCATCCTGGGCTTCCTGCAGGCGCCGCAGATGAATGCGCCCGAGGCCTATATCCAGTTCAAGCCGGGCCTGATCGACGACGACGGCAATGTCAGCGTGCCGGAGACCGAGCAGTTCCTGCGCGACTATATGGAGGCCTTCCACCAGTTCATGGCGCGGGTGCTGACCGTCTTGCCGCGAGACGCCTGATCCAGCAGGGGCGCGGGACCGTATTCGGGGGCTAGACCCCAGTCAGGACCGTCGCTTGTCATCCTCTCCGCCCGTCATCCTCTGGTTCCGCCGCGACCTTCGGCTGGCCGACAATCCGGCCCTGCATCAGGCAATGGCGACCGGGCGGCGCGTGCTGCCCGTCTATGTCTGGGACGAGCGGCTGGAGGGGCGGGCCATTGGAGCGGCCTCGCGCTGGTGGCTGGACAAGAGCTTGCGGGCGCTGGATGCGGCGCTGAAGGCGCGCGGCGGGCGGCTGATCCTGCGGCGCGGCGATGCTGAGGCCGAGTTGCATCGCCTGATCGCCGAGACCGGGGCGGATCAGGTCTTCATGAACCGACTGTTCGAGCCCGAGGCCTTCGCCCGCGACGCCGACATCGCCCATGGGCTGAAGGTGGAAGGCGTCGAGTGCCGAGGCTTCAACGCCGCTCTGATGTGCCGACCAGGCGGGGTGCTGAACGGGTCAGGTCAGGCCTACAAGGTGTTTACGCCCTTCCTGAAGGCCCTGCTGAGCGCCGCCGAGGCTCCGGCGGGGCTGGACGCGCCTGAGGCGATCACGATTCCGGACGGGGTGACGAGCGAGACGATCGAGAGCTGGGGTCTGCATCCGGTCCGGCCCGACTGGTCCGCCGGCTTTGTCGGGACGCCGGGCGAGGCGGGGGCGAGGGCGGCGTTGGACGCCTTTGTGGCGGGAGGCCTGAAGACCTACGCCACGGATCGCGACCGGCCGGATCGGGCCGGGACCAGCGGTCTGGCGGCGCATCTGCACTGGGGCGAGATCGGTCCGTGGCGGGCGATCCAGACGGCGCGGGCGGCGGCGGCCGAGGGTCGGGTTCCGGCGGCGGAGGCGGAGAAGTTCGTCGCCGAGATCGGCTGGCGCGAGTTCTCGGCCCACCTGCTGCACCACTTCCCCACCTTGCCCGAGCGAGCCTTCCGGCCCGAGTATGACGCCATGCCGTGGCGCGACGATCCGGCGGGGCTGGCGGCGTGGAAGGCAGGGCGGACGGGCTATCCTCTGGTCGACGCCGGGATGCGCCAGCTGTGGGCGACGGGGACCATGCACAACCGGGTGCGGATGGTGGCGGCCTCCTTCCTGATCAAGCACCTGCTGATCGACTGGCGCGAAGGCGAGGCCTGGTTCTGGGACTGTCTGACCGACGCCGACCTGGCCAGCAATGTGCAGAACTGGCAGTGGGTGGCAGGGTCGGGGGCGGACGCAGCCCCCTATTTCCGCGTCTTCAACCCGGTGGTTCAGGGCGAGAAGTTCGATCCGACGGGCCGCTATGTGCGGCATTGGGTTCCCGAGGTGTCGCGCCTGCCGGATCGCTGGATCCACGCGCCGTGGACGGCGCCGCCTATGGTGCTGAGCGAGGCAGGCGTGCGGCTGGGCGCGACCTATCCCCGGCCCATCGTCGATCATGTCGAGGGCCGCGAGCGGGCGCTGGCGGCGCTGAAGACGGTCAGCGCCAGTCGTGGCGACTAGTCCAGCGACCAGACGCGCGAGCGTTTGACCTCCTGATCCTCCAACTCGCGGGTGGTGGGGACGGTGTATTCCGCCAGCAGGGTCAGGCCGGACTTGGGGAAGTAGGTGCGGCCCGGATCGCCGACGATGACGCGCGTGCCATTGGCTTGCGCCTGTTTCAGCCAGGTCAGGACCGCCTCGGCCATCGGCTTTTCATAGAAGACGTCGCCGGCGCAGATCAGGTCGGCGGGCGGGGGCGGGGCGTCGAGCAGATTGGCGTCGGTGAAGGCGATCTCGACGCCGTTGGAGCGGGCGTTGGCGGCCACGGCGGCGGCGCAGAAGGGGTCGATGTCGGCAGCCAGAACGGAGGCGGCGCCCGCCTTCATCGCCGCGACGGCGACCAGGCCGGAGCCGGTGGCCAGGTCGATGACGCGCTTGCCCACGATTTCGGTCGGGTGGTCCAGCAGCCAGCGGGCCAGGGCTTGCCCGCCTGCCCAGGCGAAGGCCCAGAAGGGCGGGGGCAGGCCCATGGCGCCCAGCTCTTCCTCGGTCAGGCGCCACAGGGGCGTGATCTCGTCCGCCAGCCACAGTGAAATCTCCGGCGCGTGCGGCACGGATTGCAGCCGGGTGTTGGCGGCGATGAAGTCGGGGGCGTTGGCGGGGGTCAGGCGCATGGGCGGTGTCTAGGGCAGAAGAGCGTTCGGCGCGAGGCGAGATTCAAGGTCAGGCGCGCCTGACGAAAAGTCAGGTTGACATGACATGAGCGCGATGTAAGGTAGTCCTTACATTCAGTCAGGAGCGCCTTCCAATGTTGACGATGGGCAAGCAGAGCAACACCCCCGCCGGCCGACGCTATGTGGTCCGCACCATGGCCTTCATGGGCGGCTATGTCGCTGTCATGCTGGCGACCATCGGCGGGGCCTTTGACGCCATCCAGGGCAAGCCCGCCGCCTGGGTCCTGGCCCTGGCGGTTTCGGCGCCGATCGCCGGGCAGATCTGGGCGACCCTGAGCTTCATGCGCGACTCAGACGAATATGTGCGGGCGGTGACGGCCAAGCAGTTCATCGTCTCGGCGGGCGTGGCCATGACGCTGTTCAGCGCCTGGGGCTTTGGCGAGAGCTTTGCCGGGGCGCCGCACGCCGAGGGCTGGCTGATCTATCCGCTGTTCTGGGCCATCTTCGGCTGCGTCGCGCCCATGCTGCGGTCGTCGAACTGATGAAGAACAGGCTGAAACTGCTGCGCGTCGAGCGCAACTGGACCCAGGAACAGCTGGGTCAGGCGCTGGGGGTCTCGCGTCAGGCCGTCAACGCCCTGGAGACCGAGAAGCACGACCCCTCGCTGGACCTCGCCTACCGCATCGCCGCCCTGTTCGCGCGGCCGGTGGAAGAGGTGTTCGAGAACCCGCACGCCTGACGCTTTTGTCAGCTTAACCTTACAAGGATATCGCCATGCTGCATCACCGTCTGAACGGGCGTTCGACCCTGCGCGCCCTCCTGCTGGCCTCGGTCGTCGCCCTGGCCGCCGGCAACGTCTTCTCGACCGCTCATGCCGAACCGGCGCGCGCCGAAGCGCCCGCCTTCGTTTCGGACCGGCTGTCGGTCGAGGTGATCGGCCAGGGGCCGGACGTCATCCTGATCCCCGGCTTCGCCTCCTCGCGCGAGGTGTGGCGACCGTTGGCGCAGCGGCTGGCGGCGACGCACCGGGTGCATCTGGTTCAACTGGCGGGGTTTGCCGGCGAGCCGTGGAGCCATGGCGACGGCGCCTTTGTTCAGCCGGCGGTGGATGAGCTGGCCCGTTACGCCAAGACGCTGAACAAGCCGGCGGTCATCGGTCATTCCATGGGCGGACTGGCTGGACTGATGCTGGCGCAGCAGCACCCGGAGGCGGTCGGGCGAGTGATGAGCGTCGACAGCCTGCCCTTCTTCAGCGCCATGTTCGGGCCGACGGCGACGGTCGAGGGGGCCAGGCCCTTCGCCGATCAGGCGGCGGCGGCGATCCTCGGCGCCGACGCGGCGGACTTCCGCCAGCAGCAGGAACAGACGGCGGTCGGCCTGATGAAGACGGAAGGCGCGCGTCCGGCCATGGTCGACTGGTCGATGGCCTCTGACCGTCACGCCATGGCCTCGGCCATGCGCGAGGTGATGACGACGGACGCGCGGCCCGGTCTGGCGGCGATGACGACGCCGGTCTGGGCGGTCTATGCGGCGGACGCGAACGGCGGGGCGCCGGCGGCGCTGGCCGACGCGGTCTGGGAACGTGAGTATGCGGCCCTGCCGGGGGTGAAGCTGGTGCGCGTGGACGACAGCCGCCACTTCATCATGACGGATCAGCCGGAGCGGCTGGACGGGCTGGTGGATGCGTTTCTGGCGGATTGAGGTTTGAGCGATCCTCCCCTGCGGAGCGGGGGAGGGGGACCGCCGCAGGCGGTGGAGGGGGCGAGCGATGGGCGCCGCCCTCCTGTTCTCTGACCGCCAGCCTGTTTTCCGCCCCCTCCACCGCCTGCGGCGGTCCCCCTCCCCCGTGAACGGGGGAGGATCAGGGACGTGTGCCAACTCTTACTTCGGGCGCAGGTCGTTGGTGACGTCGCCGGTCTTCAGCGGTTGGCCGCCGAACTCGGCGGCGTAGGCAGGGGCCAGCAGGGTCTGGAAGGCCGAGGCGGGCAGGGTCAGGTAGTAGGCGCCTTCGACGTAGGGACCGACGGCATAGGCGTCGAGCAGGAAGGTCAGGCCGCCGGCCTTGCCCGCCGCATCGCCGGGGGCGAGGACGATGGCGAGGTCCTTCAGCTTCGGGCAGGACCAGGTGTCGCCGCCGACCTTGACCGGGGTGGCGCCGGGGCGGGCCTTCTTGGCGGTGTTGACGGCGGCGCACAGGGCGCGTTCCAGCGACGATAGGTCGGCGCCCTTGGCGAAGAGGTCGTCGGGGGTTATGCGGCGCTTCTCGGTCTTGTCCCACAGCAGGGCCGTGGCCACCGTGTTCGGGTGGGCGCCGCCCGAGTAGTCGAAATCGGTGCGCATGGCGCTGAACAGGCGGCCGGTCTGGACCGGATCGCCATAGACGATGGTCTTCTCATAGGGGCCCATGGCGCTTTCGCCGCCGGCCTCGGTGCGGTCGGCCTGGGCGCCCTCGGCGTACTTGGCCAGGTCGGCGACTTCCTGACGATAGAGGGCGGCGTAGAGTTCGGGCTGGGTCTTGATGGCCTCGGGCAGGGTCAGGCTGGTCTTGGCGTAGGGGGTGGCGCTCTCGTATTTCAGCGGGCCTTCCGCCGAGGCGGCTGCGGCGGGCTTCGGTGCCTCCGCCGTCTTCTTCTCGGCGCGCTGGCACGCGGCGAGCGAGGCCGCGACGGCGACGGTGACGAGAAGAATGCGAGCGGAACGCGAGGGGATCATGCCGGACTCCTTAGGCGAGATCATAAAGCTAGGCCGTTGAACGCGATGGCGGCCAGAAGGATCAATCCCGCCTCACGATTTGATTTGAACAGGCGCAGGCAGAGGACGCCGTCCTCGGGTTTCAGCGCCTTGACCTGCCAGGCCAGGTGCAGGGCGTAGGCGGCCAGACCGAGGTAGAAGACGAGGCCGAGACCGGCGACGAAACCGGCGGCGCCCGCCAGCAGGACGGCCAGGGCGTAGAAGACGGCGACGCCGGGTTTGACCTGCGCGCCCAGGCGACGGGCCGAGGACTTGATCCCGGCCATGGCGTCGTCCTCGATGTCCTGAAGCGCGTAGATGGTGTCGTAGCCGAGGGTCCAGAAGACGCCGCCTGCGTACAGAAGCAGGGCCGACAGGGCGAGGTTGCCCATCTGGTTCAGGCCCTCGGCCATCCAGTAGGCGTCGCCGCTGGCGCGGACCTCCAGGACATAGAGCCAGCCGAGCGAGAACAGGCCGCCGGTGGCCGCCGCAAAGCCCAGCAGGGCGCCCCAGTTGAAGGTCAGGCCCAGCCAGGCCTGCGGCCACCAGGTGATGCGCTTCATGAAGGGATAGGCGGCGACCAGCCCCAGGGACAGGGCGCCCAGCAGCACCGACATCAGGTTCATGGTCAGCAGGATGCACAGGCTGATCAGGCTGAGACCGGCGACGAAGGCCCAGGCCTGCTTGACACTGATCTGGCCCGCCGGAATGGGGCGCAGGGCGGTGCGGGCCACCTGGGCGTCGAAGTCGCGGTCGACGATGTCGTTCACGGCGCAGCCGGCGCCGCGCATCAGGCAGGCCCCGATGGCGAAGCCGGCGATCAGCCACAGCTCATAGCCGCCGAAGGGGCGACCGTACTGGTTCAGGGCCAGCATGATGCCCTGCCAGCCGGGCAGCAGCAGCAGCCAGGTGCCGATGGGCCGGTCGAAGCGGCCCAGCTTCAGCCACGGCTTCAGCCCCTCGGGGGCGTAGCGGTCCACCCAGTTCTGGCGGGCGGCGTCGGGAAGCGGGGCTGTGCTCATGCAGGGGTCTTAGACCCTGAGGCGGGCGCGGGTGAAGGGGCTGCGTCCAACCGGCGTCATGCGAAGGCCATTGCGCGACACGGCCATGCTGCGCTTAGTGGCGTTTCAAACTGGAGGGAGCCGCCGATGACCGAAGCGCCGATCACGGGCCCTGCGTCCTATTTCCCCTCCATCGAGAAGAAGTACGGACGGCCCATCAGTGAGTGGAAGGCCGAGGTCCGCGCCCGCTATCCGGCCAAGCACATGGAACTGGTGACCCTGCTCAAGAACGAGCACGACATGGGCCACGGCCACGCCAACGCCATCGTCGCGCATACGCTGGCGGAAGACGGGCTGAAGTAGGTCTAGGCGACCGGGCCGGGGCGCTCGGCCTTCAGCCGGTCCAGCGCCGGGGCGTAGCGGCGCGACAGGGGGGCTTCCAGCGATCCCAGCTCGACGGTCCAGTCGCCCGAGCCTTCGGGGCGCAGGCCGCTCATCCGCGCGGCGTTGACCAGCCAGGAGCGGTGGGTGCGCACGAAGCCGCAGCGTTCCAGCTCGACCTCGACGGCGGCCAGGGTGGCGCGCATCAGCGGACGGCGGCCGTCGGCCAGGATGAACTCGACATAGTTGCCCGCCGAGGTCACGGCCAGGATGTCGTCCAGCGGCGCGCGGATCAGGCGGGCGCCGTCGCGGATGTCGAAGCTGACCGGGCGCATCGGGGATTCGCGCGCCTCGCGCAGGCTGCGCACCGCCCAGAAGACGCCCACGAACAGGGTGTAGCTGAGCAGGTCCTTGCGGAATTCATAGACGAAGCGCTGGATCGGCGGGCCGTAGTCGTAGGCCTCGCCCAGGGCCGCATAGACCCCGTGGCGCATGGCCACCATCAGTCCGACGTGGAGCAGGCTGTAGAGCAGGGCGGCCGTCAGATGCAGGGCGAGGAAGGCGCCGCGTCCGCGCCAGCCGTCGTCCAGCAGGGCGGTCGGCGCCGCCGAAGCGGCCAGCCAGGGCAGCCAGATCAGCAGGGCCAGCGACAGGGCGCTGGTCCCCTCCCACACCCAGGGCGCCCAGAGGCGAAGGGAGGGGGAATCGGTCAGCACGGTCAGCGAATTGACCACCATGAAGGCGGCGGTGATGCCCAGGATGAGGGTCCAGCCGAGGATCAGGTCGCGCCGGTCCGCCCCCGCCATCCGCGCCCGCCATCCGCTCATCCCCGAGGGCGCGCCGTTCGTCCCTGACATCGGCAGGTCGGCCCCGCGACGGCGCCGGACGCCCCGCGCCGATTGCGCCTCTTTGGGCCGAAATGAGAGCCCTGACCTCGCATTCTCATTCATCAGAAGGTCGCCCCCAATGTCCGCTCTCCCATCCCCGCCGCCGACGCGCCGTCACGACCTGGACTGGATCCGCGTCGGCGCCTTCATGCTGTTGATCCTCTACCACGTCGGCATGTTTTACGTGCCGTGGGAATGGCATGTGAACAGCCCGCGTCCCGTCGAGGCGCTGGAGCCGGTGATGCAGTTGACCAGTCCCTGGCGGCTGACCCTGCTGTTTCTGGTGTCGGGGGCGGCGACGCGCTTTCTGTTCGACGGTTTCGCGCGGCAGGGGGCGGGAAGCGCCCGTCGCTTCGCCGGGTCGCGCCTGCTGCGGCTGGCGCCGCCGCTGGCCTTCGCCATGCTCGTGATCGTGCCGCCGCAAAGCTATTATCAGGTGTTCGAGAGCCTTCAGAGTCTGGGCGTGGCCGATCCGGCCCATTCGCCCATGCTTCAGAACTTCTGGCCGAAATACGCCACGGCGTCGGGCGGCTGGTGCGGCGACGACGGCTGCCTGATCACGCCGACGTGGAACCATATGTGGTTCGTCGCCTATCTGCTGGCCTACAGCCTGGCGCTGGCGAGCCTGTTGCTGCTGGGTCAGCGTCTGCTGCCGGCCCTGCAATCGGGCGCGGAGCGCGTGCTCAGGAACTGGGGGCTGCTGATCTGGCCTATCGTCTGGCTGGCCCTGATCCGCTGGGCGCTGGCCCCGGCCTTCCCCATCACCCACGCCCTGGTCGACGACTGGTACAACCACGCCCTGTCGTTCAGCGCCTTCCTGTTCGGCTTTCTCACCGCGCGGTCCGACGTCCTGAAGGCGGGCTTTGAGCGGCTGCGCCGTCCGGCCCTGATCCTGGCCGTCGCCGCCTGGGCGGGGTGGGCGGCCTACGCCTGGACCTATCGCGCGGACGACGCCATGCCGCCCGAGGCGTTGAAGGCCGCCATGCGCCTGGTCTACGCCGCCGACCAATGGGCCTTCATCGTCGCCATCCTGGGCTATGGCGCGCGTTATCTGAACCGGGGGGGGGCGGTGCTGCGCTATCTGACGATCGGGGTCTTTCCCTTCTACATCGTGCACCAGACGATCATCGTCGTGGCGGCGCACCATCTGGCGCCCGTCGGCTTGCCGCAGCCGCTGGAGGCCGGGCTGCTGATCGCGGGGACCTTCCTGGGCTGTTTCGCGACCTATGAGATCGCGCGGCGAGCCGGCTGGCTGGGTCTGTTGCTGGGCGTGAAGCCCGCGTCGCGGCGGGCCCGGGAAAAGCGCCGCCTTGAAGCCCAACCCCGGGAGGCCCTAGGCTGCGTCGAACCCTGACGGCAGGAGCCAGCCGATGACCTTGCCTCGACAACCGAACCGCCCGCCCATCGTCCTGTATCTGACCTGGGTCATCCTGATCGGGGCGGCGGTGGGCGGGTTCCTGACGGGGGCGTTCAGCATCACCTTTGTGGCGGCGGGGACGCTGCTGCTGTCGCTGGTTCCGATCTGGGTGGGCGAGAGGATCGGCGTCACCCTGCCGACGGCCTTTGTCAGCGCCATCGCCGCCTTCCTGTGCGCCACGCTTCTGTTGGGAGAGGTGGGGGACTTCTATGAGCGCTACTGGTGGTGGGACGTGGTGCTGCATGGCGGCTCGGCGATCGCCTTTGGTCTGGTCGGGTCCTTGCTGATGCTGATGCTGGTCAAGGGAAACCGGCTGACGGCGGCGCCCTTCACCGTGGCCTTCTTCGCCTTCTGCTTCGCCGTCATGATCGGCGCGGTGTGGGAGATCTGGGAGTTCACCCTGGATCAGCTGTTCGGCCTGAACACGCAGAAGTCGGGTCTGGTCGACACCATGTGGGACCTGATCGTCGACACGGGCGGCGCCCTGATCGGGGCCGGCGCGGGCTGGGCCTATCTGAAGGGGCGTCAGAACGGGCCGCTGACCCGGGCCATCCGCGCCTTCGTCGACAAGAACCGCCGTCTGTTCGGGGACGACTGAGGGCGATTGCGTCCAGCCTCTACTTTGCCAGTCGGCCCTTGGCCTGGTCGGCGGGGAAGACGATGTCGGGATCGGGCTTCTGGCACTCCAGACCGGGGCGGTTGAGCTGTTGCAGGACGTGGCGGATGATGTTCAGCCGCGCCTTCTTCTTGTTGTCGGTGGCGACGACGGTCCAGGGCGCATAGTCGAAATGGGTGCGTTCCAGCATCTGATCGCGGGCGGTGGAATAGTCGCTCCACCGCTTCTGGGCCTCGGCGTCCAGGGGAGAGACCTTGAAGCGTTTCAGCGGGTGGGTGGTGCGTTCCTCCAGCCGCCGCGCCTGCTCGTCCTGGCTGATGTCCAGCCAGAGCTTGATCAGGGTCGTGCCCGACTGGGTCAGCATCCGCTCGAAGTGCGGGGCGTCGTGCAGGAAGCGTTCGTGCTGGGCCGGGGTGCAGAAGCCCATGACGGCCTCGACGCCGGCGCGATTGTACCAGGAGCGGTTGAAGAAGACGATTTCCCCAGCGGCGGGCAGGTGCGGGGCGTAGCGCTGGAAATACCACTGGGTCAGTTCGCGGTCGTTGGGCTTGGGCAGGGCGACGACGCGGGTCTGGCGCGGGGCCATGAACTCGGTCATGCGCTTGATCGCGCCGTCCTTGCCGGCGGCGTCGCGGCCTTCGAAGACGATGACGATCTTCAGCCCCTGTTCGATGGCCCAGGCCTGGGTCTCGACGAGCTGGATCTGCAGGGCTTCGAGGGTGTCCTCGTAGTCGGTCTTGGCCATGACGTAAGCGTCCCATTGTCGCGATAGGCGAAGCTTGCGGCGAATTCATTGGCGCCGCCAGCCTGGCTGTTGTGTGTGGAACGCAAGGGAGCCCGAAATGATCAATCGCCGTCATGTCATCGCCGCCGGCGCCGCCGCCAGCGTCCTGCCCGCCGCCGCCGCCGCTGAGTCGGTGACGGCTTTTGACGCGGCGCTGGCCGCAGCCTTTGACGGGGTGAAGCCGGCGGCGCTTGCGGGCGGGGTGGTCACGCCGCAGGGACTGGCTTGGTCGGGCGTGCGCGGCGTGCGGCGGGTTGGGCAGGACGCCTCGGCGCTGGCGGACGAGCGCTGGCACCTGGGGTCGAACACCAAGGCGATGACGGCGGCGGTGTTCGCGCGGCTGGTGGAGCAGGGGCGGGCGCGCTGGGCCATGCCGGTGGCCGAAGCCTTTCCCGGCCTGAGCATCGACGCCGGCTGGGACGGCGCGACGCTGGACGATTTCATGAGCCATAGCGCGGGTCTGAAGGACGAGGCCGTCATGGGCATGGCCTGGCTGATGACGGCGCGAGCCGATGCCCGGTCCCTGCCGCAACAGCGCCGCGCCATCGTCGAAAAGGCCCTGGCCGCGCCGCCGTCGGGGACGCGCGGAGCCTTTGAATACGGCAACGCCAACTATGTTGTGATCGGGGCCGCCATCGAGGCCATTACCGGCGGGGCGTGGGAGGCGGCGATGCAGGCTGAGCTGTTCACGCCCCTGGGCCTGACCTCGGCGGGGTTCGGGGCGCCCAGGTTCAGTGCGTCTGGCGGCGACAACGCCTGGGGCCATCGCCGTATGGGCGAGACGGCGATCGCCATGAATCCGGGCGACGACGGGTCCGACAATCCGCTGGCCTTGGGCCCGGCGGGAACGGTTCACATGACGGCGGCGGACTATGGCCGCTTTCTGCAGGTCTTCCTGAGCCAGGGCGGCGGCTGGCTGAAGCCCGAGACGATCCGGCGGCTGACGACGCCGGCCGATGGCCAATCCTACGCCTGCGGCTGGATCGCCCTGCCGCCCCAGCCCTGGGCCAAGGGGCCGGCGATCGCGCACGAGGGTTCGAACACGATGTGGCACGCCATCGCCATCGTCGATGCCGCGGGCGGGCGGGCCTTGTTCGGTCTGTCGAACGACGGGGGGCGCGGCGGACCCGCCTGTCAGGCCCTGGCCATGGGCCTGTTGCGCGCCCTCTGAGACACGGACAGCCGGGTGGGGCGTTAACCGAAACGCTGTGCGGCGGGCGTCGCTTTACAGTTGACGACCTGTGGATAGTCGGGTGACAAAGTCGGGCAGTCCGGATTTTGCGTGGGGTCCAAACCCGCGTCTCGCTCCTTCGCCTGAACGAGCTTGTCCAGATGGACTGACGGATTATCCCGCGTGGAAATCCGCCTGGCAAAGCGCGTTTACGGAGACGCTAAGATGGCGACCGGCACGGTTAAGTGGTTCAACCCGACCAAGGGCTATGGATTTATCCAGCCCGACAACGGCGGCTCGGACGTTTTCGTCCATGTCACCGCGGTTCAGAAGGCTGGCCTGCAAGGCCTCGATGAAAACGCCAAGGTCGAATACGAGCTGGAAAACCAGCGCGGCAAGACCTCGGCTGTGGACCTCAAGGTTCTTTAAGGCCGAAGAACCCGATCAGGGTTCTGAGATTGAAAGGCGCGGGACCAGCCGGTTCCGCGTCTTTCTTTTTGTCTGGAAGAGAAGGCGCTGGCCATACTCGATCCTTCCCTGCGTAGCGGGGGAGGGGGACCATGCGCAGCATGGTGGAGGGGGCGAGATCGCGCGCTGCGTTTCAGGCACAGGCTGCCGATGTGAGAAGATGGCGGGACGATGCGGATGCATCCGCCCCCTCCACCGCCTGCGGCGGTCCCCCTCCCCCGTGAACGGGGGAGGATCGAAACCTAGAACCCCAGTTCCGCGCGCAGGGCCTCGGGCGTCAGGCCGCCCGCGCGAAGCTCGGCGAGCGTCACCGACCGGTCGCGCTTGGCGTAGCGGCGGCCGTCGGGGCCGGTGAGCAGACGGTGATGGCGATAGGTCGGCGAGGCCCAGCCCATCAGAGCCTGGATCAGGCGCTGGATGTGAGTGGCCTCGAACAGGTCAAGGCCCCGGATGACGTGGGTGACGCCTTGCAAGGCGTCGTCGTGGGTGACGGCGAGATGATAGGCGGTCCCGGCGTCCTTGCGCGCCAGCACCACGTCGCCCGCCGTTTCGGGCCTGGCGTGAATCAGGCCGGTTTCGCCGTTCGGGCCTTCGCCTTCCTCGACGAAGGACAGCGCGTTCCAGTCGGCTTCGCCCAGATCATCCCGCGCGCGGTCCAGCGACAGTCGCCAGGCGTAGGGGCGGCCCTCGGCCAGCAGGCGGGCTTCGTCCTCGGGCGCGTGGGGGCCGGGGCGAACGGCTTCGGCGGGGCCGTGCGGGGCGTCGCCGATGGCGTCCAGGATGTCCTTGCGGGTGCGGAAGCAGCGATAGAGCAGGCCGCGCGCGTCCAGGGCGTCGATGACGGCGGCGTAGTCGGCCAGGTGCTCCGACTGGCGGCGCACGGGCGTCTCCCAGTCGAGGCCGAGCCAGGCCAGGTCCTCATAGATGGCCGCCTCGTATTCCGGCTTGCAGCGGGTGGGGTCGATGTCCTCGATGCGCAGGACGAAGCGGCCCCCGGCTTCGCGCGCGGCGGTCCAGGCGGTTAGGGCCGAAAAGGCGTGGCCCCGGTGCAGGCGGCCGGTGGGCGAGGGGGCGAAGCGGGTGGCGAACATGGGGGCAGCCTAGCGGTTTCCGGCCGTGGTCAGAATGGGGGACGGGCGGCCTCCTTTCGAATGACGGCAGGCGGGCCTAGCATGCAGCATGGCCAAAGCCCCGACCCCTGCCTCCATCGCCGCCGCCCGCGAGGCCCTGGCCGCCGCCGATCCGGCCCTGGCGCGCGCGCACGCCTCGACCCCTGTATTCGAGTGGCGGCTGCGGCCCGGTGGGTATGAGGGCCTGTTCCGCATGATCGTGGAGCAGCAGGTCTCGGTCGCCGCCGCCGCCTCGATCTGGAAGCGGACCGTCGAGGGGCTGGGCGGCGTGGTGACGCCGGACGCCGTGCTGGCGCTCGACGTCGAGACCCTGCGGACCTTTGGCCTGTCGGGGCAGAAGGCGAAATACGGCCATGAAATCGCGCGCGCCCAGACCGAGGGCCGCATCGACTTCGACCATCTGGAGCGGCTGGACGACGCCGAGGCCGTCGCCGCCCTGGTGGCCATCAAGGGCGTGGGCAAGTGGACGGCGGAGACCTTTCTGATGTTCTGCGAAGGGCGGCTGGACGTCTTTCCCGGCGGCGACGTGGCCTTGCAGGAGGCGATGCGCTGGGCCGACTCCGGCGAGGCGCGGCCCAACGAGAAGCAGGCCTATGCGCGGGCGGAAATCTGGCGGCCGCATCGCGGGGTGGCGGCGCATCTGCTCTGGGGATGGTATGGAGGGGTCAAGCGCGGCGATATCGCGCTGGAGGACCCGCCGCTTGACCCCGCTGATTGACGCCGATCTGACCCGGCCCGAGACCGTTCTGCCGCTGCTGGATTTCGCGGGCGTGGCCGTCTTCGCCGCGACCGGGGCCCTGGCCGCCGCGCGCGAGAAGCATGATCTGGTGACGTTCGCCTTCTTCGGCGCCATCACCGGGGTCGGGGGCGGGACGCTGCGCGACCTGCTGATCGGGGCGCCGGTCTTTTGGGTCCAGGACTGGCGCTACATCGCCGTCTGCGTGCTGGCGGCGACGGCCTTCTGGATGTTGGGGGCGCGCAGCTGGCGTTTCCGCGCCCTTTTGTGGCTGGATGCGGTCGGTCTGGCGGCCTATGGCGTCATGGGGGCGGCCAAGGCGGCCACCTATGGCGTGGCGCCCCTGATCTGCGTCGTCATGGGCGTGCTGACGGCCTGCTTCGGCGGCGTGGTGCGCGACGTCCTGGCGGGGCAGCCGTCGATCCTGTTGCGGCGCGAGTTGAACATCACCGCCGCCCTCTTGTCGGCGGGCCTGTTCGTCAGCCTGAAGGCCCTGTCTGCGCCGACCTGGCCGGCAGTGGGCGCGGCGGTCCTGGCGGGCTTCGCCCTGCGCGCCGGCGCCTTGAAATGGGGCTGGAGCCTCCCGGCCTTCCCCAGCGCCCCGACGCGGAACTGAGGCGCGGCGGCGTCACGAAAACGCTGCATGTCGGTCATGGCGACAAGGGAGAATCGGGCGTAGGCTAGCGGCGCAAGGCTAGAGCCAAGACCAGGAAAGGAGACGTGTCCTCACTCCTGTCGCCTCAAGATCCCCCCGTATGAGCGGGAGGGCCTGATGCAGGTCCTGACCCGCCCCCCGTCCGGTTTTCCCGCCCTGGTGCTGAACGCCGACTTTCGCCCCCTGTCCTACTACCCGCTGTCGATCTGGCCCTGGGAAGAAGTGGTCAAGGCGGTGTGGCAGGAGCGGGTCGACGTGGTCGCCACCTATGACAAGGTGGTGCGCAGCCCCTCGATCGAGATGCAGCTGCCCAGCGTGATTGCGCTGAAGTCCTATGTCGATCAGGACCGCAAGCCCGCCTTCACCCGCTTCAACGTCTTCCTGCGCGACGGTTTCGCTTGCCAGTATTGCGGTCAGGGCGGCCTGGCCCAGGATTTGACGTTCGACCACGTCATTCCCCGCTCGCGCGGCGGCCGCACCACCTGGCAGAACATCGTCGCCGCCTGCGGCCCTTGCAATCTGAGGAAGGGCGGGCGCACGCCGCAGCAGGCGGGCATGCCCCTGCTGCGCCGCACCGCCCATCAGCCCAACGCGTGGGAGCTGCAGGAGGCCGGTCGCCGCTTTCCGCCCCACTACCTGCACCAGAGCTGGCTGGACTACCTCTACTGGGACATCGAGCTGGAGCCCTGAGTTGGGCGTGGGCGCGGTCGGGACACCGCCCGTGAAGATCGCGTCCTCTGCCGGGCGGTCTTTCGCTCCGTTGACGGAGCGGTGGTTGCGAAAGCGCCGCGAACCTGTCGCGTCGGCGCCGTCCATCGGTCGCGGGCGCTTCACCGACTGCGACTAAACGCCCCGTCAACTCGACGCAACCAAGCGCGAGGAGGGGTTCCCACATGATACGTTTTGCATCGGCCGTTTCTCTGGCGGCGCTTTCCTTCGCTCTGGCCGGACAGGCCCAGGCCGCGCCCGAGGCGCCGGTGTCGGAAGAGCCCGCTTCGGGCGCCGTGGCCGCGTCCAACGTCGTGTCCGACACGCAACTGCCGGACGTGGTGGTGACGGCGACCAAGCGCGCCACCAACCTGCAGAAGACGCCCATCGCCATCTCGGTGCTGAACAGCGAAGCGCTGGAAGACCGTCATGTGCAGAGCCTGATGGACCTGGCCGACGGCGCCGTGCCCGGCCTGCGCATCGCCACCTTTGAAGCCCGCCAGTCGGCCTTGACCATCGGCATCCGCGGCATCGTGCCGAACGACGCCAACCAGCCCGCCCGCGAACAGGGCGTCGGCGTCTATGTGGACGGCGTCTATCTGGGCCGTCAGCACGGCCTGGGCGCCGCTCTGCTGGACGTCGAACGCATCGAGGTCCTGAAGGGGCCGCAAGGCACCCTGTTCGGCCGCAACACCGAGGGCGGCGCCCTGTCGCTGGTCACGCGCAAGCCCACGGGCGAGTTCGGGATGCGCGCCCGCGCCGGCGTCGGCAATCTGAACGCCTACAACAGCGAACTGCACGTCGACTTCGCCGCCATTGGCGACTTCGCGATCAAGATGGACGGCGTGATCTCGGTCCAGGGGCCTGTGACCAAGAACATCCTGCCTGGCGAGGAAGGCTTTGGCGCCTATGACCGTCGCGGTATGCGCGCCCAGGTGCGCTGGACCCCGACCGACCGCTTCACCGCCGACCTGGCCGCCGACATCGGCAAGGACAAGAACACCCCCTTCTACAGCCAACTGCTGAACTTCAACCCCAACGGCCTGACGGTCGTGCCCTGGACCTCGGCCAGCGTGCCGTCGGGCAGCATCCGCGCCCTGGCCCCGATCGTTCAGGTCAACGGCGACAGCATCATGAAGGTCGCCGACATCGGCGTGCCGCAGCAGTGGAGCGTCGATGACACCCGCGGCGTCGACGCCCACCTGTCGTATCGTCTGAACGACAATCTGGAACTGCGCTCGATCACCGCCTATCGCGAAGTCGACGTCGATCAGTACGACAACATCGCCGGCGCTCACCGTCCGCCGATTACCGGTCCGAACGCCAACTTCAGCCGCTATTCGCTGGCGGGTCTGTGGCAGCACCAGTTCAGCCAGGAGTTCCAGGCTGTCGGCTCGCTGGGCGACCGCATCGACTATGTCGGCGGCCTCTACTACTTCAAGGAAACCGCTTGGGACGACGCCTCGACGCCGTCGACCAACAGGTGGAACGCCGACGGCACCGGCTACACCATCAACGATCCGACGCCGACCATCCGCGGCTTCCGCTCGATTGACCGTCAGAGCCGCGCCGAATCCGAATCCAAGGCCGTCTATGGTCAGGCGACCTGGACCCCGGCGGTTCTGAACGACGCCCTGCACGTCACCGCCGGCGGCCGTTTCACCTGGGACGACAAGTCGGGCGTGCTGTCCAAGGTCAACAATGCGGCGACCAACTTCACGTTCAACGAGAAGAACGAACGCTTCAACCCGATGCTGACCGTGGCCTATGATCTCAGCAACGACGTCAACGTCTACGCCAAATACGCCACGGGCTACCGCGCTGGCGGCGCCAGCTCGCGCTCGCTGACCTATCGCTCGTTCGGTCCGGAAGACATCATCTCCTATGAGCTGGGTCTGAAGAGCGACTGGCTGGATCACCGTCTGCGCCTGAACGCCGCCGCCTTCTATTCGGAGCGTGAAGACAGCCAGATCGACTTCAGCCTGGTGACCGTGATCGGCGCCTCGACGCGCAACACCCTGGAAACGATCAACGCACCGGGCACGACCAAGATCAAGGGACTGGAGCTGGAAGGTCTGGCCCAGATCACCGACAGCCTGACCGTGTCGGCCTCCTACGCCTATACGGACACGGAAGTGCCGCCGACCCGCAACCCGTTCAGCGGCGTCGTCCAGCAGGTCTTCATCGCCTTCACCCCGGAGAACGCCTTCAGCCTTGCCGCCGACTACACGGCGCCGCTGTTCGGGGCGACCTTCAAGGCTCACCTGGACGCCAACTACGCCGACGCGACCCAGGCGTTTGACCAGTTCGAGTTGAAGAACGACAGCTCCTTCATCGTCAACGGCCGCCTGGCCTTGACGGACATCGCCACCCGCCCCGGTGGTCCGGAGGTTGAAGTGGCCCTGTGGTCGCGCAACCTGCTGGATGAGCAGTATGTCTATCGCCGCGATCCGTCGAACCGCGGCACCATCGGCGACTACGGCAACTTCAACACGCCGCGCACCTTCGGCCTGGAGCTGGCGCTGAAATACTGATCAGCGGCTTGAAGCCAGGCATGGACCCCGCAGCTTCGGCTGCGGGGTTTTTGCGTTTTGGGGTCAGTGGGCGGCGGCGGGGGCGGCCTGCGACGCCTTCCAGACCTCAAGGTAGTCGAGGCGGCGCAGCACCTTCGAGCCGGGGTCCAGCAGGATGTGGGCGCCCGCGGGGGCGGTGAAGGCGGCGCGGCCGTCGGTCATGGCCAGAGTGCGGGTCCGGCCGTCCACCTCGACATCCACGGGCAGGGGGAAGGGACGGCCGTCGCCGGTCTTCCATTCCAGGGTCACGCGCTCGCCGTCGCGGGTCATGACCAGATCGGGCAGGGCGGCCTGATAGAGATAGGCGTCGAAGAACCAGCCGAGGTCGCGGCCCGTCACGTCGTTGACGATGGCGATGAACTCCGGCGTCGTGGCGTAGCGCGGGGCGAAGTTGCCGGGCTTGGGATCAGGGCGGCCATAGACCAGCCGGCGCAGGCTCTCAAAGAAGGCGTCGTCGCCGATGTAGAGGCGCAGGGTGTGGGCGATCAGGGCGCCCTTGTAATAGAGGTCCAGTCCCGGCCCGGTCGCGCCGTCATAGACGGTGGCGGCGTCCTGCGGCCGGCCCGAGACCACGGGGAAGCGGTTGGACAGGGTCAGCCGCATGGTCTGCAACTCGGACTGCATGGCGCGCTCGCCGTTCAGCCAGCGGGCGTAGAGGGGCTGCATATAGGTGCCGAAACCCTCGTGCAGCCACATATCGTCCCAGTCGGCGTTGGTCAGCTGATTGCCGAACCATTCATGCGCCAGTTCGTGTTGCAGCAGCCAGTCATAGCCCTTGCCGTCCAGCTTGTAGCCGTTGCCGTAGGCGTTGATGGTCTGATGCTCCATGCCCAGGTGCGGGGTCTCGACCACGCCCATCTTCTCGTCGCCGAAGGGGAAGGGGCCGATGGTCGCCTCATAGAAGTCGAGCTGCTGGGGGAACTCGGCGAACAGGGCGGCGGCCTTGGCCGGGTCGTCCGAGGCCAGGCGCCAGAAGCGCAGGGGCACGGTGTTGCCGAAGCGGCTGGGGTAGTCGGCGGCCATCTCGACGAAGGGGCCGACGTTCAGGCTGATGGCGTAGGTGTCAGGCTGGCGCGCGGTCCAGTTCCAGGTGGTCGTGCCGTCGCCGTTGTCGGTCTTGCCCAGGAAGCGGCCGTTGGCGGGAGCGCTGAGGGCGGACGGGACGGTGATGTGCAGGTCGACGCGGTCCGGTTCGCCCTGCGGATGGTCGACGCAGGGCCAGAAGAGGTCGCAGCCCTGGCCCTGAACCGCGCTGGCGATCCACGGCTGGCCGTCGGGCGTGGTGGTCCAAACGAAACCGCCGTCCCAGGGGGCGCGCTGGGCCTGATGCGGGCGGCCGGCATAGGCGATGCGCACGGAAGCCGTCTGGCCCGCCGTCAGGGGCTGGGCCAGGGGGATGGTCAGGCGGCCTTCTAGGTTGGACCAGTCGGCGACGGCCTGACCGTTCACGCTGATGGCGGCGATGGCGAACAGCGTGTCCAGTTCGACGACCACGGCGGCCACGGGGGCCTCCGCCGTGAAGTCGAGGACGGCGACAGCCTCGATCGACTGGGTCTCGGGCAGAAGTTTGAAGCTGAGGTCGGCCTTGTCGAAGCGCAGGGCCAGCTGTTCCGTCGTGCGCGGCGTGCCGCTGGACAGGGTGAAGGACGTCGAGTCGCGCGCGGGCGCGACTTCCTGAGCGAGCGCCGGGGCGCTGAGCAGGGCGGTGGTTAGGCAGAGGGCGGCGGTCAGGCGCAAGGTTTCGGCTCCGGCAGGCGTTGCTGGACCGTAGCCGGGGCCGGCAAACGCGCAAAGAAAAAGGCCGGCGTTTCCACCGGCCTCTTCAAATCTTGTCAGACGGCGCTGATTAAGCGGCGGTCTGCTCAGCCAGCTTCGCCTTGACCTGACGCTTGATGCGCAGGGCGGCGGTCGACAGCTTTTCGTCGCGCGCCTTGACGATGAAGACGTCCAGGCCGCCCTTGTAGTCGAGCGTGCGCAGAGCAGCGTTCGAGATACGCAGGGAGAAGGTCTGGCCCAGGGCTTCCGAAGCCACCTTGACCGTCTTCAGCGACGGCAGGAAGCGGCGCTTGGTCTTGATGTTCGAGTGGCTCACATTGTGGCCGACCATCGGGCCGATACCCGTGAGTTCGCAACGACGCGACATCTTAAGATCCTCAAGGTCACATCCGCGATACGTGAGCGGACGCATGAAACAGGTGTTCGCAGCGGGCGGACCCCTGCGAGAGAGGTGGCCGTATAGAGGAATGACTCGGAGCCCGTCAAGGCTGGAGTCGAGTCAGGCCGGGGATGACGGGCGGAGATGACCGCGGGGGATCGCCTTCGTTCAGCCGGCGTTCAACGACCTGCTATATAGAGGATCGCATGAAGACCTATTGGAAGCCGCTCACCATGAAGACGCTGCCTGTTTCCTTCGCCCGCATTCTGGCCGCAGCCGCCCCCGTCGTGGCGGGCGCCGTCATGCTGGGCGCGCCGGCGGCGGCGCCCCAGGCCCAGACGGCGGCTGCGGCCCAGCCGGTCCTGCCGGGATACTGGGAATACACCACCAGCGCCCTGGGCAGCCGCGACACCGAAACCAAGTGCGTGCGTCCCAGCGAGATCAACCGATTCTTCGGCGGCCTGTCGACCAACCGCTGGAAATGCACCTATTCGACGCGCCAGGTGGCCGACGGCCGCGCTCGCTTTGAAGGGACGTGTCAGGACAAGAAGGGCCGTCGCGTCAATGTGCGCCTGAACGGGACCTATCAGAGCGAAAGCTTCCACTTCAACGGCGGCGCCCAGCTGATGCGCGGCACCCCCTATATCCCCGCCAGCATCACCGCACGACGCGTGGCGGCCCAGTGCCCGGCGGGCGCAGAGTATTTCTGAGGCCGGGCGCCTGAGGGGCGGGATTGTCGCGAAGACGGCGCGCCCCTGTCGGGGCGCGCCGTGAACTTACGAGCCTCTAGCGTGACGCCGCCGACGACTGAACCACGTCGCTCATCAGCATCATGAGGATGGCGGTCTGCAGGGCTTCGACCTCGGGGCCGGCCGCATTGGCGACGATGAGCACGCCGCCCTCCTGATCCGGCGACAGAGCGATCAGGGCGTTCCAGTGACCATTCGATCCGGCGTGCATCAGCAGGCGCACGGGAGATTCGGCCGGCCAGCTGTTGCGGACGCCCCAGCCGAGGGCGGCGGCGGTGTCGCCCTGGGACGCGTGCAGGGCGACGTAGGAGGGCGCGGGCAGCAGGGCGCCGCGGCCCCTCTCGCCGGCCATCTGGTCGATGGCGAAGCGGGCCCAGTCCGCCATGCTCAGCTTGACGGCGCCGGCGGGGGCGATCAGCGGCGGGTTGTCGGCGCGCAGTCCGGTCAGGGGGCGGCCTTCGAGGTGGCCAAGGATCTGGCCGCGTTCGGACGGGGCATAGGCGACGCTCATGCCCAGGGGCTGGAAGACCTCGGCCTGCATCAGTTGTTCAAAGGTCTTGCCGGTCGCCTGTTCGGCGACGACGGCGGCCAGGACATAGCCGCTGTTGGAATAGACGGACTCGCCGCGCGCCGGGCCGATGGGGGCTTCGTTCAGCGCTGTGGCGGCGAAGGCGAGGCGCTGCTGGGGCAGGGGGCGCGCATCGACGAAGGCGGCTTCCAGCAGGGCGGCGTCGGCGTCGTCGTCCAGATCACGCAGGCCGGCGCGGTGCGACAGCAGATCGGCCAGGGTGAGGTCTTCGTATTCGGGGCGCATGGCGACGCCCGGCAGCAGGGATTTCAGCGGTGCTGACCAGGACAGGACGCCGCGATCCACCAGGCGGGCGATCATGGTCGCGGTCATGGCCTTGGCGTCGGAGCCGATGTGCCAGCGGTCATCGGCCAGGGCCGGATCGGGCGCGTCGCTGGCGCGCACGCCGCGCACCGCCTGTTCCGCCACGGCGCCGTTGCGGATGACCAGAACCGCCATGGCGGGAACGCCCGGGTTCTCGGCCATGGCCTCGTCGAGCAGGGTGTTCAGTGTGGCGGTGCGATCGGCGGCGGCGGTCTGCTGCGCCCAGGCCGGGGCGGTCAGGGTCAGGCAGGCGGCGGCCAGGCAGAGGGTCAGGCGGATCATCAAGTGTCCAGTCATGTCGCGGGCGAGCGCCCGTGGACCTGAGACTAGGAGGCTGGCCGCGAACGCCTAGTGAAACATCGGTAAGGCCAGGCTTGTGGCTTCGCGCATAGAAAAAGGCCCGGCGTTTCCGCCGGGCCTTGATCGTATCGGTGATCGCCAGGGATCAGGCGGCTTCGGCCTCAGCCTCGGCGGCGGCGGCTTCCAGTTCAGCGGCGGTCGGGACCGGCTTCTTGGCGCTGAGCGACTTGGCCAGCAGGGCGACGGCGGCGTCCTTGTCGATCTTGTTGGCGGCGGCGACTTCGCGGGCCATGCGGTCCAGAGCCGATTCGTAGAGCTGGCGCTCCGAATAGGACTGTTCCGGCTGGGTGTCGGCGCGGTGCAGGTCGCGAACCACCTCGGCGATCGAGATCAGGTCGCCCGAGTTGATCTTGGCTTCATATTCCTGGGCGCGGCGCGACCACATGGTGCGCTTGACGCGGGCGCGGCCCTTCAGCGTGGTCAGGGCCTTGGTGACGGTGTCGTCGGCGGCCAGAGTGCGCAGGCCGGCGGTCTTGGCCTTCTTGGTCGGGACGCGCAGGGTCATCTTTTCGTGGTCGAAGGTCACGACATAGACTTCCAGCGACATGCCGGCGACTTCCTGGGTCTCGACCGCAGCGACCTTGCCGACGCCATGGGCGGGATAGACCACCGCATCGCCAACCTTGAATTCCAGACCGGTCTTGCTCGTCATGTCATTCCTTTCCCGGAACAGGGGCGAAGCGAGGCGCTGAATGCAGCCGATGGGCGAAAACAACCCCGCCGCCGGAAACTGGTTCCGTCGGTTGGGCGGTCAGGTCACACATCAGAAGCGAAAGCGGATCACCGAACCTCTGGCCGACCCCGTCTGTTCGGCGGGGGACTGTCGCAAACGCGGGCGGCGCGCATGACTGCGGAACCGCCCGTTTCGAATAGGCAGGAACCTATCATAAAATTAGGAAATCTCAAAACATCCACAGGACGACTGAGCGGTTCCGGCACTTTGTGACCGGATTGTGTTCGGACCTTAGGAGCCCTTGCCGGGCTTGGTGCTGAAGTATTTCTCGAACTTGCCGGTCTCGCGCTCATATTGTTCGCGGTCGGCGGGGGGCGTGCCCTTGACGGTGATGTTGGGCCAGACCTTGGCGTACTCGGCGTTGACCTGCAGCCACTTGCCGTCCGGCTCGTCCTCGGTGTCGGGGACAATGGCGTCGACGGGGCATTCCGGCTCGCACACGCCGCAGTCGATGCATTCGTCGGGGGCGATGACCAGGAAGTTCTCGCCCTCGTAGAAGCAGTCCACCGGACAGACCTCGACACAGTCCATGAACTTACATTTCACGCAGGCGTCGGTGACGATGTAGGTCATGGCGGTCGAGCGGGCTCTCTGGCGGCGATCCAAGGTCGAGGGCGGGCAAATGGCCCCGTCGGCGACAACTGTCAACCAAGGGGCGCGGTCGCGAGGCGCGGCGCGCTTGACGGAGAGGGGGCTCGACTGCATCCCTTGCGATTACAGATCATCGCTCAGAAGGAGGTTCGCCCATGCGTCTCATCGCTCGTTCCGCAGTCGTTCGTGCCGGCGCCGCAGCCCTGGCCCTCAGTCTTCTGGCCGGCAGCGCCGTTGTCGCCCAGGCGGCCCTGACCAAGATCCCGTCCGAGGTTCAGGCCGGCGACTACAGGCTGGACGCGGCCCACGGCAAGATCACCTGGTCGGTCGATCACCTGGGCTTCTCGACCTATACGGGCCAGTTCGTGAACGTGCAGGCCGAGCTGAAGTTGGACCCGGCCAACCCTTCCGCCAGCAGCCTGACGGCGACCATTCCGCTGACGGATGTGGATTCCAACTCGGACGGGCTGAACCGTCACCTGCAGACGGCGGACTTCTTCGACACCGCCAACCACCCGGTCGCCACCTTCCGCTCGACCCGCATCGTCGTCGATCCGTCGGAGCCGAACGAGGCCATGGTCTATGGCGAGCTGACCCTGCGCGGGGTGACGAAGCCGGTGACCATGGAGGTCGAGTTCAATCAGGCGGGCCAGACGCGCGGCGGCTACAAGGCCGGGTTTGACGGCGAGGCCAAGATCAAGCGCTCCGACTTCGGCATCACGTTCGGCCTGCCGGCGCTGGGCGACGAGGTCGAACTGCACATCGAAGGCGAATTCGTGAAGCCGGCAGTCTGAGGCTTTCCTCCCCATGCAATGGGGAGGGGGACCGCGTAGCGGTGGAGGGGGTGACGCAAACGTCAGCCGTCGAGTCGCCCCCTCCGTCACGTCGGCTTCGCCGCCGCGCCACCTCCCCTTCGCTGCGCGACAGGGAGGAAGGAAATCAGTCGTCAGGCGCGTCGAGCGCCGCATAAAGGGCGCGGGCTTCCTCGGGAGGGCCGCGCCTTTCGCCTAGATGGAGCACGCGCACGGCGATCAGCCGCCCGCCTTGGGCGAACAGCAGGTCGTCGCCGGGGTGGACGCTGCGGCTGGGTTTGTCGAGACGGGTCTGGACGCTGCGGTGGGTCAGGCGGATGGCGCCGCGCTCGACCATGGCGGCGGCGACGCTGCGGGTCCTGGCGAAGCGGGCGCGCCATAACCACAGGTCGATACGGCAGCTGTCCTCGCCTCTGGCGGCGGGGGTCACGCGGAGGCGGCCTTGCGCCTCGGGCGGCGCTGGCGGCGCGGAGGCGGGGGCGGCTGGGTCAGTTGGGCCAGGGCCGCGAAGGGCGAGTCCTTGGGTGGCGGGGCGGGTTGGCCTAGGCGCGGGGCCTTGTCGGCGCGCGGCAGGCGCAGGGCGATCTGAATGGCCTTGGCCTGTTCGGCGGTCCAGCCCAGTTCGGCCAGGGCTTCGGGCGACAGCGGCGCCTTGCCTGGCGCTAGGTCAGCCAGGCGTTCCAGCGCTTCGACAGGGGCGCTCCACGACCAGACGGCGCGACGCCCGAAGGCCGACAGCGCGCGAGGAGAGGGGGCAGGCGAGGGCAGGGGCGCCAAGGCCTCGCCGCCGGGACGGAAGGGTTCGGTCACAAAGGCCTGGGCCAGCAGTCGGGCGCGGGGCTTCAGCACGCCGGGCAGCCAGACGGAGTGGGCGCCGATGCGGATGGCGAAGGTCTTGACCGTGCGCCGTTCGTGCTGGCTCAGCGCCGTCAGATCGCGCTCGACCTCGGCGCGGGGGATGACGCCGCCCGCCTCGATCAGGCGGAAGGCCAGGCCGCGCGGCAGGCCGGTCAGGGTCCCGTTGTCGACCGCCTGACGCAGGCGGCGCAGCTCACGCAGGGCGCGCCCGGCCTCCGACGCCAGCCAGGCCTCGATGCGCCGCTGCGCCCGCTCGCGCGCCGGGACCGGGCCGAGGTCGCCCAGCAGCCGCACGCGCGGGGCGAAGGGATCGTCGTTGGTGATGCGGGCCGTCAGGGCGCCCTTCCACAGGACATCGCCGCCGCCTGAGCGCGGGTTGGGAATGACGCTGAAGGCCTCGTCGGCCTCCGCCGCCAGCTTGCCCAGACGTCGCGCGATCTCCGGCCCCACGGCGCGGGTCGCGGCCTGGCGCAGGGCGCGGTCGGCCAGGGCCGAGCCGCCCGCGTCGGGGGTGAAGCGCACCCCCTCCAGATGGCCGACCACCTCGCCCTCGACCGTGACCTCGCCGTCGTCGGCCACGCCCGCGAGCGTGTCTGAGCGCACGTTCAGCGCCCGCATCAGGGCCGTGGTGCGCCGATCGACAAAGCGCGCCGTCAGCCGTTCGTGCAGGACGTCAGACAGGCGTTCTTCCAGCGCCTTGGTCTGATCGCGCCACCCTTGCGCCTGATCCATCCAGTCGGGACGGTTGGCGATATAGGCCAGGGTGCGCACGCCGGCGAGGCGGGCCGACAGCTGGTCGATCTGGCCGTCGTCGCGGTCCAGATCATTGAAGCGGGGGGCCACCCAGTCCTCGGTCAGGCGCCCGCGACGGCTGGTCAGGGCGGTGAAGATCTCCTTCGACAGGCGGGCGTGTTCGTCCAGGGTGGTCTTCTGGAAGTCCGGCAGCTGGCAGGTCTCCCACAGCCGCATCAGGGCGCCGCGCGAGCGTGCGACCTTCTTGACGTCCTCATCCGCCGCGAAGCGCCGCAGCAGGGTCTCGTCCAGGGCCTGGGCCGTCAGCCGCAGGCCGAAGCGTTGAGGCGTCACCGTCAGCGAGCGCAGCAGGTCGGGCAGGGTGTCGAAGTCCAGTCGTCCGTGACGCCACTCGGCGGCCTCGACCGGATCAAAGCGGTGAGTGACCACCTGTTCGAGGATGTCCTCGTCCAGGTCCTCGGCCTCGCCGGTGACGCCGAATGTGCCGTCGCGCAGGTGGCGACCGGCGCGCCCGGCGATCTGGCCGATTTCAGACGCGTGCAGCCAGCGGGTGCGCGTGCCGTCGAACTTCCTCAAGCCCGCAAAGGCGACATGGTCCACGTCCATGTTCAGCCCCATGCCGATGGCGTCGGTGGCGACCAGGAAGTCCACCTCGCCCGACTGGAACAGCTCGACCTGGGCGTTGCGGGTGCGGGGGCTGAGCGAGCCCATGACCACGGCGGCCCCGCCCCGCTGACGACGCAGCAGCTCGGCGATGGCGTAGACGCGCTCGGTGGAGAAGGCGACGACCGCGCTGCGGCGGGGCAGGCGGGTCAGCTTCTTGGAGCCGGCGTAGGACAGGGTGGACAGGCGCTCGCGGGTGACGATCTCGGCCTCGGGGACCAGGGCGCGGATCAGCGGGGCCATGGTCCCCGCCCCCAGGAACATGGTCTCGAACCGGCCGCGCGCGTGCAGCAGGCGCTGGGTGAAGACGTGGCCGCGTTCCGGGTCGGCGACCAGCTGGATCTCGTCAATGGCCAGGAACTCGACCTGACGTTCCAGCGGCATGGCCTCGACGGTGCAGACGAAATAGGCCGGGCGCGGCGGGACGATCTTCTCCTCGCCGGTGATGAGGGCGACGGCGGCGGCCCCGCGCTGCTTGACGATCCGCTCATAGATCTCGCGCGCCAGCAGGCGCAGCGGCAGACCGATCATGCCCGAGGCGTGACCCAGCATCCGCTCGACCGCCAGATGGGTCTTGCCGGTGTTGGTGGGACCCAGGATCGCCGTGACGCGCGATGGGGCCATGCCTGCGGAACGGTCGCTCATGTCGGGTTCAAGGTGGAGAAGGGCCGCGGGTTTCTCAAGCGAAACCGCAGAGGGGCGCCAAGAATGAACAGAAGCTTTCCAGCGCATGGAACGAGCGCGAAACGAATCATGACCGAATCAGCGACACGGCCCGATTCAGGCTTTGTTCCCCACAACATATTGTAGCTTAACGGGGATTAATCGCTAGGAGTTTCTTGCCGGGCGCCAAATCGACGGCGCCCATCTTTCCCTCGCCCGCGCGACCGGCTAGTGACGATCCGAGACGGCCCCGTAGCTCAGCTGCATAGAGCAAGGCTTTCCTAAAGCCGAGGTCGGGGGTTGGAGTCCCTCCGGGGTCGCCATTTTTTCATTTGAAAAATCAAGGCAGCTGCGTCTCCTAGCGCGGGCTTGGGCTATGGGAGAGGACGACGGATGCGTCTGGTCGGAATGTCGGGCAGCCTGAGGGCGGCCTCCTACAACACCGCCCTGCTACGGGCGGCGCAGGGGCTGACGCCCGAAGGGGTGGAACTGGTCGAGGGCTCGATCCGGGGCATTCCCCTGTATGACGGCGACGTCGAGCGGGATCAGGGCCTGCCCGAGGCGGTGGTGGCGCTGAAGGCTCTGATCGCCGACTGCGACGGCCTCTTGCTGTTCACGCCCGAATACAACAACGGCATCCCTGGCGTGTTCAAGAACGCCATCGACTGGTTGAGCCGCCCGGCCTCGGACATCGAGGGGGTGTTCGGCGGACGGCCGGTGGCGGTGCTGGGCGCCTCGCCCGGCCCGTTCGGCACGGTGATGAGCCAGGCCGCCTGGTTGCCGGTCCTGCGCACCCTGGGGACCGCGCCCTGGTTCGGCGGGCGGCTGCTGATCCCGCACGCTGACGAAGCCTTTGACGCTGAAGGCGGGCTGACGGACGAGGCGGCGCGTCGGCGTCTGGCCCGCTTCATCGGCGGCTTTGTCGCGCATTGCCGCTCAAGCCGCGGCTGATCGCCTGGGCCGGCCTAATCCCGGATGAAGTGGGGCAGGAAGCGCGAGGTGTTGCGGGTGATCAGGCTGACGTCTTCGCGCAGGCTCATGCCCGCCGCTTCGTCGCCGACGACCCAGGAGCCGACGATGACGTGGTTGCCGTCGAAACTGGGCGGGTTGCACAGGGCCTGACGGATCCAGCGTCCCTCGCCATAGCCGCCGTCGATGACCTCGGCGGTGCTGCGGCCCTGTTCGATCAGTTCGACGTTGGCGCCCTCGCGTGAGAAGAGCGGCTTGCGGACATAGGACGAGCCCAGCGCCGTGTGGGCCGGGTCGTCCTCGAAATAGGCTTCCAGCAGGTTGGGGTGGCCCGCGTGGCGTTCCCACAAAAGCGGCAGGATGGCCTTGTTGGACAGGATGCTCTTCCACGCCGGTTCCAGCATCAGGACGCCGGCGCCGGGCAGGGGGGCGGCGTAGTCGTC
Organism: Candidatus Brevundimonas phytovorans; assembly: GCA_029203145.1. Taxonomy (NCBI): domain Bacteria; kingdom Pseudomonadati; phylum Pseudomonadota; class Alphaproteobacteria; order Caulobacterales; family Caulobacteraceae; genus Brevundimonas; species Candidatus Brevundimonas phytovorans. The sequence goes on from CP119309.1 coordinate 429,780, forward strand.
GCGCAGCATCTGCTCCCACGGATAGAGCTTGAACAGCGCCTGGATGATCCAGTTCTCGTGATCGACGAACTGACCGTCCGCGTTCAGGCCGATCTGGTCGATGGCGACGAACTGCGGCTCCAGCCCGGCCTGTTGGGCCAGGTCTTCGAGGAAGCGCACGGTCTGGCGATCCTCGACAAAGTCGGCGTCCGAGCTGAAGTGGACGAAGCCGCCGTTGGGGAAGATGGCGCGGAAGCGATCGACCAGCTTCTCGTGCAGGCTGTTGAACTGGTCGGCGTCGGCGGGCAGGGCGCCCGCCTTGATCTGATCCTCCAGCCACAGCCACTGGAAGACGGCGGTCTCGTAGATGCTGGTCGGGGTGTCGGCGTTGTATTCATACAGCTTGGCCGGCCCCGTGCCGTCATAGGCGAAGTCGAAGCGGCCATAGAGGGACGGGTCGCCCCGTTTCCAGCTGTCGGCCACGTAGTCCCGCATGGGCTCGGGGATGTCGAGCTGCTCCATCAGCCGCTCGGACTGAACCGCCTCGGCCACCAGATCAAGGCAGAAGCCGTGCAGTTCCTCGGTCGGCGCCTCGATCCCGTCCTCGACCTCGGCCATGGTGAAGGCGTAGGCGGCGGTTTCGTCCCAATAGAGCTCGCCGCCGGTGTGCCGCCAGGTGAAGCCGAGGCTGTCGGCCTGGGCGTCCCAGTCGGGGCGGGGATCAAGGCGCAGACGCTGCATGGATCAGGCCGGGTCCTTGTCGGGCGTCGCTTGACCAATGCGCGGGGTGACGATGGTCACGTCCTTCTGGGTCAGGCGGGCCAGAACGTCGTCAGCCGACGAATGGCCGGGCAGGATGCCGGCGTCGCGCAGCTTGGCGTCCAGATCGGCGCCGGTGCGACGGTCTTCCAAGGCCTGGTTCTCGCGCAGTTTTTCTTCCTGCACGGCCTGACGCTGCTTGATGCGTTGCAGGCTGTCGGCGGCCGAGCCGATGCGCGAGTTGGCGCCGGCCGAGTTCAGGGCCACCGAGGTCTGGGCGCGCTGGACGGACTCGTTGACCTTGACGATGTCGATCTCGCGACGAAGCGTCTCGATCTTCTGGTCGGTCGCGGTGATGGCGGTGCGCAGGCGCGTCTCGGCCGTCTTCATGTCCTCGATCAGCGGGCCGCGGGTCGAGATTTCGACTTCCAGTTCGGCGATGCGGCCGGCGACTTCGCGCGCCAGATCGGTCTTGCCCTGACCCAGGGCCGAGCGGGCCGAGCTCTCGTACTTGGCGATCTGGTCGTGGAAGCTGGCCATTTCGTTTTCGGCCATGCGGCGGCGCGCCACCAGACCAGCCAGGTCGTCGCGCGCCTTGCCCTGGGCGTTGTCGGCGTCGCGGATTTCCTGATCGAGGATCTTCAGCGCATTGGCGTCGACGACGCCTTGCGCTGCGTCATGTGTGGCGCCGCGAAACAGGGCGGAGAGTTTTCTGAGCATGGACATGGTGGGGTCTCCGGGATCAGGCGGCGTCGGCGCCGAAGGTTTCACGCAGTTCGGTGGCGTCGATGGCGTTTTCCGCCAGGGTGCGCAACTCGATCAAAATGGTTTGCAGCGTCGTCTTGCACGACAGTTCGCCCATCAGCTCATAGACGTCCTCGCCGCCGACATTGGTGATGGCGAAGTTCGACAGGGGCACCACGCGCTGGGCCTTCAGCAGAAACTCGTTGAAGGCGTGGCGGTCGGCCTGTTCGGCCACGGGCCACAGCAGCACCGAGCAGACGATCTGGGCGCCGCCGACGCTGAGATAGACCGGCAGGTCGCCGTACTCGTGCATGGTGGCCAGCAGCACCGGCTCGGCGCCTTCCAGCACGCGCAGGGTCATCTCGCCGTCGCGGACCAGGGGCGAGGCGTCCATCGCCGCCTTGATGGCCGGCACGGTCCAGGGGGTTTCGATCACGGCGTCCATGTGGTGGTCGTCTCCAGAAGGGATAGGGTCAGAAGTGGGGCGGCGCTGCCGCCCGGCAAGATGGGGGCCGCGCGTGGAATCGGTGACAATGGCGCGGACGGCGGCCTTGACGTCGTCGCGGGCGGCCTCGGGCACCCAGAGCTCCAGCTTGACCAGCCCGGCCTCGCGGCGCGCCTGTCGCCACGCACGGATGCGCTCGGTCGCGGCGGAGGAGGGGGTAGGGGGTGTGGTCATGTTTCATGTAACGCGTAACATGAACGCTTGACATTGGGCAATGCAGGACGGAATTTCAGGCCATGATCCGCATCATTCGGTCGCACGGCCTCTGTTCGCTCGCAGTCGGCCTGCGGCAGGCCTAGATAGTCGCCCATGTTCAAGAAGCTTTTCGGACAATCGAACAAGGCCGCGCCCGCCCCGGCTCTGGCCATGGTGCGCAACATCACCGTGGGCCGCACCGTGGCGCTGGATCCTCTGGCCTGGCGTCGGCTGGGCGACGAGACGCATTTCACCCTGGACCGCGACGTGCTGGACATCACGGCCCAGGGGCTGGTCAGTCTGGATGACGGGACCTTCGTCCACCGCTTCTACACCGACGACCACGTCATGCTTCAGGCCATGAGCGCCGATGCGGCGGGCCTCGACTGTTATGATTTTTCGCTGTTCATCCCCTGGACCTCGGCCTATCCGCCCCATGAGCGCGAGCGCCGCGTCTGGCGCGACCGCCTGTCTGCGCCGGTGTTTCATGGCGCGGCCGAAGACCTGCCCGACTATCCGCGCTTCTGGTTTTCCGAAAGCGACGCGATCCAGCCGCCCGTCACCCTGTGGGAGACCATCTGGGACGACCGCGCGGCGGCGACGCCCTATGCCAGGATTTTCCAGACCTGCATGCTGTATGCGCGGGAACTGGCGGGCGGGCGCGAACTGATGATCGCCCTGGAGCAGCAGCCCGAGGGCGGCGAGACGACGCACGAAATCATGATCGGCATTCCGCTGGAAATGGCCGAGTTCCGCGCCTGACGGCGCCTGGGGAGAAGCAAGATGTTTGACTGGTTCGGATTTCAGCAAGGGGCGATCGCCTTCCTGATCGCCTTCGCCATGGCCGGGGTCTTCACCGTGGCGTTCAAGCTGATCTACCAGTGGGTCACGCCGTATCACGAGCATACCCTGATCCGCGAAGGCAACACCGCCGCCGCCATTGCCCTGGGCGGCGCCCTGATCGGCTATGTCCTGCCCCTGGCCTCGGCCCTGTCGCACACTGTCAGCCTGATGGAGTTCGCGGCCTGGGCCCTGCTGGCCGGCGTGATCCAGATCCTGGTCTTTGTCACCATCAGCCGCATGGCCTTCCGCAACCTGGTCGTTCGGATCGAGGCGGGCGAGATCGCGGCCGCGGTCTATCTGGCCGCCATCTCCATCTGCGTCGGGCTGCTGAACGCCGCCTGCATGACGGCGTAAGCGCGATGACCGATCCCACGCCGAATGAAACCAGAACCATGCGCAAACTGAAGCGCTCGCGCGTCCTGCACGTCAGCAGCCTGATGGCCACCGCCAGCTTCTCTCTGGCCGCCTGCGGCGCGCCCCAGGTCGCCGCGCCCGAGCCTGATCCGGTTCAGGCCTATACTTCGCTGGACGAGTGCCGCGCCGCCAACGACATCTCGGACGCCGAGTGCGATGCGGCTCAGGCCGCCGCCCAGAAGGCCGCCGCCGAGACCGCGCCGCGCTACGCCACCCAATCCGAATGCGAAGGCCAGTGGGGGCCCTCGCAGTGCCAACCCAACCAGAGCGGCGGCGGGTCCTTCTTCACGCCGCTGCTGACGGGCTTCATCATCGGTCAGATGCTGGACGGCGGGCGCTATCGCGGCGGCGGACCGCTGTATCGTGACCGCGACGGCCAGTATTCCAACGGTCACGGCGGCGGCTATACCTATCGCGACTATCGCACCGGCAAGACCCTGACCAACGGCCGCGAGCACGGCGACGTGGCCCGTCAGGCCCCCAGCCGGGTGCAGAGCCGCACCACCGTCGTCTCGCGCGGCGGCTTCGGCGGCGGCGGCCGCGGCTACGGCGGCTGAACCATGGCGACCGAAACCGTTCACATTGTTCAGGCCTATGTTCAGGCCAAGAACGGCGTCGTGCGCGCCGAGCCCCAGATTGGCTGCAAGGACGCCGAGGAGGCCCGACGCAAGGCCGAGCGCCTGGCCCCCCTGCGGCATGGGGTGGTCGCCTTCACCGTCTCGGCCGACACCGAACTGGGGGACTACGACGAGGAGGCCGAAATCCTGTTCAAGGCCGGCGTCCTGCCGCCGCCTTTCGGTGAGGAATAGAGGCCCGAGGCGGTTGCATCCGTCGCCTTCGGCGCTAGAGAGCGTGCTTCAGACGAGGAGCGGCGCATGAGCCAGGGCGATGACCTGTTGGACGAAGACGGCGGCGGCTTCGACGTCGACGACTGGACGCGGCTGAAGCCCTTTCGCGACCGGATCGCCACCCTCGACGATGTGCAGGCGCGCCGGGCGGTCTTCGCCCTGGGCGATACCGAGGACCCCCGCGTCATCGATATGGACCTGCCGCAGCCGGTCATCTGGTGGGAGGAGGACGGCGAGCAGGCCGCCGTCATCGTTCAGGCCGAGGCCCACGTCGGCTCGGACGGCGAGACCATGGAGGTGCTGGGCCTGATCCTGCCAGACGGCGACGGCGCCGTGGCCCTGCTGGACGATGTCGACCTGGTGGACGACACCGACCCCACCTGGCGCGCCCTGGTCGCCAACGCCGTCGACGGCGCCGACGACTGAGGGGCTTGGCGTCGGCGGCCGGGACCTCCGGCCGCCGACGCCGCCTCTATAGGGCCCGTCACCATCCGAATCGTCCCGCTGAGATGGTCGCTCTCTCTGCGGAATACATCAGCATGGATGATGCGATCCACCTCTGACACCGGGTCAGGCGTTAGGCGTCAAGGCCGCCCGCGGGGACGCGCGGGCCGACGCCCGCTCCGTCGCGGGCGCAGCCGGCCAGCCTCAACGCCCCGAGGGATCGGCGGTTCGGCATTCCACATCGCCGAGGCGATGGAAGGCGAGGGTTTCGTTCTGGGCGCCGATCAGGCTTGAAACGTCCAGGGGTGCGCAGGCGACGCTTTCCGTGGGCCTGAACTCGATCCGTCCATCCCCGAGGGCTGTAATGGTGAAATAGCCGAATGAGTCCGTCGCCGTCAGGTCGCCTCCCGATCGCATCAGCACCCCTTCTAGCGGCGAGCCGTCCGGTCCGACCAGCCGACCGAAGAGAGTGTATTCCCGCTTGGCGTCGAACTTCAGCCGTACGACATTGCCGGGGTAGAGCGTGACCCGGCGGATCGAGAGATCCGCATCAAAGGGCGGAGCGTTCTCCGGCGTGAGGGTGAGTTCATAGTCAGCGTAGGCAGGCAGTCCGACCGCCGTCCGCGCGCCCGGCCGCAACAGGTCCGCCGGCTGGGAATCGACCCGGACGCGGTAGCCGGATGCCGGATCGATAAGCCTGTCGGACGTGTCGGCCTGGATTTCGGCGATTATGACGGCCTCGCCGGGGCGGGCCATCCCGAACTGAGCCGCCCCGCCGCCGATGGCGAAGCCGGACTGGACGCTGCCGTAGACGGTCGAAAAATCGCCGCTCCGCGTGCTGATGTGCTGGGCCGTGATTTCACCCGTCGCGATACGGGATGCGACCAGCGTGGAGGCGTAGATACGATCGTTGTCGGCGTTGGTCGACAGCCCCCCCTGACTGGTGAAGTTGAAGTCCCGCCATTCGTCCCGACGCGAAACGCTCACATTGGCGACCGGCGACAGGCCTGCGCGCAGGCTTTCGCTATCTGTAGAGGTCTGCTCCAGGCCCAGGCTCGCCGTGCCGTTGGTGCGGGAGCCGACGCCGAAGCCGAAGGTCAGGGTGAAGCCAACGCGGGTGTCCTGCTCGGTCGTCTGGGCGTAGGTGTTCAGCAGGGCTCTACGGCCGGCGATCTCGAGAGGTCGATTGTATCTCAAGGCGGCGCTGTAGCGATCTTCGAAGCCTTCGACCTGAGAATAGGACGCCGACAGGTTCAGGGACCCGCCGCTCACCAGGAACTGGGCCGAGGCCAGGAAGGAATCTTCCGGCCTGACGAAAGCCCTGTAGCGCGAGGCCGACGCCGGGGCGCCGATCAGGGGCGCGTCCATCCTGATGGACCGGGCGGTGAGCGACAGACGCGCGTCGCCGAAGGTCAGGTTTCCGGTCAGGCTGGCCCCGTGGGAGCCGTCGCTGCCCGCAGCGACAGCCGCAATGCCTTCGAAACGCGAGAAGATCGAGCGCACCGACAGTTCGCCGAAGGTCTGGCTGTCCACCGCCAGCAGGGTGAACTCGGCGGCCGAGGTCGCGCCGATACGGCGCGCGACCCTGCCGGAAAGGATGAGGGCGTCTGTCTCGACCTCCGGCAGGAACTGCTCCTTCAGGCTCCCATCGAATCGTTGATCGGGCACATAGAGGCCGACGCCGACCGTGAAGTCCGTCTTTCCGGCCGGCGGCAGGCCGCCGGCCTTGGAGAAGGAGCGGATTTCGTCGACCACGACGACGCCGTCCGCGCGGGCCGTGATGGCGACGGCATAGGCGCCGGTGGGCAGCATGCTGGTGTCGAGGCGCTGAGGCCCCGCCCCGTACCGCTTGACCGACAGCAGGACCCCGTTTCGCCGGATTTCGACATCCGCATCCCGCGGCAGAACCACGTCCAGCGGGCTGGCGCTGAACTGCTCGTCGCCCTCGAAGGGCGAGGTGAAGACGCCGAAATCCGATCCGACCATGCGGTAGTTGGTCAGGAGGGAGGCGTTGAAGTTCTCAATCAACCCCCCGCGCAGGATCCGGTCCGACCAGATGTGCTGACCATGAGCCTGGTTGAGCCGCGAGCCGCCGTCGCCGCTCGACACGAGCGTCTGGGCGATGAAGGCGGATTGGCCCAGGCTGATGAAGGTGTCGAAAGCGCCGCCGTATTCGAGGGCCTCGCCGAAGAAGTCGGCCGTGGCGAACGAGAGGCCCACATTCTGGACCAAGGTGAGCCCCTCCGACGAGGAACGTCCGAGGGTAAGCGCAGGCCGCTGCTCGATCACCGTGTCGGCGGCCAGGAAGAAGAGCTCTACGGAGAAGCGCTGCGGATCAACGATTGCGCCGCTCATGCCGGGTGGAAGCAGGCCGCACCCCAGGGTCTGGCCCGAGAAGCATCGATACTGCTCGTTGAGGTCCAGCGGCGAGGACAGAAGCGCCAGGACGGCTTCGCGCCTGATGACCCCGTCCAGCGAGGCCGCCACGGCTTCCGGTTCGGCGAAGGTGATGAAACCGTTCGACAGAACGGCGCGAAACGATCCTGTCGCACGGCCCTGGACGGTGACGTCGAACAGGGTATCGATCTCGTCGCTCAGGCCTTCAAAACCCGGTGGAGGCGCGGTTTGCACGCGCGCGGCCGGCGGGGAGGGGACGCTGGCGGCCGACATCTCCTCCAGACGCGTGGAGGCGTCTGCGGGCGCGGCGGCCAGCGCCAGAGACATGGGCGCCAGACAGGCGGACAGGGCGAGGGCGCGCGCCGAACGGCGGCGAAGGGGCAAATCGGTCACGCGGGCTCGACGGTGAATCGCATCTGGTTCACGTAGTCGCCGGCGACGACGGCGATCAGGTTCTGTTGGTCGATGCGAAACTCGATCGACACATTGCCGCCTGCGCCGCAGGCGTCATCGACAACCCGACCGTTGAACACGAGATCAGTTTGCCCGTCCCAGCGCCTGGCCTGACGGTCTCCGCCGGCCGTGGCGAATACGACCTCGATTTCGCGCGGACGGGAGGCGTCCGACGAAGCGATCCGCGGCGTCAGGTTGAGCGAAAAGCGCCCGGTGTTGGAGGACACGCACATCTGAACCTTGGATGCGGCGTCCCCGACGCCGTACCAGCGGTTCATGCCTGAGGGCGCGGACAGCAGGCGCGCGGACGCCTGAGGCTGCTGCGGCGCCTCGTCAGCCAGCGCGGGACCGACAGCGGCCAGGCCGAGCAGAAGGGCCAATACTTGTGTCTTTGTCATTTCGGCGCCCATTCAACTCAGGCGAGACGGAGATCGCAGGGAAGACGGGCCGGCCCCCGGTTGGGGCCGGCCCGATCCGTCTGGTCTATTAAGGAACCGAGACGACGACGGTCAGTTCGCCGGCATAGGTGTCAGCCAGGGCTGCGATGGCCTCGGCGTTGCGGATGCCCACGTTGATCGAGGCGTTCGAGCCGCCCAGGCCGTTGCTGCTGCAGTCCGTGGTCGTGGCGCGGGCCTGGCCGGCCTGGGTGTTGATCGAGGCGCGCGTGATGCTCGGGCGCATGAACAGGGCGTTCACCGAGTTGTAGGCGGCGCTGTCCCAGTAGCCGACCGTGTGGTTCAGCTGGGTGCCGGTGTTCTGGCCGGCCAGGCCGTAGGGATTGGCGCGGCCGTCGCCGGCTCGGCCGAGAACCTGGACCTTGTAGCTGCCGGCGGCGTCGACGTTGGAGAAGACGCAGAACTGGGTGCGGCCGTTGGTGGTGCCGAAGTTGTTCGCCAGGGTGGCGGGATCGATCGTCAGGGTGATGTCGTCCAGGCCGCTGATGCGGACCATCGGGACGACGGTGGCGGTCACGTCGAACGTGCCGGTGCTCGAGGTGGCCGACAGCGCGCCGTCGGTCTGAGCTTGGGCGGCGCCGGCGAACAGGGCGAGCGCCGCTGCGGTGACGATGAGCTTCTTCATGGGGTGTCCCTTTGTTTAATCGGTCAGCGTTATGCCAAACCTTAATGGGTTGCTAACAGGTAAAAAATATTATCGTCAAGCTTAATAGTAAGAATAAAACGTCGCAAAAATGAAGAAATACAGGCAAGTTTAATCAATCTCATAGTAATGAGAGAGTTTAGGCTCTTGGTGTTGCGGTTATTTAGAGCTCGGTCTCACTCATGGAGCCCGATGCGGTTTCGCGAGACTTGATCTTGACGATGTCGTCGCTCGCCGCCATCGGGATGGTCATGGCGTTTCCGGCATAAAGGCGCTGCGCCTCGATCGCGGTGCACTGCGCTTCTTGGTCCTTGGGGACGGGGTTGCGGGGGCAGACCGTGCCTTCGGCGATCAGGATGTTGGAGGTGCCCTTGTTCGTCAGGGTCAGCTCATGTCCGTTGCGGACGACGTCCAGCTGGGCTTTTCCACCCTTGGGGCGCGCGATGACGAGCACGTCATAGGCCGCCATCAGCTTCATGACGATGTTGGGGCTGCCTTCCAGGACCGGTGCGTCGCTTTGAATGACGCCGACCTCGGGCTTGATCATCACACGATAGATGCGGTCGTGCGAAAGGTTCTCGTTCAGCGAGACGAGGCGGATCGACCGCAAGGCGCCGGGTTCCAGCACGAGGCGGTTGGGCGTAACCAAAAGGCCTCGCGCTTCAGGGTCGGCGATAGTGACGCGTTCTTCCGCTTCCGTGCCGGGGTTGAGGATCTCGGCCACGGTCACGTCGATATAGTAACGGTCGTCGCTGTCGTTGCGGATGACCACGTCGCTTCGGCCTGGGCGACCGTCGGTGAACTCAACCCATAGCTTGTCTATGGAAAGATTCGCCGACGCCGCCGTGGCGGCGCAGATCACCACCAGGCATGTTGCAAATGCCGCCAACCGATTGAACAAGCCGCTCTCCCCCTGCAGTCCTGCGCGCGCCCTTTCGGGTGCGTGCTGAAACGGCACAGGTTGAGTGCCGCCTACCCCGGCGAAGCAAGTCGGAGACCAGCCGGCTGGGTCGGGGCGGCTCGCGCGATCAGAGCGTCGAGATCACCAGGGTTCCGGAGTTTGTGGCGGTCGACCCGTCTCCGGCCTTCAGGGTGAAGACGGCGCGATGAAGGCCGCCCTCCTGAGCTGTGCCGAAACGGGACACCTTGAGATCCTGGGAGAGGGAGGTCACGACCAGGCCCTGGGCGTAGGCGGCGTACAGCGACATCTCGCCCGTCTCGCCCGCGCCGATCACAGTCGGCGCATTGATCATGAGGCCTTGGTCGCCCTTAATGGTCCACAACCCGTCAGCCCCGTCCTGCGCCGCCTTCAGTGCCACGCCGATGGGTCCGATCGTGACGCGAACCGAAAAGGCGCCCTGGGACTCCCAGCCAAGGTCGGCGGCCGCAGCCGGCGTGGACAAGGCCGTCGCAAGCGCAGCCACCGCAATCAGAGAGATCTTCATCCAATACGCCTCGGCAAATGGGTCTCGATGTCGCCAGCATGCCTGTCGGGGCGTAACGACGCCGTTAGCCAACGCGGATAAGGGTCTGTTGATAGGCGTGGTTTCCCCTCATTAAGCATGACCATACAGGGGGGCCTGGCGGCCGGGGGCGCAGCAAGCCCCGCCGCGCCTTCGCCTGTGAGGATCGCCAGCGTCGCCACTCGCATAGCTTCAGTCTCAGGCAATGATAGGCCCAGATCATCGCCGCCGTTGAGGATAGCCCGATAGGTTTCCAGCCCTTCGCGAGCCTCAAGGTTGAAGTCCTCGAACCGCCCGGCCGCGAGGTATTCCCCCGCTTCTTCCGCCGGCCGACGAGCGCCCGCGCCATATAGGCATCCATGTCTATCGGCTTGGCCGCCTTGGTTCGACGGCGGGGGCCTTTGCGGTTGCGGCCATAGCGGCGCGCGCCTCATCGAACTCTTGATCCTGAGCGCTCATAGGGCGACATGGCGTCGCTTGGCCTAGGCCCGGTCCGCCGTCCCTAGCGCTTTGGAATTGCTTCCTTGCCGCCGTAGGCCGGGCGAAGGTCCTTGGGGACGATGCAGCGCGTGGAATACCGCCCGCCGACGCGTCGAAAAGGCCAGTCAACACGTCTGCTTTCTCCGTATCGAGTGTAGCAGGCATTCGGCGCCTAACGATTGTAAGTGACTGATTTTGCAACAAGCTCTTTCAGATCAAGAGCTTGTAACGTCGTGGCGGACAGAGAGGGATTCGAACCCTCGGTAGGCTTTCACCTACACACGCTTTCCAAGCGTGCGCGATCGACCACTCCGCCACCTGTCCGTTTCCACGACGTCGCCGTGTAGCCGCCGGACGGTCGATCCAGCGGAGCGAGGCTGATAGAACAGCCTGACCCCCTCGGCAAGCGCCCTGTGAGGCCCCATATGGGGGGAAGTCGATTTTGCCGCTGATTTCTGCGAGATTTTTCCCATGCTGTTCCAAAAGACCGCCGACCTGCCCACCGCCGAGACGGCCCTGCCGGGGCGCGAGGCGCCGCTGCCGACGGATGCGACTCACTTTGTGCTGGGTCATGCGCTGAAGGGGCCGCATCCCGAGGGCTTCGAGACGGCTGTGTTCGGCATGGGCTGTTTCTGGGGCGTGGAGCGGGTCTTCTGGCAACTGCCGGGCGTCTGGGTCACGTCGGCGGGCTATGCGGGCGGGATCACGCCCAACCCGACCTATGAAGAGGTCTGCTCGGGCCGGACGGGCCATGCCGAGGTGGTGCAGGTGGTGTTCGATCCCAAGGTCATTTCCTATGGTGATCTGCTGAAAGCCTTCTGGGAGAACCACGACCCGACGCAGGGCATGCGCCAGGGCAACGACCAGGGCACACAGTATCGCTCGGCCGTCTATACGCTGAACGCGGCGCAGCAGGCTGAGGCCGAGGCCTCGCGCGACGCCTATCAGGCGGCGCTGAGCGCGGCGGGCAAGGGGACGATCACGACCGAGATCGAACCGGCGGGCCCTTATTATTTCGCCGAGGACTATCACCAGGGCTATCTGGCCAAGAACCCGGCCGGATACTGCGGCATCGGCGGGACCGGCGTGGTCTGCCCGATCGGCATCGGCGTCACCATGGGCGCTGGGGCCTGATGGACCGGGCGGGGGTCGGCCAGGTTTGCCTGGCGCTGCCGGGGGCGACGCTGGACCATCCGTTCGGCGACGACCACGACGCCTACAAGGTCGGCGGCAAGATGTTCGTCATGGTGGGGGCGACCGGCGGGGTGTCGTTCAAGGTCTCGGACATCGCCTATGAGGTGCTGACCGAGAGCGGTCTGGCGCGACCGGCGCCCTATATGGCGCGCGCCAAGTGGGTGAACCTGCCGCAGATCGACGACTGGGCGGACGAGGACCTGGCGGACCATATCCGGTCGGCGCACGCCATCATTGTCGGCAAGCTGACGAAGAAGGCGCGGGCGGATCTGGGGCTTTAGGGCTCCGCCGCTTTCCTCCCTGTCGCGAAGCGATGGGGAGGCGCCGCGGGGGCGAAGCGCCGTGACGGTAGGGGCGCGCCATCATTGTCGGCAAGCTGACGAAGAAGGCGCGGGCGGATCTGGGGCTTTAGGGCTCCGCCGCTTTCCTCCCTGTCGCGAAGCGATGGGGAGGCGCCGCGGGGGCGAAGCGCCGTGACGGTAGGGGCGCGCCGAAAATGGTAGAGGGCGGCGTCGCCCCCTCCACCGCTACGCGGTCCCCCTCCCCATGACATGGGGAGGAAAGGGGAGGCGGATTGTACGGTGCGGCGAAAAAAACAGTCCAATTGGTGCAATGGCGGCAAGGCGCGCCGATCCGGCGTCGGTCGGGGCGGGGAGCGGCCGGGGGTCCTGAACGGACCGTGGCGGGCGGCGATGTCAAAGAACGCGCGCAGCCTAGCCGGGGTCTGAACCAGGGCGAGCAAATGGCCTCTGGCGAGCAAGAGCTTGTTGAGATTCAGGTGGTTGAGGGTTGCGGATGCGATGGCTGGCGGCGGACCGCATCAGCGCGCACGCCATCATGGTCGGCAAGCGAACTCCTGGGGCCGTAGAGCGTCGTCGCGGACGACCTGCTTGGCGTCCTGAAAGCGGACCCACCGAATGTCCGCTGAGGGTGGAAAGCGGACACGGACAATGCTCAGTTTAGGCATGGCCAATGCATCTCTCTTTCGCAGTCGGACGTTGCTCAGGGTTGGGCGCGCGGTAGCCATGCTGGCCTTGTTGGGCTGCGCAGACGAGGGCGACTACGGTTTGCCCGGCCACTGGTTTCCGACGGAGATCAACGGCCAGGACGTCACCGGATCTAGCGTGGAGCTTTGGCTCGACAATATTGAGACAACCAATCTCACGCCCACCGCTTACGAACTACGCCTCGGCTGCGCGGATGCGGGTCGATGGGATTCGAAGCGGGAACTGCTGGTCAGCGACGCCATGTACGCGGGCCGCATGCCTCAGGATCAATGCCAATCTGCGGACGCGCCCCGTCTGGACGCCCTGCGTCGCATGACCCACGAAGGGGTCACGATTGCCGTGGATGCGGAGACCTACGAGGTCAGCTTTTCGACCGCATCAGGACAATCGGCCCGCTTCACCTACTTCCCTTCGCCCGTTGTCGACTAGCTGTCCGTGACCCTTCTGGCGCGCTGATCTATGACGACCGCTGGATCGATGGAGGCAAATGGAGCTTTAGGTCTGGTGAGCTTGCGGCCTTAACGAAGGCCACCAACCCGTTACGATGAACGTCCGCAATGGGTCGATTTCGGGGCGAGCCTCTTCCTCCCCGTCGTGGCGGGGAGGAAGGGTCGTGGGCGGCCTATTTGGCTTTTTGCTCGGCGATCCAGCGGTCCATGCGGGCGTCGAGCAGGTCCAGCGGCAGGGGGCCGTCGACCAGGAGGGCGTCGTGGAAGGTGCGGACGTTGAAGCGGTCGCCCAGTTCGCGTTCGGCCTTCTGACGGATCTGGCGCAGGCGGATCTCACCGATCTTGTAGGCCGTGGCCTGGCCCGGCCAGCCGATGTAGCGCTGCAGCTCGGTCTCGATGTTGTGCGGGGCCAGGGCCGAGTTGTCGCGGAAGCAGGCGCGGGCCTGTTCCGTGGTCCAGCCCATCCAGTGCAGGCCGGTGTCGGCCACCAGGCGGCAGGCGCGCCACATCTCGTAGCTGAGACGGCCGAAGCGTTCGTAGGGGGTGCGGTAGATGCCCATCTCTTCGCCCAGGAACTCGGAATAGAGGCCCCAGCCCTCGATGAAGGCGGTCACGTCGGCGCCGCGACGATAGTAGGGCTGATCCGCGGCCTCCTGTTGCAGGGCGATCTGCAGGTGGTGGCCGGGGACGGCTTCGTGGACGGTCAGGGCGGGCAGTTCATAGAGGGGGCGCTGATCCAGCTTGGAGGTGTTGACGATATAGCCGCCGGCGACGCCGTTCTGCATCGAGCCCGAGTTGTAGCGGCCGGTGGTGTAGGTCTCCTCGATCTCACGCGGGACGGGGCGGACGCCGTAGGGCAGGCGCGGCAGGGTCCCGAACAGGGCAGGCAGGCCGTCGTCGGCGCGCTTGGCGATCTCGGAGGCCTTTTCCAGCAGCTGTTCGCGGCTGGTGGCGTAGAATTGCGGATCCGTGCGCAGGAAGTTGAGGAAGCCGGCGAAGTCGCCGGTCCAGCCGGCGGCGCGCATTTCGTCCTGCATCCGGGCGCGGATGCGGGCGACCTCGTCCAGGCCGATCTGATGCACCTGATCCGGGGTCAGGTCGGTGGTGGTGTCGCTGCGAACCATGAAGGCGTAGAGGTCGCGACCGCCGGGACGATGGGTCAGGCCCGGCTCGGTCGGGGCCTTGGGCAGGTAGTCGTCGCGCAGCATGGCCAGCCAGGCCTGGCGGCGGGCGGTGATCGGGCCGTCGATCAGGGCGCGGGCGCGGGCGCGCAGGGCGTCCTGATCCGTCGCCGGGATGTTGCCGGGCAGGGCGGCGAAAGGCTGCATCAGCACATCGCCGTCTGGGCCGGGCGTCACGTCGCGCTGAGCCTGACCCAGGGCGCTTTCGACCACGGAGCGGGCCTGAATGAGGCCGGTCGACAGGCCGCGGCGGGCGTTGGCGACGCCGGCGTCGTAATAGGCGGGGGCCGCCTCCAGTCGGGCCAGCCAGGCCTCGGCGTCGGCGCGGTTGGCGATGCGGGTCGAACTGGCCAGATAGGACAGGGTCTGGCCGGGGCCGCCCTCGGAATCAAAGGCCAGGCGCGACGGGTCCAGATTGATCCGCTCCAGCTCGCGGGCGATCAGATAGCGGGAGAAGGCTTGGTTCAGCCGCTGGTCCGCGTCGAGCGCGGCGGGATTGATGGCGTCCAGCCGGGTGAGCAGGGCCTGAAGCGGGACCTGACGCGCCAGGTCGCCGGCGCGGCTGGGGTCGGGCAGGCGCGACAGGGCGTCACGGTCGCCGTCCATGCCCGAACTGATCGGATCGACGCGGCGGAGGTAGGCCTCGTAGTCGGTCAGAACGCCGGCGAGGGCCGCGGCGGCGGGCGAGGTGGCGGTGGCGGCGGGGCGCGGCGGGGCGCTCTCGGCCAGAGCCGGCGTCGCCGTCATGAAGGCCGCGAGCGCCGCCCCGATCAGAAATTGCTCGTCCATACTGTCCTCCCTCAAGCGGGAGGGAGGAGACAGGGCCGAAGGCGGACGGTCAAGCTGTCTCGGCGGGCGTCAGCCGCAGAGGGTGAAGAAGCGGTCGATCTGTTGATCCGAGCCGCGCTGGGCCACAAGCGGCGTGCGGTAGTCGGGGCCATAGGTCGCCAGCCAGCCCAGCTTGCGGAAGCGCAGGAAGACCGGGTCGCTGGTGCGGGCGACGGCGGTCAGGTCGAGGCCGTCGTGCATGGCCGAGGGCTCGGCCTTGGCGGGATAGGTCTCGGTATCGCCGCCGGATTCCAGGGCGATGACCCTGGGGTGGGCTTCGGGGACGGTCTGCAGGATTTGCAGGGCGCCCGAACCGGGACGGCAGGACAGGTCCAGAGGCACATCGTCGGTCTCGGCCATGCCGTAGGAGAGGCTGGCTTCTTCGGCGTCCTCGTTCAGGTGCCAGTCGTAGCCGGCCACGGGGACGGGCGCGCCGCTGGAGGCGGCGACGAGGTTGGAGCCGACCGTGGGGGCGCAACCCGCGAGGGCGAGCGCCGCGAAAACGGGGGCGGTCCAGACGATCAGGCGCATGGTGGTCCTCAGCCGGTGCAGAGTTCGGCGAACCGGCGCAGCTTGGACAGATTCGCCCGGTCGATCTCTACCGGCGACGACTGTTCGCCGACCGTGACCTGCAATTTCCCATTGGCGAGGAAGGCGGCGAAGACCGGATGGTCGGCGCGCAGCATGGTCTGGAACTGGCCGCGCCGGGGGCGAACCTCGACATTGGCGGAGGCGGCGCCCGAGGTGATGACGGCGATGCCTTCGGCGGGCGGTGCGCCATAGAGGGTCAGCCGCACGATGCTGGAGCCGGGCGCGCACTCCAGCGTGGAGCGCAGGCGAGGGGTGTCGGGAATCTCATTGGCCAGGACCAGGGGACCGTTGTCGGCGTAAAGGGTCCAGGTCCAGGCCTCGGCGGCCGGGGTCGGCGTCGTCTGAAACGTCAGTGCGAGCGCCAGTGCGATCAGTCCAGTCATGGTTCAGCCCCCGCTGATGCGTTCGGGCGGACTTTGGTCAGGCGTGGCTGGAAGCGCAATAGCTGAGGAAGCCCTGCACCATGCGGCGCTCGGCGCGGCTGGCGGTGATCTGGCGGGCGCCGGCGTCGCTCTGGACAGTCAGGCGGCCGCCGCGCGCCAGGCCGGTCAGGGCGGCGTCGGTCAGGGGCAGGCGGGTCTCGAAGGCTTCGCCGTCGGAAAGGGGGTCGATCGGCTGCGGTCCCAGGGCGGCGGGGATCAGGGCGGGGCTTTGCGGCTGGGCGTCGCCATAGACGACGGCGGTCTGATCGCCGGGCGAGCAGGTCAGCATCAGGGCCACCTGATCGGAATCCGGCAGGCCGTAGGCCAGCTTGGCCATCGGCCCTTCGTGCAGCAGATGCCAGCCCGCCGCGCCCTGGCCGGGGGCGGCGGGGGCGGTGGTCAGGGCCTGGCCGGCCAGAAGGGCCAGGCTGACGGCGGCGGCGGCGGGAAGCAGGGACTTCAACATTACAAATCACTCGCGTTCGACAGAGCAAACGCGGGTCGCTTGTTAAGGGTTCACCGCTCCGCTTGCGCGAATGCGACTTGGCGGCCCCCTGTCGCCGGAATCACACGCTTCGCCGAACGCGGATCAGAAGGGGCTGAAGCGCTCCACCAGGGACTGAGCGGCCGGCGTGGACTGCATCCGGCTGATGTCGCCGCGACCGCCGTAGCTGATGCGGGCCTCGGCGATCTGGGTGTGGGCGATGGTGTTGGCCGAAGAGATATCCTCGGGGCGCACGATGCCGGCCACGGTCAGTTCGCGGACCTCGCGGTTGGTGCGCACTTCTTGCCGACCCTGGATGACCATGTTGCCGTTGGGCATGACGGCGGTGACGACGGCGGCGACGGTCAGGTTGACGCGCTCGGAGCGGTTGACGCTGCCCGAGCCCGAGGCGTTGGACTCGCCTTCGGTGCCGATCATCTTGGCCGGATCGAAACCGCCGGGGAAGGCGCGGCCCAGGCTGTTTTCCAGGCCGAAGAAGTTGGTGACGCCGCCCGAGATGGCGTTGCTGCGGGCGCGCTGGGTCGAGTTCTGGGTCTGGGCGCGATCGTTGATGTCGATGTTGACGGTCAGGATATCGCCGACGCGGCGGGCGCGCTGATCGCCGAAGAAGCTGCGGGCGCCGGTGCGCCACAGGCTGTTGGCTGAGGCGGGCGTGGGCGTCGGCAGATAGGCCTGTTCGACCGGAACCAGGGCGGCGGGATAGCCGATAGGGGCCAGGTCGGGGCCCTTCACCGTCTCGGAGATGGTGGAGCAGGCGCCCAGCGAGAGGGCGGAGGCGGCGGCGGCGAGGATCAGGACTTTACGCATGACGGGATCTCTCAGCGGGCGGCGAATTGTTGCGGATTGGCGCGAGCCGTTTGGGCGGCGGGACCGGCGACGGCGCGACCGGGCGCGACGGCGACGGCGTCGATGGTGCGGCCCGACTGGACGTTCAGCACCGGCAGGGCTTCGCCCGCCGAGGCGTTGCGCGTGGCCTTGCCGGTGACGGTCAGCTCGACGCCGCCGACGCTGTAGGCGACCTCGACCATGTCGTTTCGGGCGATGACCTGAGGCGAGGCCAGGTCGCGGCTGGTCACGGCGGCGCCGGCGCGAAGCGCGCGCTTGGCCGACAGACCGACCACCTGATCGGCGTCCTGAGGACCGCCGGCGGGGGCCTGATGCGCCTGAACCGTGGACCAGACGACGTCTTCCGGCTGGACGATGTCGCCGGCGGCCAGGCTGCGGGCATAGGTCAGGACCTCGACCGTGGCGCCGGGGCGCGAGGCCACGGCGGCCCCCACGCTGGCGACGGCAGGGCGGGCCGAGGCGTCCGCTGGCAAGGCGCCGCCTTCGCGGACGACGATGCGGCGCAGGCCCTGGGGGTTGGCCCAGTCGAGACCGGCGCGGCGGGCGGCGGCCTGGATCTGGCTGGCTTCGAAGACGGCGGTGGCGCCGAGGCGCTGGCCGACCACGACGCCCGAGGCGGCGCCCGCGTCGTCGAACAACTCGCCCAGGGTGACGCGGCCGTCGTCGTCGGTCGGGTCGGGCAGCAGGCTGACCGGGCCGGCCAGGGCCGGGGCGGCGAGGGCGGCGAGGCCGAGGGCCAGGATGAGGCTGCGGATCATGGCCATGATCTAGCTCTTCACCTGGGCCGAGACGGACAGCATTTCGTCGGCCGTCTTGATGACCTTGGAGTTCATCTCATAGGCGCGCTGGGCCACGATCAGGCTGGTGATTTCGCTGACCGCGTCGACGTTGGAGGCCTCGGTATAACCCTGCAACAGGTGGCCGTAGCCGGGCTCGTTCGGGGCGCCGATGGTGGCCGCGCCCGAGGCGGCGGTTTCCAGCAGCAGGTTGTCGCCGATGGCTTCCAGGCCGGCCTCGTTGAAGAAGGTCGCCAGTTCCAGCTGACCGACAACCTGCGGCGCGGTCTGGCCCTGGGTCGTGACCTGAACCTGACCCGACTTGGAGATGGTGACGTCGATGGCGTCCTGCGGGATGGTGATGGCCGGTTCGACCGCATAGCCGTCTTCCGTCACCAGCTGGCCCTCGCCGTTCGGGGCGAAGTTGCCGGCGCGGGTGTAGGCGATCTCGCCCGAGGGCATGGTGATCTGGAAGTAGCCCTTGCCGTCGATGGCGATGTCGTAGGGATTGCCGGTGCGGGTGGGGCTGCCCTGTTCGGTGATGCGGTAGACGCTGCCGGCCTTGACGCCGGCGCCGATCTGGATGCCGGTCGGGACGACAGTGCCCTGGGTCGAGGACTGCGAGCCCATGCGTTCGGCGTTCTGATACAGCAGGTCCTGGAACTCGGCCCGCTGACGCTTGAAGCCGACCGTGTTCATGTTGGCGATGTTGTTGGAGATGACCTCGACGTTCAGCTGTTGGGCCAGCATGCCGGAGGTGGCGGTTCTGAGAGCGCGCATCGTTCGGGCTTTCCTTACTAGCCGACCCGGCCCAGCCGCTCGACCGAGCGGCGTGACAGGTCGTTGGCGTTTTCGATCATCTTGGTGACGCGCTCGTAGGCGCGGCTGATCTCGATCAGGTTGGTGATTTCCTGAAGCGTGTTGACGTTCGAGCCTTCCAGCATGCCCTGACGGATCTGCACGTCGGTGGCTTCCGTGGGCTGGACGTTGGAGGTGTTGCGATAGAGGCCGTCGCCGCTTTTCTGCAGCACGGCCAAGGCGTCGAAGCGGACCGCGTTCAGGCGGGCGACGGGCTGGCCTTCCTGACTGATGGTGCCGTCGGCGCCGACGCTGACGGGGCCGCGCTCGGGGTCCAGCGTGATCGGGCCGCCGTCGCCCAGGACCGGCAGGCCCTGCTTGGTGGTCAGCACGCCCTCGGCGTTGGTGGTGAAGCCGCCGTCGCGGGTATAGGCCTGGCCTGCGCCGCTCTGGACCGCGAAGAAGGCGCCTTCGCCCTCGATGGCGAAGTCCAGCGGGCGGCCGGTCTGCTTCATCGAGCCCTGGCCGAAGTCGCGGCCCACGCCCTTGTCCAGCACGAAGCTGGCCGAGGGACGGATGTTGTCGTTGCGGGCGCGCTGGCCGATCTCGGCCCCGACCATCAGCTGTTCGACCTTGAACCCTGTGGTGTCGGCGTTGGCGACGTTGTTCGCCACGATGTCCAGCTCGCGGCGAAGCGTCATCTGACGGGACAATCCGATGTAGGCGGCGTTTTCCACGAGTGCGGCTCCTTCGCCGATCTCGTCGCAACGACCGTGCCAACAGGGTTAATCCAGTCACAGCGGGGATTTGAGCGGAATCGACCCCTCGGGCGCCCGGCAGGATTTGCCGATCGTAAACGCCTCGTTAACCAAAATCGCCTCATCAGAAGGGCTGAGATGATCGGGGCGACGTGCGGATGCTGAAGCTGAAGCTGGGCAAGAAGAAAGACGCGGCGACGGACGACGCCAACCTGCCCGCCGTCACGGACGGCGAGGGCGGCGAAGGCGCGCCCGCCAAGAAGAAGCTGCCCCTGCTGTTCATCATTATCCCGGCGGCCCTGGTCGTGCTGGGCGGCGGCGGGGCGGCGGCCTTCCTGCTGATGAAGCCCAAGCCGGCCGAGGCTGAGGCCGGCGCCGAACACGCCGCGCCGGCCAAGAAGGACGAAAAGGCCAAGAAGGGCGGCGAGCACGGCGGCGGCGGCAAGGAGGGCGAGGCCGATCCGGCGGCGGGCGTGATCGCGGCGGGGCCCGACGGCGTGACCTTCTACACCCTGCCCGACATGATCGTGAACATTCAGTCGCCGGACGGCCGTCCGACCTATCTGAAGCTGAAGCTGACGCTGGAGATGAAGGACGCCGAGCTGGCCAGCCATCTGCAGGGCGAGGCGCCGCGGATGCAGGACATGTTCCAGGGCTTCCTGCGCGAACTGCGCCCCGAGGACCTGGCCGGATCGGCCGGCTCCTATCAGCTGCGCGCCGAGATCCTGCGCCGGGTCAACCTGATCGCCGCGCCGGGCAAGGTGGACGCCGTGCTGATCGAAGAAATGCTGGTGTCCTAGCATGAGCGACACCCTGGCGGCCGACAGCGAACTGGACCCCTTCGGCGGCGCCGCCGACCTGGGAGAGGACATGGGCGCGGCCCTGTCCGAGCGCGTGCTGAACCAGGACGAGATCGACAGCCTGCTGGGCTTCGACATGGGCGACGGCGACGACTCCGAAAGGAGCGGCATTCGCGCCATCATCAACTCGGCCCTGGTCTCCTACGAGCGCCTGCCGATGCTCGAGATCGTCTTCGACCGCCTGGTGCGGTTGATGACGACGTCCCTGCGCAACTTCACCTCGGACAACGTCGAGGTCAGCCTCGACACCATCAGCTCGATCCGCTTCGGCGACTATCTGAACTCGATCCCGCTGCCGGCCATTCTGGCGGTGTTTCGGGCCGAGGAGCTGGACAACTACGGCCTGCTGACGGTCGACAGCAATCTGATCTACTCGATCGTCGACGTCCTGCTGGGCGGGCGTCGCGGCACGGCGGCGCTGCGCATCGAGGGGCGGCCCTACACCACGATCGAGCGGGTGCTGGTGCAGCGCATGGTCGAGGTCATCCTGAACGACGCGCGTCAGGCCTTCGAGCCGCTGACCCCGGTGCACTTCACCCTGGACCGGCTGGAGACCAATCCGCGTTTCGCCGCCATCGCGCGCCCGGCCAACGCGGCCATTCTGGTCAAGCTGCGCATCGACATGGAAGACCGCGGCGGTCGAGTTGAGCTGCTGCTGCCCTATTCGACGCTGGAACCTATCCGCAAGATGCTGCTGCAGCAGTTCATGGGCGAGAAGTTCGGCCGCGACAACATCTGGGAAGGCCACTTGGCCACCGAGCTCTGGACGACCGAGACCGAGGTCCGCTGCGTTCTGGACGAGCAGCAGATCCCGCTGTCCCAGGCGCTGAACTTCAAGGTCGGGGACACCCTGATGCTGAACGTCTCGCCGGATTCCGAAGTGTCGGTGCGGGCGGGCTCCATCCCGCTGACGACCGGCAAGATGGGCCGCAGGGGCCAGCATATCGCCGTGCGGGTCGAAGGTCCCATCAACCCCGACATCGCCGCCAACCTGAGCCGAGGGAAACGCTGACATGACCGGCATCATTCTCGATTCCATCCTCATGCTGCTGCTGGTCGCGGCCATCGGCTACGGCATCAAGCTGGAGAAGAAGCTCAAGGCCCTGCGTGACGGCCAGCTGGCCTTCGCCGGGGCGGTGAGCGAGCTGAACTCGGCCGCCGGGCGCGCCGAACAGGCGCTGGCGACGCTGCGCGCCTCGGGGCACGAGACCGACCTGCTGCATGACCGCATCATCAAGGCTCGCGCCGTGAAGCAGGAGCTGGAGGTGCTGATCGCCCGCGCCCCCGCCGGTCTGCCGCCGCGCACGGCGCAGGTTGAGGTTCGCGAAGAGCCGGTGCTGGAGCTGAACACGCCGACGTCGCAGGTGGCGCCCCTGCTGGACGACGAATCCCGCGCTCGCCGCATGGCCTCGCTGATGGAGCGGATCGAAGGCGCGCGCGCCGTGATGAAGGCGCCGCCGGCCCGTCCGGCCCCTGCAGCGCCCGCCGAAGCCTTCGCTCCGGTGCGTCAGGCCCTGGCCGCTAACCATGCTGCGCAACAGAGCCTAAACCGCGCCCGTCGTAGCCTGGACGAAGACCTTTTCGCTGCTTGATGCATTTTTAGACCCCTATGCCTGACGCGCGGCGTCAGGCGGCTTGAGGGGAAGTTTCGTTTTTTGCCCTATGTCCGAGGCGCGGCCTCGGACGACTTGAGGGGCGAAGTGTTTTTGTAGCCCCTATGCCTGGCGGTGTCTGAACCGCCTTACCGAGTGCCGCCGATGAGCAAGCTGCCCCGCCTTCTGCCCCTGATCGCCATCGCCATCGGCGGGGTCGTGGCCGTGCGCGCAGCGGGCGTGGCGCCGGAGCTGTTTCAGGGGGCGACCGCCTGGGCTCAGGAAGCCGTCACCGCCGAGACGCCGGGCGAGGGCGGGGGGGCTGCGGCGCCCAAGCCGGTTGCCGCCGTCTGCGCCCTGACGCCCGAGCAACTGGCCCAGCAGGCGGGAATCTCGCCGGCGGAACTGCGCATCATCCAGTCCCTGTCCAAGCGCCGCGACGCCCTGGACGCCCGCGACGCCGACTTCGCCACCACCCTGCCGCTGATGGTCGCCGCCGAGCAGAAGCTGGACGCCAAGCTGCAGGCGCTGGAGGCCCTTAAGGGCGAGATCGCCACCTTGGTGGGTCAGGTCGACGAGAAGGAAAAGGCCGAGACCGACCGTCTGGTCGCCGTCTATTCCGCCATGCGGCCCAAGGAGGCGGCGGCGGTGTTCAACAGCCTGGACGACAGCGTGCGCCTGCCCGTCGCCGCCGCCATGCGGCCCCGGACCCTGGCCGCCATCATGGCCCAGATGCCGCCCGCCGGCGCCCGCGAACTGACCGAGAAGCTGGCCAAGCGCTTCCAGGCCCAGCAATACGCCGCCCGCGCCGCCGCCGCGACGGCGGGCGCGGCGCCCGCGACCCCGGCTGTGGTTCCGACGACGGCTCCGGCCGCGACGCCTGCGCCCGCGCCGACCCGCACGGCGGCCCCGGCGGCGGACAAACCGGCTACGGCGCAACCGGCCGCCCAGCCCGCGCGTCGTCCTGCGCCCCGTCCGGCCGCGCGCCCGGCCGCCCGTCCGGCGCCCAAGCCCGCGACGCCGGCCGCCGCCCCCGCCGAGGCCGGTCCGCGCGCCTATACGCCGCCCGCCGCCGACGCCGCGCCGCCCGCCGCCGCGCGCCAGTCGGTTCAGTAGTCAAAGCGCCTCGAACAAAGGCGCGGTTGGCATACCGTCCGCGCGCCGCTATTCAGCGCGCTTCGATTTATGCGAGAGCCTTCCATGTCCGACGCCCTGCCTGACCGCCTTTCGGTCGATCCCGACAGCCCCTTCCACGACGCCGACCTGTTGGCGCGCGGCATCGGCATCCTGTTCAAGGGCGAGGAAAAGACCAACGTCGAGGAATACTGCGTCTCGGAAGGCTGGGTCCGTCTGGCCGTCGGCAACCGCGTCGACCGTCGCGGCAAGGCCCTGACCGTCAAGCTGCAAGGCCCGGTCGAGCCCTTCCTCAAGGGCGAGTGATTTTGGCGGGGGCCTGAGGCTTTCGGTCGCAGGTCCCACCCGCTAACGTGCCGCCTCTTTGAGTGAGTCTGGGAGGCGCTCCATGTCGTTCAACGCCCGTCTGATGGCCGCCAGCGCGATTGCGCTGGGCCTGATCGCCACGCCGGTTCTGGCGCAGGACGCCAAGACCATTCGCGCCGCCGAGCAGGTGCGCGACCAGGCGCTGCAAGCCAACATCGCGCTCGACTACGTCACCCAGATCACGACCCGTTTCGGCCCCCGCCCCGCGGGCTCGCGCTCGGAACAGGCGGCCGCCGACTGGGCCGCCGACTACATGCGCGCCCACGGCTTCCAGAACGTCCGCATCGAACAGTTCCCTCTGGTGGGCTGGGAGCGGGGCGAGGAGAGCGCCGAACTGCTGGGCGCCCGTCCGCAGCGTCTGGTCGCCGCGGCCCTGGGCCATTCCATCGCCACGCCGGCGAACGGCATTGAGGCCGACATCGTCTTCTTCGACGGGCTGGACGCCCTGCTGGCCGCGCCGGTCGGTTCGCTGAACGGCAAGATCGCCGTGGTTGACGGCGGCCAGATGGTGCGGATGCAGGACGGCTCGGGCTATGGTTCGCTGTCGCGCATTCGCGGCGTCGGTCCGACCGAGGCCGCCAGGCGCGGCGCCGTCGCCTTCGTCATGCGCTCGGCCGGTTCGGACGAGCACCGCATGCCGCACACCGGCACCACCCGCTATGTCGAGGGCCGGGTGCCGCTGCCGGCCTTTGCGCTGAGCGCGCCCGACGCCGATCAGATCGCGCGACTGGTGAAGATGGGCGAGCCGGTGCGGCTGCGTCTGAAATCCACCGCCCACACCTATCAGACCCGCAGCCAGAACGTGATCGGCGACATCGTCGGCGCGACGCGTCCGGACGAGATCATCGTTCTGGGCTCGCACATGGACAGCTGGGACCTGGGGACCGGGGCCATCGACGACGCGGCGGGCGGGGGCATCACCCTGGCGGCGGCCAAGGCGATCGCCGAGCAGGGCCGTGCGGGCCGCACCGTGCGCGTGGTCCTCTATGGTTCGGAAGAAGTGGCCCAGCCGACCGACACCGGCAACGGCGGCGGCGCCTATGTCCGCAACATCGGCGCGGCGGGCGTGGAGAAGCACGTCATCGCCGGCGAGAGCGACTTCGGCGCCGACCGCATCTACGCCCTGGGTCTGCCGCCCGGCGCGCAAGGGTCCGACTTCGCCAAGATCGCCGCCGGGGTATTGCGTCCGATCGGCGTCCTGCCGTCGAACGAGCCGGAACTGCACGGCGGCGTGGACATCGGGCCGCTGGCGGGCGTCGGGGTGCCGGTCTTTGGTCTGTCGCAGGACGGCACGCGCTACTTCGACCTGCACCACACGGCCGACGACACCCTGGACAAGATCGATCCGGCGCAGATGACCCAGAACGTCGCCGCCTGGGCCGCTCTGGTGCGTCTGATCGCTGATTCCGACGTGGACTTCCGGGCCATGCGCCCGGCGGCGCCGGCGGCGGCCCACTAGCAAACCCGGCGCCTGCGAGCCAAGGCGCGCCTTGGCTCGCAGGCCAGAGGTGGCTATAGATTCCTCTCGGCCCGCGGGCGTGGCGAAACTGGTAGACGCAACGGACTTAAGCTGAGGATTGAGTGCGCCGGGGGAAATCCCGGACGTAGAACCGCTCAAATTCGGGGAACCCTGTGAAATGGCGATCCCGAGCCAAGCCCGTCATTCGTGACGGGAAGGTGTAGAGACTAGACGGGCGGCGTCTAAGGCCTTTGCGGCTATGACGAAGGGATAGTCCAGACCACGAACGCCAATGGGCGGCGGCGAAAGTCGAAGTGGTATGAAAATCCGTCGGGCATTGCCCATGCCGGTTCGAGCCCGGCCGCCCGCACCACCGAACCTGATCCCCTGAACTCAGCCCCGCCCAGGCGCCGCGGCGCCTTCGCCGCGTCGGCGCCGCCTGATGGCGAAGCCGCCGGTCCGAAGGTGCGGAGCCTCCAGCGCGACGCCGGAGGCTCCGTTGCGCCTTAGAAGGAGACGCGGACGCCGATGCGGCCCGTGTAGGTCCTGTAGTTGTCGCCGGCGTCGGCCCTGGCTTCGACGAAGCCGCTCAGGCCGCTGTTGGAGGTGAAGGTCACGCCCAGCTGATACTGGCCGTAGGCGTCCACCGCCGTGTTGTCGAAGGCCTTGGCGGCGGCGCCCGAGATGAAGCGCACGCCGTCTTCGCCGGCCAGTTCCTGAACCAGGTGAGCGCCCAGATAGTAGGCGAGCTGGCCCTGGGCGAGCGCGGCGGCGCCGCCGAGGCGGGCGCCGGCCCGGGCGCGAAGGCCGTCAAGGGCTTCAAAGTCGATCACCGCGCCCTGGGCGGACAGGTTGTCGAGGTCGGTGCGGCTGTAGGCCAGGCTGACCAGGGGCTCGAAGAAGAACGACCGGGTCTGGAACTGGCGGTTGAAGCGGGCGCCGGTCTCGACCTGCAGGCCGTAGCCGTGGCCGTCGAGGTCTTCATCATAGCCCGCCGTGGCGCTGCGAGCCTGGATGTCGATCAGGTCATACTTGGCCAGGGCGTTGACGAAGACGCGGCCGCGCTGGGCGCCCGCGTAGAGGCCCACGTTCAGGCCCTTGTAATCGGCGCGGTCGGCCTTGTCCCGGAACTCCAGCGTCGAGCTGACATAGCCGCCGGTCAGACCATAGGTCATGCCGGTTTCGCCGAGCCGGCCCATGTCGAAGCCCATCTGACCGCCGACATGGTCCTGGGTGTAGGACAGGTCGACGGCCTGGTCGGCGCGGTTCAGGGTTTCGTCGCGCTTGTCGACGGCGCCATAGATCTGACCCCAGACGCGACCGGAGGCGGGCGCGCCTTCGGTCGGATCGCGCAGGGCGGCGGTGTGGGCCGACCAGGCCTCGGCGGACTGGCGCCACAGGCTCTGGGCGCCCTCGCTGAGCTTCAGCGAGCGGAAGACGGCGTCGCCCTCGGTCACGGCGATGAAGAAGTCGTCGGCCACGGCGTCGTGGCCGAGGCCGTAGCGGGAGAAGCCGATGTTCGTGGCGCCCGGCGCCATGACGAAGGCGCCCGACGCCGAACCGCCGGCGGCGTCGACCAGTTTCAGAACCTCGCCCGGGGCCAGTCTGGCGGCGGTCTTGTAGTTCAGGCTGATGGTGGTCGTGCCCGTGGCGCTGCCGCCGACGACCAGTTGGTCATAGGCTGCGCCGCCAGCGGCGCCGGCGTCCACGTCGAGCACCAGGCGCCCGCCCTGGCCCTCATAGTCGCCGGAGATCGTCAGCACGTCGTCAGCGCGACCATTCCCCAGGTCGATGGCGCCGGCGTTCACGAAACGCTCAAGGCCGGCCAGGGTCGCGCGGCCCTGAGTCGTCACCAGGCCGGTGTTGACGAAGCGGTCGGCGCCTCCGCCGAAGTTGCTGACACCGGACAGAGCGAAGCGTCCTGTGTTGTTGATGATGGCGTCGCCGCCGCTGAAATCGACATTGCCGGTGATCAGGCCGCTGTTGCTCAGCATGACCTCGCCGCGCGCGGAAATCGTCGAGCGCCCGCCCTGATTGATCGTGCCGGCGTTGTTGATCGTGACGGTCGCGCCTTGGGCGATGACCGTGCTGACGCCCACCGAGGCCGGGCTGGCGCTGAAGGCGGTCGAGTTGACGCTGGGAGCGCCGCTGGTCAGGACGCTGGCGGCCTCGATGTCGAGGCGGACGGCGCCGTCTGTGACGGCGTAGATGGCGCCGGCCCTGGCCGATGTCACCTCGCCCCTGGTCACGACGGCGATGTCGCCCGCCGTGCTGGTGGCGAAGATGGCGAGGTTGTCCGCATGCACGGTGCGCGCCGTCACCGACACGTCGCCGGTTTCACTGCGGCTGTAGACGCCTAGGCCGCCCTGGCCCGTGGTCGAGATCGCATTGGCGTTGATGACAACGCCGTTGATGCCCTCGGCGCGGATGCCCGTGCTCCGGTCGCCCGTCGTCGTGACGCGGTCGGCCGTGATGCTGACGTCGCCCATGGTCGTGGCGACGACGCCGGCGCTTTCGAGGCCAGCGGTCGATATGGCGCCGGTGCTGACGATCTTGATCGTGCCCGTCAGGGCATGGATGGAGAGCCCCGCGCTGACGTCGCCCGTCGTCGTCAGGGTGGCGGCGTTGCGGATGTCGATCTTGCCGGATGTGGTGCTGGCCTCAACAACCTGGCTGTCCGTGCCCTGGGTGGAGATTTGGCCTGAGAGATCCAGGACGATGTCGCCTGAGCTCGTCAATATATTGAGTGCGTCGCTGTACGTTCCGGCCGTGGCGACCGCGCTGAGATCGGCGATGATGTCGCCCCGGGTGGCCCGCGCCAGAATGCCGTAAGCTTGGTCGCCGGTGGTCGAGATCTGGCCGCGATTGGTCAGGGTGACGTCGCCGTGCGCGGCCGCGAATTGATCGCTGCCGGTCGAGACGCTTATCCCCCTTGCAGCGTAGCCGTCTGCAGTGATCACGCCCCGGTTATCGATGGCGATCGCGCCGGACTGGCTTTGCGCATTGAGACCGTAGGCTTGATCGCCAAGGGTGATGATCTGGCCGGACGCACTGTTGGTCAGGTCGAGGGCTCCGTCGATCGAAACCGCTTGCACGCCGTTCGCCAAGTCCGCCGTCGTGGAAACGAGACCCTGGTTGTCGATGACAATGGTTCCAGATTCCGTCTCGGCCTTGAGGCCGATGGCGTACAGGCCTGTGGTGGCGGCGCTGCCGGTGTTGAGAATGGTCAGGGCGCCCGAGAGATTCCTGCCCTCGATGGCGTGGGCGCTGGCGGCCGTTGTCGAAATCTGGCCTGAGTTGGCGATGTTCGCGACGTTCGCGGCGTAAACCTGAAGGCCCAGATCCTGGGCGACGACGTCGGCGCTGTTCCTGAGCGTGACCGATCCCAGGTTGCTGACGGCCCGAGTACCGGAGCCAAGGGCCGCTGAAATCGTCCCCGAGGTGGAGAGATCCACCTTGCCCGCGGAGAAGGTGTTGACGCCCACGGCGACGCTGCCTTGGCCGGCGACTGAAACCGAGCCGATGACGGCGGTGATGTCGCCGACGTAATTCTGCAAGCTGACCCCAGCGGCGCCTGCGCCGGCGGTCTGGACGGAACCGCCGATGATTGCGGAGAGGTCCCTTTCATAGACGATGGCGGCTATGCCGTGGGAGGCTCTGCCCGAGGTCAGGATGTCCCCGTAATTTTCGATCAGAATGTCGCCCCTGAGGCCGACGCTCCACACGCCGGAGCTGTTGTCACCGTGGGTGGTGATGGACGAGCCGGCGGCGTTGAGGATCCTGACCGCGCCGCTTTCAGCTAATACATTCACGGCCTCGCTCTGGGCCCCGTTTGTGGTGATGTCGCCGGTATTGATGACGGTGTGATCGCCCAACCGCGCGGTGGCGATCCCTCTCGCGAGCTCGCCGTACGTGGTCAGGGAGCCGTTATTCGTGACCGATATCGCGCCGCCGAGGCCCGCCAAGAAAATCCCGTTAGCGCGGACCCCGGATGTGACGATGTCGCCGTTCTGGTTGACCGACACTTCACCGTTCTGGGTGGAGACGTGGAGGCCCCCTGCGTTGTCCAGCGAGGTCTCAATCGCGGCGTCGGCCGCGATGTTGAGCGTCACCGGATCCGCGCCGTTCACGTAGTCAATGGTCCCGGGGTGGAAGCCTGAGCAGGTGACCACGCGATCCGCCAAGCCGCAATGCGGGGGGGTGGAGGCCATGACAGGGCTGGTCAGGGCCATCGCGGCGCCGACCAGGGCCGAACCGATCTGGAGGCGAGAGCGCAGCGAGAGGGTTTTGCAGGGCGCTGTTTCGGAGTTCGTCGTGGTCGACAGGTGCGAGAGGGGGGGCATTGGCGTTCCAGGCTGGGTCCTCGGCTGCTCGAAACACGGAATCGTGCGTCTGCCCGTCGGATGTCGCAGCGCAGATGCTGGTGGGGGTGTTATTGAATGGTGAAGCTTGCCGCTCCTGGTTGTGGAGCATTGCATTTCGCCGTCGGAGGGTCGCCGTGGCGGGACGAGGCGGCGGCCGCGATCCCGTCTCTGGGAACCGGGGCGCCGCCCCTTGTCGGAGGCCTTGAGGGATCGCCGTCCGAGCGCGGACGCCGGCCGCTAGAAGAGGCCGATCGGCCAGCCGATCAGGCCGGCCGCTTGCAGGCGCTCGATCCCCTCCATGACGGGAATGGCGGCCAGCAGGGTCAGGCCGTCACGCAGGGTGCGAAGGAAGAAGACCGGACGGACGGTCAACTCCTCTGCATCGCGCCAGAGGGCGGGGTTGGGCCAGAAACGCGGGGTGCGATTCCGGTAGGCGGCGTAGGTCGCGCCGAAATGCTCGGCGAGCCAGGCCTCCTCGCGCCCGACGGTGCGCAGGAAGACCACGACCGTCGCAAGAGCGAAGACCGCGCCGATGACCAGGCTTCCGGTCTGGGCGCCGACGCCGAAGGCGCCGATGAAGCTGAAGACATAGAGGGGGTTGCGGGTGATCGAATAGGGGCCGCGATCGACGATCTCCGCCTTCTTGCGGCCCCCGATGTAGAGCGAGCACCAGGCGCGTCCGACGATGGCGACGACGATCAGCGCCAGGCCCAGGGCCTCGACCCCTTCGTGCCATTCGCCGTGGAAGGCGGCGACCGAATGGACGCCGGCGGTCAGGCCGATCAGCGCCAGCAGCATCAGGCCGGCAAACCATTTGCGACGACGCTGGACGATGTGGAGGGACAGGGGCGGGGTCTGCGCCTGGGTCATGGTGAGGCGGCTCAATGATGTTGCTGGGCGCGGGCGAGCAGGGCGCGGGCCTCGGCCTTGCGTCCTCGGTCGGCGGCGGCGCGGCCGGGGCGGGCGGGCGCGTCGACGGCCTTTTGCAGATAGGCCTGGGCGCCGGCCCAGTCGTGTTCGCGCACCAGCAGGTCGCCCATGAAGAAGTTGGCGTCGACATCGTTGGGGGCCATGGCCAGGCCGCGTTGCAGATAGGTGCGGGCGCGCTCGCGATTACCGAAGCCGATGGGGGCGCCCGGGACCTGGGCGTAGAGCGAGCCGAGCGAGACATAGACGGCGCCGTTGAGGGCGCGCGGGTTGATCCGCTCAGCCTGTTCCAGCTCGGTGCGGGCCTCGCGCACCAGGCCGAGCGCGCCGAGGCCGCCTTTCAGGCCCGCCTCGGAGGCCGTGATGATGGCGTCCCAGATCAGGGGCTCGGCGCGGTTGGGGCACTGGGCGACGACGGCGCCGGCCTGGGTGTTGAGGCGCGCCATCTCGGCGGCGCGACCGCTCTGGGCGACCTCGAAATTCACATGGTCCCAGGACTGCTGAAGGCCACGCACGCGGTCGTCGCAGGCGTCGGCGCGGGCGATGGAGGCCGTCGTCAGCGGGACGGCGATCAGGGCGAGAGCGAACAAGGCGTGTTTCATGGGGGTCTCCTCTCCTTTTGGGGGGTCAGTCTGCGAACAGGGCGCGGGCCTTGAGGTCGTTGGCCTTGAGGGCGCCGTCGATCAGGCCGGGCGCCAGGCCGTTCAGCCGGACGAACAGGCTTTCGGGGAAGCCGAGATAGACGTCGCGGCGGTCGGCCCGGACGGCGGCGACGATGCGTTCGGCGATGGGATCGGGATCATCGAGCGCCATGCCTGTGAGGCGCGCATATTCCGCCACCCTGGCGGAGTTGAAGGGCGTCGCCACGGCGCGCGGCGCGACATAGGTGACGCTGACGCCTGTGCCGACCAGTTCGCGGCGCAGCGATTGACTGAGCGCCCGCATCCCGGCCTTGGCGCTGGAATAGGTGGCGAAGTGGGCGAAGTTGATGGAGCCGAAGATGGAGCCGACGTTGGCGATCTGACCGCAGCCGCGCGCCTTCATGCCGGGCAGGACGGCCTGGGCGAGCCGGGCGGGCGCCACCAGGTTGACCATATAGGTGGCCAGCAGATGCGCGGGCGACTGTTGTTCCAGCGGCCCGAAATGCTGGACCCCGGCGATATTGATCAGGATGTCCCAGGGGCGTTGGGCGACGGCGCAGGCGAGGGTCTCCAGGCCCTCGGCGGTCGACAGGTCGCCGACCAGGGTTTCACGATCCGCCACAGGGGCGCGGGCGACGATGACGACGCGCCCGCCTTCGCGGAGAATATGATCCGTCACGCGGCGGCCCAGCGCGCCCGAGCCGCCGGTGACGAGGATGTCGCGATCCCTAAACTGCATCGGCCGCCTCCCGATCCGCGACAGGGGCGGCCTCGGGGCCGGCGTGAGGGATGGAGGCGAAGACGCCGCCGAACAGGCCGAACATCACCCGGGCCATGTGGAGGATGGCGGCGCGGTCGGCGCCGTCCGACACCCCGTCCAGAAGCCGCTTCAGAAAGAGGATGTGGTCCTGATCCAGCGCCCCGTGAGAGACGAGATAGGTGAAGGCGGCGGGCGGCAGGCCCAGGCTTTGCTGCACGGCCTCGGCGCCGACGCTGGCCAGCTGGATGCTGGTGCCCTCCAGGACATAGACCATGCCGAAGAAGGCCATGGGATTGCCCCGGTGAATGGCGTCATAGGCGTAGGCGACCATCAGCTCGGTCGCGATATTGGGCCCCTGGCGCACGGTCTGGGCCGGGTCGCCGCCGGCGGCGCGGATGTCGTTGAGGATCCACTGTTCGTGACCGGTCTCCTCGGCGATGTAGTCGTCCAGCGCGGCCTTGAAGACGGCGTGGTCGTCGTCGAGCCGGGCGCGCGCCGCCTGCATCAGGGGCGCCGTGTGGCGGACGTGGTGATAGGCCTGCTCCAGATAGGCGACATAGGCGTCGCGGCTGATGCGGCCCGACAGACCGTCGCGGATCTGGGGAATGGCGGCGAAGGCCGCGCGCTCGGCGGCGGTGGAGGCGACCAGGTCGTCGAAAAAGGACATGCGGACTCTCAGGCGGCGGGGGAGGGAGCGTAGGCGCGACGCAGGGCGTCTCGCCGTGGACGACCGTTGGCGGTGATCTGGCCGGCGGCGGGATCGAAGGGCGGGACCAGCCGCCAGTCACCCAGACGGGCGTAGTCCGGCAGACGCTGGTTGGCGCGGGCGACGGCGGCGTCGACCTGGACGGGGTCGGCGCCGGGCAGGGGCACGATCAGGGCGGACAGCGCGGCCTGGGCCTCGCCCAACACCATGGCCTGAAGGATCTGCGGCTCGGCCAGCAGCTCGCTCTCGACCCACTCCGGCGCGATGTTGCGGCCGAAGGCGGTGATCAGGGTATTGGCCTTGCGGCCCTCGATCCGCAGCCGTCCGTCGGCGTCGAAGGCGCCGATGTCGCCGGTGCGAAGCACCTGGGGCGCAGGGGCCCCGCCGACATAGCCGAGGAAGGGACGGGGAGAGACGAGGATCTCGCCGTCCTGCGCCAGGGCCAGCTTCAGATGCGGCAGGGGCCGGCCGACCGTTCCGGGGCAGGCGTCGTCCGGCCGGTTGAGGGCGACCACCGATGCGCATTCGCTGAGGCCGTAGCCCTCCACGACGGGCAGGCCGGCGGAGGCGGCGGCGGATAGCAGGGCGGGCGACACGCGCGCGCCGCCGACGGCGATCATCTCCAGCCGATGATCCAGCCTCAGCGCGCCCTGGGCTGCGATCAGGCCGCGCAGAAGTTCGGGCACCAGGATCAGGGTGGTGGCGCGGGTCCGGGCGACCGCGGTCAGCAGCCGGGCGAAGTCGGGCCGGAAGGCCTCGCCCATGCCGACCTCGACCAGGCTGGCGGCATGATAGCGCCCGCCCGCCAGCAGGGAGGCGTAGAGGCCGGCGACGTTCTCCAGCAGGACGGCGAGGGGCAGGACCGGCATGTGCAGGCCGGCGCGATCCTGACCCAGAACGGCGACTAGGGAGGCGGCGACCGCCTCCATCTGCGCCTGGGACAGGCAGACCCCCTTGGGCGCGCCGGTCGAACCCGAGGTGTAGGTGATCTTGGCCGTGCCGGGATGCAGGGGGCGGGCGGGAAGGCCCGTCGGCGTCAGACGAAGGCGGGCGTCGGCGACGACGAGATCGTCGGGCCCGCCGGGCGCGATCAGCAGACCGGCGCCGGCGTCGGCCAGGGCATGGTCGCGCTGGGCCGGGGTGAAGAAGGGCGGGATGGGCACGCTGGGCCGTCCTGCGAGAATCAGGGCCAGGTCGGCGACGACCCAGGCCGGGCCGTTGTCGAGCAGGACGCCGACCGGCGTGTCGGCGTCGGCGAGTTGCGCGGCCAGGCGACCGGCCTCGGCGAGCAGGGCGGCGGCGGACAGGGCGACGTCGCCTCCGCTCAGAACAATCTCGTCCGGCGCGCGCTCGACGCGGCGCCGCAGGGCGTCCAGAACGGCGCTCATGAGCGGTCCTCGTAGTGCAGGCGGGTGCGGACCGCGCGACCGACAGGGGCCTGCTCGGCGAAGTCGTGCAGCGGCGCAGTCGCGGCCTTGATCGATCCGGCCAGCACGATCGGGTCGGTCTGATAATAGGCCCCCCAGCTGCCGCCGCCGTCGGCGAGGCGGTCGGGATCGGCCCGCGCGATCTGAAGCGTGCCGAGCCCGGCCTTGTGGAAGATGCGGCGCAACTCGCTGGTCGCCACGGCGACGGCGAAGGTCCGCCCTTCATGCTGGAGGTGGCGCGCCAGGGCGGCGAACAGGAAGACGGTCGCGCCCTGTCCGCTGGAGGCCAGGCTGCCGATCTCGACCACCTCGGCGCGCGGAACGGCGGCGCCGATGGCCTGGCCGAGGACGGTCTCCACCGGCGCCTCGAGATAGTGTTCGAGAAAGAGGGAGTCTTCGGCAGCGCAGCGGAAACCGACCGCTGCATAGAGGGCGCCCGTCTCGTCCTGCACGCTCATCAAGGTGGGATAGTGGGTGAGAATGCGGCTGCCGTAGGCCTCGGCATAGGCCGCCTCGATGAAGCGCTCGACCCGCCGCCGCTCGTCGCGGGAGGGATCGTCGAAGCGGGTGATGCGGGCCGACAGGGTGCGACGAGGACGGCCCGGAGGCGCGGCGTTGTCTGACGAAAGGCGGACAGGGAACATACGGGCCTCGGACCAGGGGTCTGTGGGCCTGAGACGACGCCGCGCGACGCCGCCCTCAAATAATTTTCGCGCCGGTTGCCCGAAGCGACGCAGCAACCCACGATGGCGCGGTGAATTCTCCGCATGGCCCCTTGCCGGACGCTGCCCCCGCCGTCGCTCGACAGGCGTTGGCGGACGCCTGGCTGGAGGTCCGGCCGGCCCTGGTGCGGTTCCTGACGGCGCGGACGGGGTCATCGGCGGCGGCGGAGGACCTGGCGCAGGATGTCTGGCTGCGGCTTCAGACCCTGACGGAGGCGGCGGCGGCCGAGGTGCGCCATCCGCAGGCCTTCCTCTATCGCATGGCGGCCAATCTGGCGCTGGACGCCTCCAAGGCCCAGAGGCGGGCCGGGGCGCGGGACCTGGAATGGCGACGCGCCCGCGCCGCCGACGCGGCTGAGGCCGAGGACGCGCCGTCGGCGGAGGACGCGGTCTGGGCGCGCTTGAAGCTGGAAAAGGTCATGGCGGCGATCGAACGGATGCCGCCCAAGGCCGCCCAGGCCTTTCGCCTGCACAAGCTCGGCGGGCTGAGCCAGGCCGAGGTCGCCGCGCGCATGGGGGTGTCGCTGAGCGCGGTCGAAAAATATGTCTCGGCCTCGCTGAAGGAGTTGCTGCTGCGGGTGGGGTGGCCATGACGACGCGATTTCGCCGTTTTTCATTGAGGGTGCGCGGCCGCCGCGTCGTCTCTCCCTCGAAGCCCGTTCGGGCCCGGACCGGATCATGACCGAGCACACAGTCGTCAGGGATGAGGAGATCGCCGCCCAGGCCGCCGCCTGGGTCGTGCGACTGCGCGCCGACGACGTTGCGGTCGAGGATCTGGCGGCGGCGACGGCCTGGATGGAGGGAGACCCGGCGCGGCGCAGGGCCTTTGACGAAGCCGAGGGCCTGTGGGCCGCGACCGACGGGCTGACGGAAGCCGTGGCGCCCGTGGTCGACCTGGCGGCGCATCGCGCCCGTCGCCGGGGTGTCGGGCGCCGCTGGCTGATCGCGGCGCCGGCGATGGCGGCGGCGGCGGCGGCGGCGGCGGTCATACTGGTTCCCCTGCTGCAGTCGGCGCCGGAGACGGTCTATCGCACCGCCCCGGGCGAGGTTCGCACGGTGTCGCTGGATGACGGGTCGCGGTTGCAGATCAACGGCGGCTCGACCCTGTCGGTGAGGATGGAGCGCGGACGTCGGCGTGTGCACATGGATCAGGCCGAGGTTCTGTTCGACGTGGCCCACGACGCGCGACGGCCCTTCCTGATCGACGTGGGCGAGAGCCAGGTCCGCGTTGTCGGCACGGCCTTCAACATCCGCCGCTCGGCCCAGGACACCGATGTTTCGGTGCTGCGCGGCGTGGTCGAGGTTTCCGATCTGGCCCAGCCGGCGCGCAAGGTCCGTCTGACGGTCGGTCAGGCGGTGCGGCGCAACGACGCCGAGGCGCGGATGGCCGTGGGGCGCGCCGATGTCGGCGCGGCGGCGGGCTGGACCCAGGGGCGTCGCGCCTATGACGACCGGCCCCTGTCCGAGGTCGCCGCCGACCTCAGCCGGGCCTTCCCGACCCCGGTGTCGGTGGCGCCCGATGCCGCGAATATCCGTTTTTCGGGCGTGATCCTGCTGGATGACGAGGATGCGGTGATCGCGCGGCTGGAACGCTTCCTGCCCGTCAAGGCCACTCGCGGCCCGCAGGGGGTTCGTCTAGAAAGGCGCTGAACCTTTGCGGACGTCGCCTCTTGATACGAGCCTGCCTCAGCGCCCTGATCGTCGCCTGCGGACTGGCGACGCCGACCGTCGGTTCGGCGCAGGACCGGTCATGGGTCGACGTCTCGGTCCCGCCCCAGCCCTTGCGATCCGCCCTGCTCGACTTCGGGCTGCAGGCCGGCGTGACCATCGACGTCGCCGGCAGCGAGCGATGCGGCCCCAGCCGCGGAGTGCGGGGCCGTCTGTCGGTTGATGCGGCGCTTGAGCGACTGACGCTGGGCGCCCGGTGCGCGGCGCGGCGCGTCAGTCCCGGCGCCTATCGGATTGTTCGCCTGGCGCCGCCGGCTGCGCCCGCCCGCACCGCGCCCGCGCCGCCGCCCGCCGATGTGACGACGCTGGGCGAGGTGGTGGTGACGGCCTCGCGGGCGGACAATCTGTTGCTGTCGCGCGCGCCCTACGGCTTGTCGTCGCTGGACGGGCTGACGCTGGAACAGGCCGGCGTGTCCGACCTGGCGGGGGTGGCGGCGCGCGTGGCGGGGCTGACCGTCACCAATCTGGGGCCGGGGCGGGACAAGCTGTTCATTCGCGGCATGGCCGACGGCCCGGTCGCAGGTCAGGCCCAGGCCCTGGTCGGCCTCTATCTGGATGATGTCCGCCTGACCTATGACGCGCCCGATCCGGCCCTGCGTCTGGCCGATATCGAACGGATCGAGGTGCTGCGGGGGCCGCAAGGGGCGCTCTATGGCGCCGGCTCCATGGGCGGCGTGGTGCAGGTGGTCAGCCGCGGGCCTGACCTGGCGGGGTTCTATGGCCGGGCGACCGCGGAGGCGGCCCTGACCGCGGGCGGCGCGCCCGGCGACGCCGTGGAGATGATGATCAACGCTCCCATTATCCGGGATCGGCTGGCCCTGCGCCTGGTCGGCTATGACGAGATGGTCGGCGGCTATGTCGACGATCCGGCGCTGGGGATCGACGACGGCGGCGACATGCGCCGCCAGGGACTGAGGGCCTCGACCCTGTGGCGCGCCCATCCGGCCTGGACCCTGCGAGCGGGTTTCCTGGCCCAGACCATCACAGTCGACGACAGCCAGTACGCCACCCTGGGGCCCGACAGGCCCTATGCGCGCCGACGTGGTCTGGAGGAGCCCAGCCGCAATGATTTCGACGCCGTCTGGGCCAGCATCGACGGCGACCTGGGCTGGGCGCGGCTGCGGGCCGCCTCAAGCCTGCAGGCTCACAGTCTGGACGCGCGATACGACGCCACCCCGTCGGCGGCCCTGTTCGGTCTGGCCGGGACGGCGGCGCTGGATCAGACCGACGACCTGTCCGCCGCGGTGCACGAGATCCGCCTGAACGGCGCCTGGGGGACGCGTCTCAGCTGGAGCGCGGGCCTGTTCTTTTCGGAATACACCCACGACCGGATCGTGGCGGTCTCGAACGGTCAGGGCGGCGAGGCGGTGGTGCGCCTGCATCGGCGGGATCATGTGGACGAGGCCGCCCTGTTCAGCGACGCCGCCTATGATCTGGGCGGCGGCTGGAAGATGACGGCGGGCGCGCGGCTGTTCCGCCTGGGCGTGGAGCATCGCAGCCAGACGAGCGAGGCGACCGGATCGTTCGAAGGCGAAGACCATCTGGTCGGCGTCGCGCCTCGGCTGGTGCTGGAATATGATCGGGGCCCCTGGGTCTTTTACGCGCTGGCGAGCGAGGGCTATCGCGGGCCGGGCTTCAACGCCGGCGCCCTGGGGCCGAGCGGAGAGCAGCCCTTTCGCGCCCTGCGTTCCGATGAAATCGTCGCCGGGGAGATGGGCGCGCGGTTCAGCCTTCTGCAAGGGCGGGTGCGAGGCCGCGCCGCCGTCTTCGTGGCCGACTGGCGCGACATCCAGTCTGACCGTTTCGACGCGCGCGGACTGCCCTTCACCGCCAATCTGGGCGACGGTCGCAACCGAGGCGTCGAGGGCGAGCTGGAATGGCGCGCCGGCCCGTGGACGCTGGACGGCCATGCCGTCATCAACGACCCGGAACTGACGCGGCCCGATCCGGGCTTCGCCCTGGGGCCTGACAGCCGTCTGCCTGCGGTCGCCGACTTCAGCGTCCAGGGCGGGGTGGTTCATGAAGCGCGACTGGCGCAGACCACGGTGCGGACGGAACTGCGTCTGGGTTATGTCGGCCCGACCGATATCGCCCTGTCTCCGACCTCGACAGGGGCGTCAGCCGGCTATCTGAGCAGCCAGATCGGGGTCAGCGCCGACATTGGCCGCTGGGGCGTCAGAGCCTCCGTGGACAATCTGTTCAACCGCAGCGACGACACCTTCAGCTTCGGCAATCCCTATTATCGCGCGGACGGCGTGCGCACGCCCCTGCGGCCTGTCACCGGACGTCTGGCCCTGACCGCCCGGTTCTGAAAGCCGAGCAGCGCGGGCCGCGAGCAACGGCGAGGCGTCTTGACCGTTGATCCGTGCCAAGGAGGTTTTCATGTCCTACTATCACAGCAGACGCACGCCCCGGTCGTTCGACGAGGCCGTGGCCCGGACGCGCGAGGCGCTGAAGGCCGAGCATTTCGGCGTCATCACCGAGATCGACATCGCCCAGACCTTCAAACAGAAACTGGATGTCGACTTTCGCCCCTACGTCATCCTGGGCGCCTGCAACCCTGCGGCCGCCTACGACGCCCTGAAGACGGAAGACAAGGTCGGGGTCATGCTGCCGTGCAACGTCATCATCCAGGCCTCGCCCTCCGGGGAAGGATGCGAGATCGCAGCGGTCGATCCGGTCGCCTCCATGTCGGCGATCGACAACCCGGCGCTGACGGCCAGGGCCGAGGAGATCGGGGCCAGCCTGCGTCGAGCCATCGACGCCGCCGTGACCTAGGAAGGCGCTGGTCATCCAGGCCGGCTTTGCGCCCGTCGAGAAGTAGAGGGCCAGACCCAGCATCAGAACGAAGCCGGGCAGCATGAAGCCGAGGCCGGCGAGGACGCCGCCGATCCGACCTTTCGCCCTCATGCCCAGATGGACGCAGAGCTCATGGGCTTCGGGGCCGGGCAGCTTGGCTGTGGCGTCCCGCGCTTAAAGCTGACACCATCCGGCGACGTCATTTGAGGGAAGGCCTTCATGATCACCCGTTTCGCCAGCAAGGATCGCTACAACGCCGTCGCGGCTGGGCTGCACTGGCTGATCGCCGGGCTGCTTTTCGTGGAAATCTATGTCGGCTGGACCTTTGGCGACATGGACCGGGGTGCGGCGCGCGATCTGTGGTTCGACTGGCACAAGACGCTGGGGATCTCGATTCTGGCGCTCAGTCTGGCCCGCCTGGGCTGGCGCGTGGCCAATCCGCCGCCGCCGCTTCCCGCCCGGACGCCGCGCTGGCAGCGGGTGCTGGCGGGGTTCAGCCATTTCGGCTTCTACCTGATCCTGATCGGCCTGCCGCTGACGGGCTGGG
This sequence comes from Candidatus Brevundimonas phytovorans, assembly GCA_029203145.1. NCBI lineage: Bacteria > Pseudomonadati > Pseudomonadota > Alphaproteobacteria > Caulobacterales > Caulobacteraceae > Brevundimonas > Candidatus Brevundimonas phytovorans. Next base: position 469,789 of record CP119309.1, read on the forward strand.
CGGCGGTCTCCACTGGGCGGGCAGCCCTGACCAGCGACATGATGACCCTGGTCGGCGGCCTGTCATGGCCCCTGATCCCCGGCCTGCCGCGCGTCCTGCATGAACCCATGGAAGGGGTTCACGAACTGCTGGTGAAGCTGACCTACGTCCTGGTCGTGCTTCACGTCGCGGCGGCCCTGAAGCACCAGTTCCTGGACAAGGGGCCGATGGCCGGCCGGATGTGGCCTTTCACGCGCGGCTGAGGCGGCTTCGGCGCGGGGAGCCCCCGATCAGGCGGCGACGCCGAACAGGCGACCGACGCCGGCCGTGATGGCCATGGCCAGAGCGCCCCAGAAGACCACCCGCGTGACGGATCGGCCGACGGGCGCGCCTCCGGCCCTGGCTCCCAATGCGCCTAGCAGGGCCAGGCCGATCAAGGCCGACCCGGCGACCCACAGGGCCAGGCTGGCCATGGGCGCGAAGGCGGCGACGACCAGGGGCAGGGCCGCCCCCGCTGAAAAGGTCACGGCCGAGGTGATGGCCGCCTGGATGGGTCGGGCGGTGGTGATCTCGGAGATGCCGAGTTCGTCGCGGGCGTGGGCGCCGAGGGCGTCGTGGGCCATCATCTGTTTGGCGACTTCCGTGGCCAGATCGGGCGTGACCCCGCGCGCGGCGTAGATCCCCGCCAGTTCCCGCACCTCGGCCTCGTGATCGCCGGCGAGCTCCGAGGTCTCGCGCGCCAGATCGGCCTTTTCCGTGTCGGACTGCGAACTGACCGAAACATATTCTCCCGCGGCCATCGACATGGCGCCGGCGGCGAGGCCTGCGACCCCCGCGACCAGGACCGCTCCGTGGCCGGAGGCGGCGGCGGCCACGCCGACGATCAGGCTGGCGGTCGAGACCAGACCGTCATTGGCCCCCAGCACCGCGGCCCTGAGCCAGCCGATGCGCTCGACTCGATGAGATTCCCTGTGAGGCATGGTCTTTCCTCCGCCCATCTTTGCAGCAGACGCCGAATGGGCCGCCGAGGCAAGATCGGGAGAAGGCGGCTTCGACGAGGCCGCATCAGGGCTGTCGGGTCCGATGCGGGCGTTTCTCTGGCCGCGCTTGTCTTGGCGCCGTTACGCTGGGGGGGTAGTCACCCGGCATCCTGTGGTGTTTTCGGTGTTCAAGATGATCTTCAGCCGCGTTCTGGTCCCGACCCTCGCGCTCGCCCTGATTTCGGGCGTCTCCCTTCCGGCGATGGCGCAGCAGGCGGCCCAGCCGGTCGCGGCCAGCGCGTCCGCCCAGCGCGCCGCGCCGGCCCTGGTCGTGACCATCGTGGTCGATCAACTGAGCGCCAACCTGTTCAACCAGTATCGCAGCCAGTTCACCGGTGGTCTGAAGACCCTGGCCGATCAGGGTCTGGTCTCGATCAACGGCTATCAGACGCATGGCGTCACCGTGACCTGCGCCGGCCATTCCACCGTCCTGACCGGCGTGCATCCGACGCACAGCGGCATCCCGGCCAATGACTGGATCGACACCACGACGGGCGAGGAGACCTATTGCCTGGCCGCGCCGCAAAACACGCTGGCGCACGGCAAGAACACCGACAACGGCCCGGTCGGGCCCGATCAGCTGAAGGCCTCGACGCTGGGCGACTGGCTGAAGAGCGTCAGCCCGACCAGCCGCGTCTTCGGCATCTCCGGCAAGGATCGCGGGGCGATCAACCTGGCCGGGCACAAGGCCGACGGCGCCTTCTGGCTGACGGCTGATTTCGGCTTCACCACCTATGTCGAGCCGGGTCAGTCGGCGGAAGCCAGGCTGGCGCCCGTGGCCGCGATCAATGCGCGGATGATCGAGCGGTTTACGCGCCAGGCGCCGGTGTGGAGCTACGCCCATGACGCCTGCCGCCGTCTGGAGGGCCAATGGGTGATCGGCGGTCAGACCTTCAACTCGACCGTGCCGCCGTCGAACTTCAGCCTCGACAGCTCGCCGATCCTGGATGAACTGACGCTGGAAGGCGCCGCCGCCCTCCTGGACGAGCAGCAACTGGGCCGTCGCGGCGTCACCGACATGCTGGGCGTCAGCCTGTCGGCCACCGACCGCATCGGTCACGGCTATGGCACGCAAGGCCCGGAGATGTGCGAGCAGATGCTGCGTCTCGACGCGGCGCTGGGCGTCTTTCTCGACAAGCTGTCGACCATCCCTGGCGGCGTGATCGTGACCCTGACCGCCGACCATGGCGGCTCAGACTTCCCCGAGCGCACCTCGGTCGAGGGCTATCCGGCGGCGGGTCGCGTGGACCGCGCCCTGATGCCGCGCGTCAATGATGCGCTGAAGGCCCGCTTCAAGCTGGACGCCAATCCCCTGGTGTCGTCGGCCGGCGGGTTGATCGTGGTCGATGCGGACAAGAAGTCGCTGGCCGAGCCGCTGCGCAGCCAGGTGCTGGCCGCCGCTGTGGACCTGCTGAACCAGGAACCGCAGGTCGCCCTGGCCGTGTCGCGCGACGAACTGCTGGCCGAGCCGATCCCGGCCTCTGACAACCCCGAGGAACTGAGCGTGCGCCAACGTCTGCGCCTGTCGGCGGTGGCCGAGCGCGCGCCCGACATCATGCGTTCCTATCAGCCGGGCCTGACCGGCTCGGGCCGGGTCGGCGGCGCCGTTTCCAGCCACGGTTCGCCCTGGGACTATGACCGCCGCGTGCCGATCATCTTCTGGTGGCCGGGCGCCGAGGGTCAGGAACGCTTCCTGCCGATGCGCACCATCGACATCGCTCCGACCCTGGCCCACCTGATCGGAGTCAAGCCGACGGACGCGGTGGACGGCCGCTGCATGGACCTGCCGCAGTTCGCCAATGGGCGTTGCGAGACGGCCAAACCGTAAGCCGCGCTCATAAACTCGTGTTTCGGGCCGGGGGCGTGGTCTTACGTCCCCGGCGTTTCGTTGGCACAAGAGGGACAAGGCCTCTGAGGGGAGGTCATGGCCGTCAGAGCCGCTTCGAGGAAACACCATGAACAGAGCCCGCCGCGCGCGCATTGTTGCGACCCTGGGACCCGCGAGCCGTTCGCCCGCGACCGTCAAGGCGCTGGCCCAGGCCGGGGTGGACGTCTTCCGCCTGAACTTCAGCCACGGCTCGCACGAGGATCACGCCGCCGCCTTCAAGGCCGTGCGCGGGGCCGAGATGGCGCTGAAGCGCCCGCTGGGAATCTTGGCCGACCTGCAGGGCCCCAAGCTGCGGCTGGGCCGGTTCGTCGATGTCGAGATCGCCATCAGGCCGGGCCACAAGATGCGCTTCGACCTGAACCCCGAGCTGGGCGACGAGACACGGGTGCAGATGCCGCACCCGGAAATCTTCAAGGCCCTGCGCACCGGCATGCTGCTGCTGATCGACGACGGGCGCATCCGCCTGCGGGTCGGCGAACGCACCGACGAATGGGCCGACGTGACGGTCGAGAGCGGCTCGAAACTGTCGGACCGCAAGGGCGTGGCGGTGCCGGAGGCCGTCATTCCGGTGTCGGCCCTGACGCCCAAGGACCGCGAGGATCTGGCTTTCGCCCTGCGTCTAGGCGTCGACTGGGTGGCCCTCAGCTTCGTGCAGCAGGCCGAGGACATGGCCGAGCTGAAGCGGATTGTGAACGGCCGCGCCGCCTGCATGGCCAAGATCGAAAAGCCCCAGGCGCTGAACGATCTGGAGAGCATTCTCGACTACTGCGACGGCGTCATGGTCGCGCGCGGCGATCTGGGCGTCGAGATGGAGCCGGAAGAAGTGCCGGTGGCGCAGAAGAAGATCCTGCGCGCCGCCCGCCAGCGCGGCGTGCCCGCCATCGTGGCCACGCAGATGCTGGAATCCATGACCAGCTCGCCGGCCCCGACGCGGGCCGAGGCGTCCGATGTGGCCAACGCCGTCTATGAGGGCGCCGACGCCCTGATGCTGTCGGCGGAGACCGCGTCCGGCGACTATCCGATGGAGGCGGTGCAGATCATGAACCGCATCATGGAGCGGGTGGAGCAGGATCCCCTGTGGCCCGGCCTGATGGACGCCGAGCATGCGGGCATGGACATCCACGACGTCGACGCCCTGGTGGCGGCGGCGAGGAAGGCGGCGGAGGCGGCCTCGACCGCCTGCATGGTGGTGTTCACGACCCTGGGGGGCACGGCGCGGCGGATGTCGCGCGAGCGGCCCTTGCAGCCGGTGCTGGCCCTGACGCCCAAGCCCGAGACGGCGCGTCGTCTGGCGCTGGTCTGGGGGCTGGAGCCACGTCTGGGCGAACAGCCGACCTCGCTGGAAGGCCTGACCGACGACGCGGTCGAAAGCGCCATGATCTATGGCCTGGCCGAGGCCGGTCAGCGCATCCTGATCCTGGCCGGAACGCCTTTCGGCGCGCCGGGGGCCGCGAATCTGTTGCGTCTGGCCCATGCTCCGGCCCATGTTCCGGGAAAGGTGAAGCGCGGCCAGGACTGAGGTATTATTCCTCCCCTGTGCAGCGTCAGCGAAACGGGGGAGGGGGACCGCGCAGCGGTGGAGGGGGCGACCCTGAAACGCAGCGCTGGCTTTCGGCCCCCTCCACCATCCTTCGGATGGTCCCCCTCCCCCGCAAAGGGACGGGGGAGGATCGGAGAACGAATGATCAAGTACATCGGCTCAAAGCGCGCGCTTCTGGGCCATGTCACGGGTGCGGTTCGCGCCGCCCTGCCGGACGGCGGGACGGTCTGCGACCTGTTTTCCGGCTCGGCCCGCGTCGGTCATGCCCTGAAGGGGCAGGGGTTCCGCGTCTGGTCCAACGACCACAACGCCTATGCCCACACCCTCGCCACGGCCTATGTCCAGGCCGACCGTGAGCGCTGGGAGACGCAGGCCCAGGTCATCCTGACCGAACTGCGGACAGTGACGCCCGAGGCCGGCTGGTTCACCAAGGCCTTCTGCGAGGACGCCCGCTTCTTCCATCCCGACAACGGCGCCCGCATCGACGCCATGCGCACCCGCATCGAGGCCATGGGGCTGGAGCCGGAACTGAAGGCTGTGGTTCTGGTCGCCCTGATGGAGGCGGCGGACCGGGTGGATTCCACCGCCGGGTTGCAGATGGCCTATATGAAGCAGTGGGCGCCGCGGGCGTTGAAGCCGCTGGAACTGCGGCTGCCGGACCTGCGGCCGGGCGTGGCGGCGGGGCCGTGCAAGGCGACGCAGGGCGATGCGGTTGAGATCGCCGATCAGGTGGAGGCCGATCTGGTCTATCTGGACCCGCCCTATAACCAGCACTCCTATCTGGCCAACTACCACTGCTGGGAAAGCCTGATCCTGTGGGACAAGCCGGAGACCTACGGCATCGCCAACAAGCGGGTGGACGTGCGGACCCGCAAGAGCCCCTTCAACAGCCGCCCCGGCATCGGCCCGGCGCTGCAATCCGTGGTCGAACGGTTGAAGACGCCCAACCTGATCGTCAGTTTCAACGACGAGGGCTATCTGAGCCGCGACGACCTGACGGCCATGCTGTCGGCGCGCGGCCATGTGCAGGTGGTCGAGATCCCGCGCCCCCGCTACGTCGGCGCCCGCATCGGCATCCATAACCGCAAGGGCGAGAAGGTCGGCGCCGTCGGGCGGCTGCGCAACGTCGAGCATCTGTTCGTCGTGACGCAAAAGCCACTGAGCCTGCCGGTCGCCGCCTGAGGCGGAACCATCTGACGGAGTTCCGGTTACAGAGGACATGAGCGCCTCGAACGACCCTTCGGCTTCGACGTCAGAGCCTCGCCGCAAGTCGGCCAGCGGATTGCCCAACTGGGTGTTGTTCGTTCTGATCGCGGCGGTGGTCGTTATCCTGGGCCTGCTGGTCGCGGGCGCGACGGGCGGCTAGGCGGTTTCCAGCAAGGCCTTGATCGGCGCCCAGCTGCGGCGATGTTCGGGGCAGGGGCCGAGGGTGTTCAGGGCCTGCTGATGGATGGGGGCGTTGTAGCCCTTGTGGCTGGCGAAGCCGTAGCCCGGATAGGTCGCATCCATTTCGATCATCAGCCGGTCGCGCGCCGTCTTGGCCAGGATGGAGGCGGCGGCGATGGACAGAGAGCGGCTGTCGCCCTTGACCACGGGCGTCACCGCGCAGGGCAGCTTGAAGCGGTAGTTGCCGTCCACCAGGGCGTGAACCGGCGGATGGGCCAGGGCCTCGACCGCGCGGCGCATGGCCAGGCCGGTGGCGTGCAGAATGTTCAGTTCGTCGATCTCCTCGACCGAGGCGAAGCCGATGCCCCAGGCGAGGGCGCGGGCCTTGATCTGAGGCTCCAGCGCGGCGCGGCGTTTCTCCGTCAGGGCCTTGGAGTCGTCGATGCCGGGCGGCAGGTCGTCGGGGTTCAGGATCACCGCCGCCGCCGACACCGGCCCGGCCCAGGGACCGCGCCCCGCCTCGTCCACGCCGCAGACGTGACCGTTCCAGGCGGCGCACGCCTCCAGCTCCAGCATCAGGGTGGGGAAGGGGCGGTCGATCTTGGGGGCGGCTTTAGGCGGCTTCATCGCGCGTCAGTGCCACGAACGGATGCGGGGCGGAAGGCGGTCGTGCTGAATGTCAGCTAAGGGTGGAAAGCAGACCTTCGCTAGGGGCGAACCGCTAGGCGCCAAGTTGCGACCAGAGCGATAGCCTTTCGCGCGATGTCCAGCCGGTGCTCGTCGCTGGTTTCGAACTCGATCCGATCCCGTTCTATCTCTGCGAGATATTCGACGATTTGTGTCTCTGTCGAACCGGATCGCACCAACTCCCAGAAGCCAGGCAGATAGGCTCGATATTCATCGTCAGCCCACCCATCCAGATCCGAAACACCAATGGGGTCCCACTGACGAAACAAGAGGCGATCTAGAGCTTCGTAGGCGCAGGCATCTTCCGCGCTGAGTTTCGTTCCCATGCCAGCAGATTGCAGCCCAAATCCTATGTCCGCAACGGGTCGAAAGCAGACAAACGCGAGACGCCCACAATCAGACCTTTGCGACTACGCCGGATCCGTCCGCTGCGCCCACCTCGCTATGCCGGAAGCAGGTCGTCTGGTGGTCGTTGACCATGCCGACGGCCTGCATGAAGGCGTAGGTGATGACCGGGCCGCAGAATTTGAAGCCTCTCGCTTTCAGGGCCTTGGCCATGGCGACGCTTTGCGGCGTCTGGGTCGGGGCCTCGCGGAAACAGCTCCACTGGTTCACCAGCGGCTGGCCGTCGACGAAGGACCAGAGCCAGGCGGAGAAGTCCTCGCCGTTGTCCCTCATGTCGAGCCATATGCGGGCGCCGTTGATGGCGGCGTCGATCTTGGCGCGTGAGCGGATGATGCGCGCGTCGGCCAGCAGCCGGGCGCGGTCGGCGTCGTCATAGCGGGCGATGATCTCGGGATCGAAGCCGTGGAAGGCCTCACGCATCCCTTCGCGCTTCCTCAGGATGGTGATCCAGGCCAGCCCGGCCTGAAAGCCGTCCAGCACCAGCTTCTCCCACAGGGCGCGAGGATCGTACTCGGGCACGCCCCATTCGGTGTCGTGGTAGGCGATGTAGAGCAGGTCGGTCGTGCCGCACCAGCCGCAGCGGCCATTGGCCTTGTCTATGGGGGCTTTCTCGGATTCGATCATGGGGGCGATGTTGCGGGAATGTTCTGGTGGCGCAAGGGGGAACAATATCTTCCGACATCCTCCGGCAAGCCGCGAAGCGGCGCTGACCGGGGGACCCAGCGGCGCCCGTTAGGGCGAAACCCACGCGCCGCGCTTGCTGTGAAGATCGCCTTCGGCGCCGCTGGGTCCCCCGGTCTCGCTACGCTCGCCGGAGGATGACGAAAAGAAGGGGCAGAGAAAAAGGCCCGGCGTTTCCGCCGGACCTCTCGTGTGGTCGAAGCTGGAGCTTACAGCCGTTCGACCGTGAACCCGCGCGCCTTCAGCATGTCGATGAGGCTGTCCTGATCGGCCAGGTGGGCGACGCCGACGGCGACGAAGGCGCTGCCGGAGCCCTGCATCATCGTCGCGATCTGGTCGGTCCAGTCGGCGTTGCGGACGATCAGGGCGGCGCGGTGGACGTCTTCGTGGATGTCGCGGGTGTCGAGGCGGTTCAGGCGGCCGACCTCGGCGGCGTCGCCCGCCAGCCAGGCGGCGACGGTCTGATCCAGCTTGGGCACGATCTGGCTGCCGTTGCGGACATAGTTGTTCAGGTAGGCGATCTGGGCCTCTTCGCTCATGCTGGCGATCAGGCGCAGCTGGATGTCGGCGGTCTCGAAGCCGTGGATGGTTTTGCCCTCGGCGCGGGCCCGCTCCATCAGGGTCTTGTCCACCCCGGCGTCGGGGCGATAGCCGGCCTGCAGGGGCGCGCTTCCGGCGACCATGAAGGCGGCCAGCCAGGGGCGATAGGCGTCGAGCGCCGCGCCGTTGGCGCCGACGCCCTGGGCGGCCTTGTCGAAGGCGGCGAAATCCTCGGCCGACAGGATCGACGACAGGGGGCGGTCGGGGGTGACGCCGTGCTGCTGGGCCACCCTGGCGGCGACGGTGGGATCATCCTGATCGGCGACCTCGACCCAGAACTGGTCAGCCTCGGCGAAGGCGGCGTCCACCTTGGCCGAGCCCCAGGCCGTGCCGGGGCGCAGGTAGTGGATGGTGCCGAACAGATAGACGGTCGAGTCCGCGTCCTTGACCACCCACAAAGGCGGGCCGGCGCCCTCAGCGCGGGGGATGGGGGCGGCGGCGGCGGCCGGGGCTGCCGCCTGCTGAGCGTGGGCGGCGCCGGGGAAGGCGGCGAGGGCAGCGCTGGCGGCCAGGGCGGCGCAGGCGCCGAGGGCCAGGCGCGAGACGTGGTTGGCCGTACGGCCCATGCGGTTGGCGAGGGTCATTGGTTCGTCCTTGGATTGTGGGGTGTTTCGAGGCGCCGATCAGGTCGGCGGCGGCATCAGCCGGGCGGGCTGGAAGGTCGGATCAGAAGGCGTTGGAAACGGCGGTGGCGATGACGGCGACGGGCTGGGCCTGCCCGAAGGTGGGGACGGCCTCGATGGCCGTGGTGATCAGCAGGGCGCCGCAGACGCCGAGGGCGAAGCCCGAGAAGCGTTCGACGATGACGGAGTAGAGATTGAACATGGGTCTGGTCCTGAAAATGAGATGGAGGGCTTAGCGGGCGGCGGCGGCGGCGGCGGGGGCGTCAAACCAGACGGCGGCCTGGCTGGGGCTGGGCAGGGTCATGGCGGCGAGGAAGATCAGCATCCCTCCGCAGACGCCCAGGGCGAGGTCGGAGACGTGTTTGGCCGCTTGGCCCATGCGGTTGGCGCAGGTCATTGGTTCGTCCTTTGAATGTCGGTGTGTTTTTTGAAGGATGGCGGGCGCGGGGCCTCGCCGGGATCACTGAACGAAGATGGCTTCGATCGGTCGGCCGAAGAGGCGGGAGATGCGGAAGGCCAGAGGCAGGGAGGGGTCGTAGCGGCCCTTTTCCAGCGCCTGAACGGTTTGACGCGAGACGCCGAGCTGTTCGGCGAGATCGGCCTGGGTCCAGTTGCGCTCGGCGCGGAAGACCTTGAGGCGGTTGACGAACTCGCTGGTCATCGCCGGGCCATCCACCAGCCGCACCAGGCGATGCCGTAGCCGAGGACCTGGGCGGCGAAGACGCCGAGGACGCCGGCGGCGACCAGGGCCGCGTCGGAGTGCGGCGCCTGGGCGGGCAGCAGGTCTGCCCCGTTGGCGGCGGCGATGATGACGGCGGCGCCGCCGACGAGGCCCAGGTTGCCGCCCCACCACCAGACCCACTTGTGGGCTTCCTTGGCGGCTTCATCCAGGCCGCGCCAACAGTAGAGGGTGTGCAGGGCCAGGAAGACGGCCAGACCGGCGGCAAGGACGACCTCGCCGATCGACGGCGCCTGGCCCCAGGCGGCGGGCCAGAAGGGGGTGGCGGCGGTGGCGCTGACGCCGACCACGGTGAGGGCGCACAGGCCGACCGTCAGATCGTCCATCTTCTTCTTCTTGTTGGCGGCGATGGCCTTGGCTTCAGTGTTCATGACAAGCTCCCCTGTCGTTGTGACAAGTGAACTTTACCAACGCTGCGTTTGGCGTCAAGCGACTTTTACATCATGACAAGCAGATTTTCCGTTTTGTCGAAATTAGCCTTGAAAATCAGGCATCCAGCCGGGCTTCTCGACCCGCACGGCGCGGCCGTCGACGCTCAGATCGCCCTCCAGACGGTCCAGACGCAGCAGGGCGATGGCGCGACCGTCGGCGCCGGTCATGACCTCGCCGGCGCGCAGTTCGCCGTTCAGCACCTCGGCGCCGCGCTCGGGGGCGGGGCCGTCGAAGGCGATGGCCATCATGCGGTTCTTGATCACGCCGCGCCGCTTCATGCGCGAGGTGGTCTCCTGACCGATGAAGCAGCCCTTGTGGAAGTCTATGCCGTTCAGCAGGTCGAAGTCCGCCTCGATGGGATAGGTCTTGTCCAGAAGCGCATCCGCCGCGGGGTCCGGCACGCCCAGAGCTAGGCGGTGCGCTTGCCAATCGGCCTCGGCGGCGTTGGTTTCGCACTGATCGCCCCAGCGGCGTCCGCCGAGCGCGGGCAGGCGGGGGTCGGGGATGAAGCCCTCGGGGATGTCGCCGCCCCAGGCGACGAAGACGGCGTCGGGGATGGGCATGACCTCGACGTTGGAGCGCAGTCTGTACATCGACAACCGCTGGACCAGGGCGTCGCGCCGCTCGGCCGCGACGTCCAGCACCACGCCGTTCTCCTCGCCCCACAGGAAGAGGTCGAACAGCAGTCGACCGGGCGGGGACAAAAGGGCGCCGAAGCGCAGGGCGCCGGGCTCTAGCGTCTCTACATCCTGCGTCAGCAGGTTGTGCAGGAAGGGACGGGCGTCAGGGCCAGTGACGCGGATCAGGGCGCGGCTGTCGAGGCGGGCGATGGACATACCGCCAAGATAGGGAGGGAGAGGACCCTACACCACCGCATACCGCGCCGTGACCCCGTCGGGCTGGAAGTCGTGCTCGGCCAGCCGGTCCAGCGAGGCGAGGACGCGCGCGACGAAGTCCTGAGGATCGCCCTCTTCGATGGCGGGGCGCAGCCAGTCGGTGACCACGGCGCGGGCCGGATAGGTTCCGACCGGGCCGGGGATGCTGAGGGCGACCTCGATCCCCTCGGCGATCCAGCCGGCCACGGCGGCGAAGAAATCCATCCCCGCCAGAAACTCGGAGCGACGCACGACATAGAGGGTGATCTCGCCGCGTTCGACGCCGTCAGGGCGGATGATGACGCCGCTGCGGTCGGGCCGCCAGTCGTCGGACAGCTCGACGGCGCGCCACAGGCAGAACCAGACGCGGCAGGTCTGAGGCCGGATCTCATGCACCGAACAGCCCGACCCGTTGACGCAATAGCCGCACAACTCGCCCGTCGGCTTGGCCAGCTCGGGCAGGTTCAGCGGGATGACGCGGCAGCACTCGACGCAGCCGCCGCAGGTCCGGTCAGGCAGAAGGGGAAGGCTCATGACGGGGCCTTAACCCATCGCGAGAGCAAATGCGCCGACGGATCGCGCGCTAGAACCAGCGACCGGCGGCCAGGCCGACGGCCGTGATGGCCATTGTGCCGACAGCGGCGACCGAACAGAGGCCGATCAGGATCATCAAGGCCTTGGCGACGCCGGGACCGATGGTCCGATACCAGCGCCCCCTGCCCATGCGCAGGAAGGTGACGACGCCCGCCACCCACATGGCGAAGGACGCCAGCAGGACGGTCCATCCCTGACCGTAGAGGAACCAGGAGAGCGGCAGGATCAGCAGGGTCCAGGCGTTGAGATAGGCGAAGCTGGCGCGAAACCCGCGACGCCAGCCCAGATCCTCGGCGTCCCACCATCGAAACAGGGGGGCGGTCACCAGGGCGTAGAGCGTCGCCAGGACGGGCACCATGATCAGCGTCATCCAGCCGTCGGCGTCGGCCATGAAGGCGTCGCGGCTCTTGCCCGAGGCCGCGATCAACGGGTTCAGCATTTCGGGCGGCAAGCCCGTGAGCATGTAGCTGGAGCCGCCGCTGAGGAAGAGCACCAGCATCAGGATGGCGTTGAGCGCCAGATAGAGGCGCAGAGGCCGCGTGTAGAGTCCGCCGCCGGTCGGGCCGAGGGTCATCCAGGTTTCCAGCACCTGACGCGGACGAACCAGCAGGTCGCGCGCGGTGCGCAGGTCCACCGAGCCGAAGCCCAGGGCGTCTTCAGACAGCTCGTCGACCGTCTGTGATCGCGTCGTCTTGGCCGACTGTTCCTGTTCGCTCATGAAAACCCCCGCTGCTTGCCGGATGGATCGCATCGCGCCCGTTGGAGCGCAAGGCGGGACTGTGGTCAGGACAGCAGCCAGCCGAAGGCGAAAACCAGGCTGGTCGAGACGGTGAATCCGCCCAGGGCCCAAAGCCCGGCGCGCACGACGCCCACGCCGTCCAGCCGCATCAGCCAACGGTGCTGGATGACCAGGTACCAGAGGGTGGCGGCCACGATCACGGCCAGCCCGGCCAAGGTGGCCGTCTCGCTGGGATAGCGGATGCCCGCCGCGCTCAGGCTGACCAGGATGGCGGTGGCGCCGGAGAGGTAGCATTGGGCGAAAAATGGGGTGCGCAGGGTTTCGCGGTCGATCCGCTTCCTCTCCAGCTTCAGCGAGATCCAGGCGAAGGCCAGGGCGTGAAGGCTGAACAGCAGGGCGCGAAAGGCGAGCAGGGCCTGGTCGTTACGCATGACGGCCTGGGCCAGGCGTGAACGCGGCCCCTCGTCCGGCATGCCCATGGCTAGCTCCAGGCCATGGGCGAGCAAGAGGCTGAGCACCAGAAACAGCGGTGGGCTAAGCGTTTCCAGATACTGCTTCTCGGGCTTGTCGCGCTGCTCCTGATCGGAATAGCGCATGGTGTCGAGCGGGCGGGTCAGGGTCATCCACAGCGTGCGCGGATAGAAGAGCAGCCACGACATCACCTCGTAGAGCAGTTCTTCGACAGATCGCAGGATGGTCAGGACGTTCATGGTCGGCCCCCTCAGCGCCATCGAGGCTAGCAGATGGCGGGGCGATCCGCAGCGGGGCGGCAAACTTCACTCGCTGAACCAGCGTCAAATCGCATCACCGCTGAAATCCGTAGAGAATCCCTCTAGGGTCGCCGCATGCATGGGCGGTTCCCGATCCTCTATATCGCCGAGGCGGACGCAGAAGACGCGGTCCTCTCGTCGGGGGCGCTCGCCCATCTGGTCGAGGCCATCCCGCACGCCACCTTCACCGTCGTCGGTTCGCCGGCCAGCGCGCCGCTGTTTGCGGACCTGCCCCGACTGGAGCGGCTGATCGTTTTGGATCGCGACGGGCGCTGGGACTGGATCGCCCTGTGGAACCAGGTGCGCGAGACCAACTGGGGGCTGGTGGTCGACATGCGCGGCTCGACTCTGTCGGGCAAGCTGCGGCGTCAGAAGCGGGCGGTGAAGGGCAAGGTCCTGCAAGGCGTGCATCTGGTCGAACAGGCGGCGCGGGTGCTGCAACTGGACGAGATCCCGGCGCCGAAGCTGTTTGTCGGACGCGACACGCAGGAGGCCGCCGACGCCCTGATCCCGGCGGGCGAAGGCCCGATCCTGGCCATTGGTCCGGGCGTGGACTGGATCGGCAAGCGCTGGCCCGCCGACCGTTACGCCAAGGTGGCCCTGTCGCTGCTGGGCGAGGGCGGGCCTCTGGCCGGCGGGCGGCTGATGATCGTCGGCGAGGAAGCCGACCGCGACGCGGCCCACTCGATCCGTTTCGCCGTCAAGCGCGAGCGGGTGATCGAACTGCAAGGGCGGCTGACGCGGTTGCAGACGGTCGCGGCCCTGTCGCGGGCCGACTTCTATATTGGCGGGGACTCGCTGTGGACCCAACTGGCGGTCGCCGCGGGCGTGCCGGCGGTGGGGGTGTTCGGCCCGTCCGACGAGGTGCTGCGTCGTCCCTGGACCGGGGTGGCGGTGCGCGGCCCGCGCAGTTTGCAAGAGTTCATCGACATGGACCCGCGCCTGAACCAGCACATCCAGCACATGATGGACCTGCCCTATGAGCGGGTGCTGAAGGCGTCGAAGAAGCTGCTGGCGCAACTGGCCTACTGACTTTTCCTGAACGGGCGAGGGGTTGTCCCTTGGGGCGTCGGGCGCGCATAAGCGCTCGACCTCAGGAGATGCGCCGATGACCCAGACCTATGACCTGATCGTGCGGGGCGGCGAAGTCGCCAACCACGCCGGACGCGGCATGGCCGACGTCGGCGTCATCGACGGCCGCATCGCCTTCATCGGCGACCTGTCGCAAGCGTCGGCGGGCGAGGTGTTCGACGCCACGGGCCTGACGGTGTTGCCGGGCGTCATCGACACCCAGGTCCACTTCCGCGAGCCGGGTCTGGAATGGAAGGAAGACCTGGAGACCGGCAGCCGTTCGGCGGCCCTGGGCGGCGTGGTCGCCGTGTTCGAGATGCCGAACACCAATCCCAACACCACTGACCCCGAGACCATGGCCGACAAGCTGGTGCGGGCCAACAACCGGATGTGGACCGACCACGCCTTCTACGTCGGCGGCACGCACGAGAACGCCGAGCACCTGGCCGATCTGGAGCGCCTGCCGGGCTGCTGCGGGGTCAAGGTCTTCATGGGCGCCTCGACCGGCGACCTGCTGATCGCTGATGACGAGGGGGTGCGGAAGGTCCTCTCGAACGTGCGCCGCCGCGCTACTTTCCACTCCGAGGATGAATACCGACTGGTCGAGCGCCGCAGTCTGGCCCGCACCGGCGACTGGACCAGCCACCCCGAGGTCCGCGACGCCGAGAGCGCCATCATGTCCACCCGCCGACTGGTGGGACTGGCCAAGGAAACCGGCGCCCGCATCCACGTCCTGCACGTGACGACCAAGGACGAGATGGAGTTCCTGCGCTTCCACAAGGATGTCGCCACGGTTGAGATCACGCCGCAGCACCTGACCCTGGTGGCGCCGGAAGCCTATGAGCGCCTCGGCGCCTATGCCCAGATGAACCCGCCGATCCGGTCGCAGGAGCATGTCGACGCCCTGTGGCTGTGGGGCATGCAGCAGGGGGTGGCCGACGTCCTGGGCTCGGACCACGCGCCGCATACCAAGGAAGAAAAGTCCAAGCCCTATCCGGCCTCGCCGTCGGGGATGCCGGGGGTGCAGACCCTGGTGCCGCTGATGCTGACCCATGTCGCCAACGGGCGTCTGTCGCTGGAGCGCTTCATCGACCTGACTTCCGGTGGGGCGCAGCGGGTGTTCGGCACGGCCAACAAGGGGCGGATGGCCGTCAGCTATGACGCCGACCTGACCATCGTGGACCTGAAGGCCAGGAAGACCATCACCCATGACCAGCAGGCCAGCCGCTGCGGCTGGACCCCCTTCGACGGCTTTGAAACGACCGGCTGGCCGGTGGCCACCATCGTGCGTGGTCGCGTGGTGATGAAGGACGGCGAACTGATCGGCCAGGCGCACGGCCAGCCGGTGCGCTTCCAGGAGACGCTGGCGGGGTGAGAGGCCCCAAACCCCAGCTTGGCCTGATTGGTTTCGGCGCCTTCGGACGGCTGACGGCGCGGCATCTGTCGCCGTATTTCGACATCCTCGCCCATGACCCGGCGGCGAGCGATGGCGAGGGGCTGGCGCGGCTGACGACGTTGGAAGAGGCGGCGGCCTGTCCGGTGGTGGTGCTGGCCGTGCCGGTCGGCGGGCTGGCGGAAACGGTCGCGGCGATCGCGCCCCATGTGACGCCCGGCGCCCTGATCCTCGACGTCGGGTCGGTGAAGGTGAAGCCAGCAAAGGTCATGCTGGAGGGCCTGCCCGAGGCTGTGCAGATCGTCGGCACCCACCCCCTGTTCGGCCCTCAGAGCGGCAAGGACGGCATCGCGGGCTTGCGCATCGCCGTCTGTCCGGTGCGCGGCGACAAGGCGGCGTGGCGTGTCGCCGCCTTCTGCCGCCGGGCGCTGGGGCTCAAGGTCTTCGTCGTCACGCCCGAGGATCACGACCGCGAGGCGGCGACCGTGCAGGGCCTGACCCACCTGATCGCCAAGGTCCTGCTGGCCATGGAGCCGCTGCCGACACGCATGACCACGACCAGCTTCGAGCGCGTCATGCAGGGCGTCGACATGGTCCGCCACGACAGCGCGGCGGTGTTCCGCGCCATCGAACACGACAACCCCTATGCGGCCGAGGTGCGCCGCCGGTTCTTTGATCTGGCGGAACAGGCAAGGGCGGAACTGGACGGCTAGGGCACCTCAGCGCGCCTTCAGGATGAAGTCGGCCACAGCGGGGACCACCTCGGTCCCCAGGGGAATGGAGGCGTCGCCATAGGTGGCGGCGTTGCCGACCGGGTCTGCCGGAGCCTGACGCAGAACGTGGTTCAGGCCCTCAAAGACAACTCGTTCGGCCTTGGGCTGCGCCGCTAGGAGGGTCTCGCTGTTCGCCGGAATCACCTGGATGTCTGTCGAGCCGTGACCCAGCAGAACCGGGCGATCATAGGCGGTGATCAGGGCCTGGGGGTCCACGACGAAGTAAGAGATCAGGTAGGGCTGGATCGACGGCCGGAACAGCACGGCCAGATGGGGCGGGGTCTCCGCGACGGTGCGACCCGCCTCCAGTTCGCTCATGATATGATCGACTTCGGGTTTGACGGTGGGCGGTAGATTGGGCTCGAGTTGACGACGTAGTTCGACGTTGGCGCGCACGCCGACCGGCGACAGCAGGACCAGACCGCAGACGCCGGGATTGTCGGCAGCCGCCGCTTGGGCGATCAGGGCGCCTTCCGAATGGCCGATCAGCCAGACGCAGGGCGCGCCGGTCTTCTCGGCTGTCAATTGGGCCCAGGCTTTGGCGTCGTCGATGTAGGTGTCGAAGGTGAGGTTAGCTTCACTGGTCGCGGCGGGGGCGCTGGCGGCGATGCCGCGTTTATCGAAGCGGACACTGGCGATCCCGTGCTCGGCCAAGCCTTCGGCCAATTGGCGATAGACGCCGCCGGTCACCCCGATCGGGCTGTTGCCGTCGCGGTCGGTGGGGCCCGATCCGGCGATGATGACGGCGGCGGCGCGCGTCTGGCCCTCCGGCGTCAGCAGGGTTCCGTGCAGGGGGGCGGGCGTCGAGGCCAGTTCGACGGGCGTCGAAACCGGCGAGAGCAGCAGGGCGGCGGCGAGGGTCAGCATGGTCGTCTCCGTCTTGAGAGGGGTGAAATCAGAAGGGTTGGCGGTCGGGGTCGGCGCGCCAGACGCGCCAGCTTTCGAACACCGACCAGCCGGCGGCGATCAGGACGCCGGCGATCAGCAGGCTGAAGCCCAGGGGCTGGGGCGTGAACGGCGCGGTGATCAGACCGGCGAGGCCCAGCCAGAAGAAGAGGCGGCCCGCCAGCCGGTTGGAGCGGTCCCAGGCCAGGCGGCTCTTGTAGTTCCAGGGGGTGCGGACGCCGATGATGGGGTTGGGCGCGATGCGGCCCATGAAGGCGCCCATGACCGCGAACAGCAGGCTCATCATGGCGGCGGTCATGGCCATGGACACGCCCGGCTGCGCGGCGCCGCGGCCCAGGATCATCCACACCATGAAGGCGCTGGTTCCGACGATGGCCAGGAGGGAGACCATCTGGCCGATCTCCAGCCCGCGCCGCCGCGCCGTGTCCGGCGTGCGCTTGGCGTACCAGCTCATCGGCCCGGCGGTGATGGCCGCCATGAAGGCCATGAAGGCGATCAGGCCCGACAGTTCGCTGCGGTCGCCCCAGCGGTCGGGCTGGCCGTGAATGTCGAAATGCATGGGGACTGGCCCGGCGGGGCCGGCGACCTGAACGCCGATGGCGACCGCGATCAGGCCGACGACCGTCAGGGCGGTCAGGGCGTCCAGCACCGTGAAGCGGGGCATGGTCATGTCGGCGTCTCCTCCTCGTTCGTCCTGCCTGTTCCGCTCAGGTCCATGAGGAAGGCCAGGGCCTCCTCGACCGCCGAGATTTCTAGCCGGTAGCGGATCGACTGGCCGTCGCGCTCGGGACTGACCAGACCGGCCTCTTTCAGCGCGTTGAGGTGGCCGGTGATGGTCGGCCAGCTCATGTCGAAGGCGGCGGCGATGTCGCCGGACGCTAGCGGTCCTGCCCGCAGCATGGCGATGATGCGTCGCCGCACCGGATGGGACAGGGCTTTGAACAGGCTGTTCATGAGGGGAGAGGCTAATTAGGAAAAAACCTAAATGCAACCCGTGTTCTGTGGGGGCGCGCAGAGTGTCTCCACAACCGCTCATCCCGGCGCCCGCCGGGATCCAGACTGAGCCATGCGCACCGCCGCTAGATAGGCGTGGGGATGAGCTTGCAGCCAAAGAACTGGATCCCGGCGTCCGCCGGGATGAGCGGGGGAGGGGCGGCGCGCCCTTTCCGGGATGACGAGGGCGGGCGGGCGGCCTATGGCTCGGCTGGTTTCGAGTTGAGGAGTGGCCATGGAAATCCGCGATCAGATCGTTCTCATCACCGGCGGCGCGCGCGGGGTCGGCGCGGCGGCGGCGCGGGCCTTCGCCGGGCAAGGCGCGCGGGTGGCGATCAACTGGCGCAACAGCGGCGAGCAGGCCAAGGCTCTGGCGGCTGAGCTGGGCGAGCGGGTCATCGCCCTTCAGGCCGACGTGACAGACCGCGCGGCGGTTGAGGCCATGGTGGCTCAGGCCGAGGCGCATTTCGGCGCCCCGATCAGCACCGTGGTCAACAACGCCCTGGACTACAGCTTCAACGGCGATGCGCGGGCGCAGATGGCGGACATTCCGTGGGAGGACATGGCGCAGCAGTTCTCGACCGTGATCCACGGGGCGCTGAACGTCATTCAGGCCACGGCGCCGGGCATGAGCGCGCAGACGTTCGGGCGGGTGGTCAATATCGGCACCAACCTGTTCCAGAATCCGGTCGTGCCCTATCACGACTACACCGCCGCCAAGGCCGCTCTGCTCAGCCTGACGCGGACGGCGGCGGGCGACCTCGGCCCGTCAGGGATCACGGTCAACATGGTCTCGGGCGGTCTGCTGCGGACCACGGACGCCAGCGCGGCGACGCCGGAGGCGGTGTTCGACCTGATCGCCGGGATGACGCCGCTGCGCTCGGTGACGACGCCGCAGGAGTTCGCCGACGCCGTGCTCTTCTTCGCCTCGCCGTGGAGCCGGGCGGTCACGGGGCAGAACCTGGTGGTCGACGGCGGGCTGGTTCGGGACTGAGGCAGCGTCTCATAAATCCCGCTCATCCCCGCGGAGGCGGGGGCCCAGTTCTTTGGCCCCGCACGCTTGCCGATCAGGTTAAGGTCCTTGGTATGAAAGGCCCCGCTGGCGAACCGGCGGGGCTTTTTTGCTCTAGCGGCGAACCGGGGGCGCACCTTCGAAGGTCATGAAGGGGGCAGGGGCCGGCTTGAGCGTGTTCATGGTCAGGCGGCCTCAGCCGGATAGCCGGCGGCGTCGAGCGCGGTCAGCAGGGTTTGACGGTCGGCCTGGGTCGTCACCTCGACGCGGCGGGCCTCGATGTCGGCGACGACCTGGGCCGAGGCGTCGACCGAATGGATGGCCTTCTCGACGGAGGCGACGCAGCCGCCGCAGCGGATCCTGGGAATGGTCAGGGCGATCATGGGGCTACTCCTCAGGAAACGGGGGAAGCAGCGGCGGGCGCACCCGCCAGGTCGGACAGGATGGGGCAGTCAGGCCGGTCGTCGCCGGCGCAGCAGTGCGACAGGTCGCGCAGCGCGTCGGCCATGGCCTGCATTTCAGCGATGCGGGCGTCGAGGTCGGCGACATGCTTCTCGGCCAGGGCCTTGACCTCGCGGCTGGGCCGGTTGCGGTCGCGCCACAGCGACAGCAGGCGGCTGATCTCCTCGACCGAGAAGCCCAGGCTGCGGGCGCGGCGGATGAAGCGCAGGTCGTTCAGGTCGCGCTCGCTGAAGTCGCGATAGTTGCTCTCGGTCCGCTCGGACGGTCGGATCAGGTCGACGGATTCGTAGTAGCGGATCATCTTGGCGGTGACGCCGGTGGCGGCGGAGGCCTTGCCGATATTCATTGGGCTGCTCCCTGAATCTGGGGTTTGAAGGCGCGCAGACGCAGGGCGTTCAGCACCACGCTGACGCTGGACAGGGCCATGGCCCCCGCCGCCAGCATGGGCGACAGCATGTAGCCGAAGGCGGGATAGAGGACGCCTGCCGCGACCGGGATCAGCAGGGCGTTGTAGCCGAAGGCCCAGGCCAGGTTCTGGCGGATGTTGCTCATGGTGGCGCGCGACAGGCCGATGGCGCTGACCGCGCCGCGCAGGTCGCCGCCGGTCAGGACCACGTCGGCGCTTTCGATGGCCACGTCGGCGCCGCCGCCGACCGCCAGACCGACATCGGCGGAGGCCAGGGCCGGGGCGTCATTGACCCCGTCGCCGACGAAGGCGACGCGGCGGCCGCCGGCCTTCAGCGCATTGATGGCGGCGACCTTGCCATCGGGCATGACCTCGGCGTGGACCTCGTCGATGCCCAGCAGGCGGGCGACGGCCTCGGCGGTGCGGCGGTTGTCGCCGGTGATCATGGCCACCTTCAGGCCCAGGCCGTGCATGGCCTGGATGGCGGCGGCGGTGGTCGGCTTGATTGGGTCGGCCACGGCGATGACAGCGGCCAGCTGGCCGTCGATGGCGGCGTAGAGGGGCGTCTTGCCCTCGTCGCCGAGACGGGCGGCGGCCTCGGCGAAGACGGCGACGTCGTGGCCCAGTTCGGCCATGTAGCGGTCAGCGCCGACTTCGATGCGGCGGCCCGCGACGACGCCCGCCACGCCCTTGCCGGGCACGGAGGCGAAGTCTTCGGGGCGGGTCACGCTGAGGCCGCGCGCGGCGGCGGCCTCGACCAGGGCGCGGGCGACGGGGTGTTCCGACTGACCTTCGACGGCGGCGACCAGGGCCAGGACCTCGTCTTCGTCAAAGCCGTCAGCCACGGTCAGGTCGGTCAGCTCGGGGCGGCCCGCCGTCAGCGTGCCGGTCTTGTCAAAGGCGATGACCTCGACCCCTTGCAGGGCTTGCAGGGCCTCGCCCTTGCGGAACAGGACGCCCAGTTCAGCGGCGCGGCCTACGCCCACCATGATCGAGGTCGGGGTGGCCAGACCCATGGCGCAGGGGCAGGCGATGATCAGCACCGACACGGCGGCGACCAAAGCCATGCCCAGCGCCGGATCGGGCGCGAACAGATACCAGACGGCGAAGGTCAGGACGGCGATGGCCATCACGGCGGGGACGAACCAGCCGGTGATGCGATCCACCAGGGCCTGAATGGGCAGCTTGGCGCCTTGGGCCGTTTCGACCATGCGGACGATCTGGGCCAGCACCGTCTCGGCGCCGACCTGTTGCGCCTCGAAGCGGAAGGCGCCCCTGGTGTTCAGCGTGCCGCCGACCACCTTGGCGCCCGCGGTCTTCTCGACGGGAATGGGTTCGCCCGTCAGCATGGATTCGTCGAGGTAGGAGGAGCCCTCCGTCACCACGCCGTCGACGGGAACGCGCTCGCCGGGGCGGACGGCGATCAGGTCGCCGGCCTGAACGGTGTCGATCGACACATCCTGTTCGACGCCGTTGCGCACGACGCGGGCGGTCTTGGCCTGCATCGACATCAGGCGGCGGATGGCCTGGCTGGTCTGCCCCTTGGCGCGGGCCTCGATCCAGCGTCCGAGCAGGATCAGGGTGACAATGACGGCGGCGGCTTCGAAATAGACATTGGCCGTGCCGGACGGCAGCAGGGCGGGGGCGAAGGTGGCGACCGTCGAGAAGGCCCAGGCCGCGCTGGCGCCCAGCACCACCAGGGCGTTCATGTCCGGCGCGCGGCGCAGCAGGGCGGGCACGCCCTTGCGGAAGAAGATCAGGCCCGGAACGAACAGGACGAAGCTGGCCAGGACGAAGCTGATCAGTCGCCAGGTCTGCGTGCCGATGGTCTGTTCCAGCCAGTGGTGCATGCCCGGCACGAAGTGCGAGCCCATCTCCAGCACGAACAGGGGCAGGGTGGCGGCGCCCGCGATCAGAACGGCGCGGCCCAGGTTGCGGATGTCGGCGGCGCGGGCGGCCTGTTCACGGTCGGCGGCGTCGAGGCCAGCCTCTTCCGGCTGTTCCAGCACATAGCCGGCCTGCTGCACGGCGGCGGCCAGGTCGCGGAAGGCGACGGCGCCCGAGAAGAAGCGGACGGTGGCGCGCTCGGTCGCCAGATTGACGCTGGCGCTCAGCACGCCGGGCACGGCGGCCAGGGCTTTCTCCACGCGACCGACGCAGCTGGCGCAGGTCATCTCGCGGACGGGATAGACGACGTCTTCCTCCATCGGCTCATAGCCGGCGGAGCGGATGGCGGCGGCGACTGCGGCGGGGGAACCGCCGTCCAGCACCACATGGGCGCGCTCGGCGGCCAGATTGACGCTGGCCTCGGTGACGCCCGGCACGGCGCGGACGGCCTTCTCGACCCGGCCGACACAGCTGGCGCAGGTCATGCCGAGGACCGGCAGATCGAGGACTTTCAGGGAGGCGTCAGACATGGGCGGAGCCTTTCGTCGTTTACAGCCTCAATCGTCTAAACCTTCCCGTCATGGGAAGGTCAATGCCCCAAAAGCGAGGTGATGATCCCCTCGCGCTCGGCGCGATAGCCTAGACGCCTCTGTGGCGTCCTGTCGCAAGGGGCGTTGCGCCGGGCCGCGTAATAGCCAGTGAAGACCGCGTCGCTTTTGTCGGACGCGGGACGGTACAAGAAGGATGATCCTCTCCATGTCGAGCAAGGCTCTTGATCGCCGGTCTCTGTTGCGCGGCGCGGCTGCGGGCGGCGGCCTGCTGGGTCTTTCGGGGCTGATGCCCGCCTGGGCCCAGACCGGATCGTCGGGGCTGCGGGCCGATCTGCCGACGCTGACGGGACCGAACATCGACCTGACGGTGGGCCATTCCAACTTCACCGTCGGCGGGCGAACCGGCCACGCCTTCACCGTCAACGGCCTGCTGCCCGCGCCCCTGCTGCGGATGCGCGAGGGGCAGAACGTACGGCTGTCGGTGACCAACACCCTGGACGAAGACACCTCGATCCACTGGCACGGCCTGCTGCTGCCGTTCCAGATGGACGGCGTGCCGGGCGTCAGCTTCCCCGGCATCAAGCCGCGCGAGACCTTTGTCTATGAGTTCCCGATCAAGCAGTCGGGCACCTACTGGTATCACAGCCATTCGGGGATGCAGGAGGCCATGGGCCACTATGGCCCCATCGTCATCGACCCGGCGGGCCTCGATCCCGTCGGTTATGACCGCGAGCATGTGCTGGTCCTGTCGGACTGGAGCTTCCTGCATCCGCACGAAATCCTGGCCAAGCTGAAGAAGAGCCCCGGCTATTTCAACCATCAGAAGACCACGCTGGCGGGCCTGCTGGATGGCTCGGACGGGATGGATCTGGCTGAGCGTCGGATGTGGGGCGGGATGCGGATGGACCCGCGCGACATCCTGGACGTCAACGGCACGACCTATACCTATCTGATCAACGGCCACGGCCCGCAGGAGAACTGGACCGGCCTGTTCCGGCCCGGCGAGCGAGTGCGTCTGCGCGTCATCAACGCCTCGGCCATGTCGATCTTCAACGTCCGCATTCCGGGCCTGGCCATGACCGTGGTTCAGGCCGACGGCGAGCATGTGCGCCCGGTCGAGGTGGACGAGTTCCAGATCTCGGTCGCCGAGACCTATGACGTCATCGTCCGTCCGCTAGAGGACCGCGCCTACACCATCGTCTCCGAAGCCATCGACCGTTCGGGCATGGGCCGCGCCACCCTGGCCCCGCGCCTGGGCATGACCGCCGAGGTGCCGCCGCTGCGCAAGGTGCCGAACCTGACCATGAAGGACATGGGCATGGGCGGTATGGACCATGGCGCGATGGCGGGTATGGACCACGCTGCGATGGGCCATGGAGCCGCCGCCGGGGCCGCCGCCGCGCCGATGGATCACGGCGCCATGAGCATGCGCGACCCGAACAACGCGCCTGCCGACATGGCGGTCGGCGTCGGCGTGGACGCCATCGCGCCTGCCCCCGCCAACCGTCTGGGGGAGCGGCCGCAGGGGCTTCAGGACGTCGATCACCGGGTGCTGGTCTATACCGATCTGCGCGCGTTGACGCCGAACACGGACACGCGCGCGCCGTCGCGTTCGATGGAAATCCACCTGACCGGCAATATGGAACGGTTCATGTGGGGATTTGACGGGCGCAAGTTCTCGGAGCTGGTCGAGCCGATCCGCTTTGAGTTGAACGAGCGGGTCCGCGTCACCCTGGTCAACGACACCATGATGGCCCACCCCATCCACCTGCACGGCCACTTCTTCGAGCTGGTCAACGGCCACGACGGCTATCAGCCGCTGAAGCATACGGTCAATGTCGCGCCGGGGTCGAAGGTGACGTTCGACCTGACCGCCAATGCGCCGGGCGACTGGGCCTTCCACTGCCACCTGCTGATGCACATGCACGCGGGGATGTTCAACGTCGTGACGGTTCGTCCGCTGGAAGGAGCCGCCCGATGAGCCGCGCCCTGTCCGCCGCTGTCGCGGTTCTGCCCCTGATGCTGGCCGCTGGTTCCGCCGTCGCCCAGAACCATGGCGGGCATGGAGGCCACGGCGCCCAAGCCGCGCCGGCACGCCCGCCGCAAGCTCGCCCGAGGCCTGCGCCCAAGCCCAAGCCGCGCGTCGCCGCGCCTCGGCCTTCTGCGCCTGCGGCCCCGGTGGCGGCGGACCCGCACGCTGGTCATGACATGAGCGGGATGTCGATGGCTCCGGCCCAGACGCCGGCCGTCGATCCTCATGCGGGTCACAATATGGCGCCGACCCAGGCCGATCCCCACGCCGGGCATGATATGTCGGCCATGATCGGCGGCGCGCCCAACATCCCGACCAGCGTGGACGCCGTCGGCGGACGCATGGTCGAGGCGTCGCCTCCGCCTGCCGCCCGCGCCGCGCCGGCCCATGCGGCGGACCTGTTGTTCGACCCGGCCGTTATGGCGGCCTCGCGCAAGCAGTTGCTGGTCGAGAACGGCGACGTGCGCACGACCGCCGTCCTGATTGATACGCTCGAGGCTCGCTTCGGCGACGGCGAGAAGGGCTATGGCTGGAACGCCCAGGGCTGGACCGGCGGCGACATCAACCGCTTCTGGTGGAAGACCGAGGGCGAGGGCGCCTTCGACGGCACGCTGCACGACGCCGAGGTCCAGGCCCTCTACAGCCGCGCCGTCGCGCCCTTCTGGGACGTGCAGGCGGGCGTGCGCCAGGACTTCCGTCCCGACGGCAAGGACACCACCCATCTGACCGTCGGCGTCCAGGGCGTCGCCCCCTACTGGTTCGAGATGAGCGCCGCCGCCTTCCTGTCGACCGAGGGCGACCTGACCGCCCGCGCCGAGGCGGAATACGACCAGCGCATCACCCAGAAATGGATCCTGCAACCGGCGGTCGAGGCAGCCTTCTCGGCCAGCGACATTCCCGAGCTGGAAATGGGTTCCGGCCTGACCTCGGTCACAGCGGGGCTGCGCCTGCGCTATGAGATCCGCAAGGAATTCGCCCCCTACGTCGGGGTCGAGTGGAGCCGTTCGTTCGGCGACACCGCCGACTACGCCCGGGCGCGCGGCGACGACGTGGACGCGACGCGCTTCGTCGTCGGCATCAAGGCCTGGTTTTAAGGCTTGGGCTTGGGCGAGAGGCGGCGGGCGGCGGCGGGTCGCCCTGGTCGCTGTCGCTCAGCGGCACAGCGCCGAGGGCCAGCCGGGTGGCTTCGGCCTCGGCCAGCAGGGCGGCGCGTTTCACTTCTCCGAAGCCGTTCAGCGTGCGGTAGGGCATGGCCAGACGGGCGTTGTGGCGAAGGTGTGAGCGGTTGCGCTCCAGAAAGCCCCAGTAGAGGCGGTTGAACGGGCAGGCGGCGTCGCCGCTCTTGCCCTTCACGTCGTAACGGCAACCGCCGCAATAGTCGCTCATGCGCTGAATATAGGCGCCGGAGGCGGCATAGGGCTTGGAGCCGACGATCCCGCCGTCGGCAAAGGTCGCCATGCCGCGCGTGTTCGGCATCTCCACCCACTCATAGGCGTCGGCATAGACGGTCATGTACCAGTCATCGACCGCGTCGGGATGGACGCCCAGCATCATGGCCAGATTGCCCGTGACCATCAGCCGCTGGATGTGGTGGGCGTAGGCGTGGGCGCGCGTGGTCGAAACTACGTCGGCCACGCAGGCCATGTCTGTCTGGCCCGACCAGAAGAACCAGGGCAGGGCGCGGTCGGCGCCTAGAAAATTCATCCGGCCGTAATCGGGCGTCTTCAGCCAATAGACGCCGCGCACGAACTCTCGCCAGCCGAGGATCTGACGAATGAAGCCTTCGACTGCGTTCAGGGGGGCGGCGCCCGCGCGATAGGCGGCCTCGGCCCGGCGGCAGACGTCCAGCGGGTCCAGCAGGCCCATATTGATCGCCGTCGAGACCAGGCTGTGCCACATCCAGGGCTCGCCGTGGGCCATGGCGTCCTGCCAGTCGCCGAAGGCGGGCAGGATGCGCGTCAGGAAGGTGTCCAGCGCGGTCTCGGACTCCTCGACCGTGGTCGGCCACCCGAAATCAGCCAGATCGCCGAAGTGATCGGGAAACAGGCGCGCGACATCGGCGATCGCCTCCCTTGTCGTGGCCGAGGGTGTGGTGCGCAGGCGAGCCGGGGGGCGCAGGCCCCGAGTCAGGGCCCTGCGGTTCTCGGCGTCGAAGTTCCAGCGGCCGCCTTCGGGCTCGGCGCCGTCCATCAGCAGGCCGGTTTCGCGCCGCATCTCGCGATAGAAATACTCCATCCTCAGTTCGCGCCTGTCGGCGGCCCAGCGGCGAAACCGGGCGTGGGAGCAGATGAAGCGTCGGTCCTCGCGGATATCGACGGGCAGCCCGGCGGTCGCGGCGAAGGCGGAAAAGGCCTCAGCCAGCCTCAACTCGCCGGGTTCGGTCAGCACGACGCGGGCGAACGCCTGATCCGCCAGAGCGCGGTGCAGTTCGCCGACGATGGACTGGCTGTTGCCGGGGGCGTCGATGCGGACATAGCGGACGCGCACGCCGCGCGCCGCCAGCCTGTCCGCGTGCGCCCGCATGGCCGCGAAGACGAGGGCGATCTTCTGCTTGTGATGGCGGACATAGGTAGCCTCGTCCCGGACCTCGGCCATCAGGACGACGTCGCGCGCCGGGTCGAGGTCGGTCAGGCCCGCCAGGCCGTCCGACAACTGATCGCCGAGCACCAGCCGCAGGACGCCCTGATCCGTCTGACGCGTCACGACCGGTCCGCCCTCAGGCCGTCAGGCGTGAGCGCCGCGGAGGCCTTGCGGCCGGCGCAGCGCGCGCTGCAATAGATGACATTCGGCCAGTCCCTCTCCCACTTCTTGCGCCAGGCGAAAGGGCGGTCGCAGACGGGGCAGATCTTGGATGGGAGGTCCCGTTTCTGAACTCTGCGCATCCTCGTCACCTTTCCGCGCCGAAAGAGGGGCCGCCCTTTGGTCTGGCTCCATTACGCCCGAGGCGGGGGCCGGATCAGTTCGACGCCCATCTTTCAGGATCGCCCGGCGTCAGTGGGCCCCCGCGCCAGAGGGCAGGTGAGCCTTGTCGTGCTGTCCGACCTTGTCGACCAGAGTGCGTCCGGCGGCGTTCATGCCGATCAGCTCCACCTGGGCGCCGGATCTGCGGTAACGGAACACCACCTTGTCGAGGGCGGCGACCCCGGTGCGGTCCCACAGATGGGCCTCGGTCATGTCGATCTCGACCCGGCGGGGGCGGCCATGATGCTCGAAGCTGGCGGCGAACAGCTCGGCCGAGGCGAAGAAGAGCTGGCCGGTGACGCGATAGCGCAGCACGCCCTCCTCGGCGGTCTCGATCTCGGTCACGGTAAGGGTCTTGCCGACCTTGCGCATGAAGAAGACGGCGGACAGCACCACGCCCAGCGCCACCCCCTTGGACAGGTCGTGGGTCACAACGACGGTCACGGTGGTCACCAGCATGACGATCGAGGACTGGAGCGGAATGGAGCGCAGTCGGGCGATGGAGGCCCAGTCGAAGGTGCCGACCGAGACCATGATCATCACCGCCACCAGCGCGGCCATGGGAATCCGCGCCACCCAGTCCTGAAGCACCAGGATCAGAAACAGCAGCAGCAGGCCCGCCCACAGCGTCGACAGCCGCCCGCGCGCGCCCGAGGTGACGTTGATGATCGACTGGCCGATCATGGCGCAGCCGGCCATGCCGCCGAAAAGGGAGGCGGCGATATTGGCGATGCCCTGGCCGCGCGTCTCGCGGTCCTTGTCCGACGGGGTGTCGGTGATGTCGTCCAGCAGGTTGGCGGTCAGCAGGCTTTCCAGCAGGCCGACGAAGGCCAGGGTGGCCGAGATGGGGGCGATGATGACCAGGGTCTGCCAGGTCAGGGGAACGGCGGGCAGGTGGAACATCGGCAGGGTCGAGGGCATCTGGCCCATGTCGCCGACGGTGCGGACGTCCAGCCCGGTCCAGATGACAAAGCCGCTCAGCAGGACGATGGCGACCAGGGGCGAGGGCACGGCCCGCGTCAGGCGGGGCAGTCCGTAGATGATGATCAGGGCCGCCGCGACCAAGGCGAAGGTCTGCCAGTTGGCGCCGATCAGTTCGGGCATCTGGGCCAGGAAGATCAGGATGGCGAGCGAATTGACGAAGCCGGTCATGACGCTGCGGCTGACGAAGCGGATGTAGCGCCCGAGCTTCAACAGGCCGATGACGATCTGGAAGACGCCGCAGAGCAGGGAGGCGGCGAACAGGTATTCCAGTCCGTGGTCGCGCACCAGGCCGACCATCAGCAAGGCCATGGCGCCGGTGGCGGCCGAGATCATCGCCGGGCGGCCGCCGACGATGGCGATGGTCACGGCGATGACGACGCTGGCGTAGAGGCCGACGGCGGGATCGACGCCGGCGATCAGGGAGAAGGCGATGGCTTCCGGGATCAGGGCCAGGGCGACCACGGTGCCCGCCAGCAGGTCGCGACGAGGATTGGCGAGCCATTGCTGGCGCGCGGAGGCGATCATGGACATGAAGGATTTCGCATGGATGAGCCGCCTGTGGCGGTTCAGTTTCCCGACGGATCGGCGGACGGGATAGCCACCCGGCGCTTCAGAAAAGCCCAGGTCCAAGGTGAAGGCCGCACCCATGCCGCGCGTTGGGAAAAATGGCAAGCCGACCGAGGGGGCGGGTCCGGGGCGTCGGGGGGGCAACGGGCGACCCGCGTCCGTCGCCCTTGGGGTGATCGCGTTTGCCGCCGCTCTCGCCTATAGAGCCCTCTCAATGTCCGATCCGAGCTCGCCGCCTTGCCGCCGGGATCGCCTTATAGGCTCGGGCTTCCACGTCGCCGTTTACGGATACGATCCTGCTGACAATGCCGATAAATCCCGCTCATAGGCTGTCCGTCGCCCCGATGATGGATTGGACCGACCGCAACTGCCGGGCGTTTCACCGCGCCCTGAGCCGCCGGGCGCTGCTCTATACCGAGATGGTCACGGCCCCGGCGGTGATCCACGGCGATCGCGAGCGGTTGCTGGGGTTTGACGCGGTCGAGCATCCGGTGGCCTTGCAGCTGGGCGGTTCGGACCCGGCGCAACTGGCCGAGGCGGCGCGCATCGGCGAGGCCTATGGCTATGACGAGATCAATTTGAACGTCGGCTGCCCCTCGGACCGGGTGCAGTCGGGCAAGTTCGGCGCCTGTCTGATGCGCGAGCCGGAACTGGTGGCCGACTGCATGGCGGCGATCAGGGGTGCGGTCAGCGTTCCCGCCACGGTCAAATGCCGCATCGGCGTCGACGATCAGGATCCCCTGGTCAGCCTGTTCGCCACGGTGGACGCCTCGGCGGCGGTGGGCGTCACCAGCTTCGTCGTCCATGCCCGCAAGGCCTGGCTGAAGGGGCTGTCGCCCAAGGAAAACCGCGACGTGCCGCCGCTGGACTATGATCTGGTGCGGCGTCTGAAGCGCGAGCGGCCGCATCTGACCATCTGCATCAACGGCGGCGTCGCCGATCTGGATCAGGCCGAGGCGCATCTCGACGACGCCGACGGCGTGCAGCTGGACGGCGTCATGCTGGGCCGCGCCGCCTATCATGAGCCCGCGTTGCTGGGGCAGGTGGATCGCCGCATCTTCGGGATGGAGGTCGAGGACGTCGATCCCTTCGCCGCCATCGAACGCTACAAGCCCTACATGGCCGGGCGGCTGGCCGAGGGCGCCCATCTGGCGGGCATGGCGCGGCATATGCTGGGCCTGATGCACGGCCGGGCCGGGGCGCGGGCCTTCCGCCGTATCCTGACGGTCGAGGGCGTCAAGGCCGGAGCCGGGCTGGAGGTTGTGGACCGCGCGGTCGAGGCCGTGCGCGAGGCCGAGGCGCGCCACGCGCGGTTGGGCGAGAGCGAAGAAGCGGCCTGATTTTTTACTTTCGCTCATCCCGGCGAAGGCCGGAATCCAGATGCAAACGCCGCCGGTTGGTGCGTGAAGTACTGCGCTCCAAGGTGTGAAGGTCCAGTCATACGATCTGGATCCCGGCCTTCGCCGGGATGAGCGTGTGAAATGGGGCCGTCATCCCGGCCTTGAGCCGGGATCGCCCAAGACGGCGGCGCTTCTGCGGTCCCGGATAGCGGCTGATCCCCCTTTCCGGATGACGCTGGCGGGCGGCAAGGCTATGCCCAAGCTATGAGCGCGCTCCCCCTGTCCGAACTGCTGATGATGTTCGCCGCCCTGATCGCGGCGGGGGCCGTGGCGGGGGTGATCGGCGGCCTGTTCGGGGTCGGCGGCGGGACGGTGCTGGTGCCGGCCCTGTTTTACGCCTTTTCGGTGCTGGGCGTGGGCGGCGAGAGCAATCTGCACGTCGCCATCGGCACTTCGCTTCTGACCATTGTCGCCACCTCGCTGCGGTCGCTGGCGACGCACCGGGCGCATGGCGCGGTGGACGAACAGGTGCTGAAGACCTGGACGCCCTGGGTGGCGTTCGGCGGTCTGGTCGGGGCGGGGATCGCGGGCTTCACCTCGATGGAGGGGCTGGCCGTCGTCTATGGCGTCTGTCTGCTGTTGATCGCGATGCAGATGGGGCTGCTGCCCGAACATGTGACCCTGCGAAAGGACCTGCCGACGGGTTGGGGACGACGCAGCGTAGGCACGGGCATCGGCCTGTTGTCGGCCATGATGGGCGTCGGCGGCGGCAGTTTCGGCGGCATGATGATGACCCTGTGCGGGCGACCCATCCATCAGGCGGTGGCGACGGCCAGCGGCTTTGGCCTGGCCATCGGGGCGACGGCGGCCCTGGGCTTTGCGGCCTTCGGCTGGGACGCGCCGGGGCGGCCGCCGCTGTCGCTGGGCTATGTCAACGTGCCGGCGGCGGTCATCATGGGGCTGCTGACCGCCGTGACCGCCCCCTATGGCGCGCGGCTGGCGCACCGGTTGAACCGCAAGGTGCTGCGCCGCGCCTTCGCTGTCTATCTGTTGCTGACCGCCCTGTCGGTGGTGCTGAAGGCGCTGTAGCGGCCTCTACGTAAATTACCGCTGTGAGCCGATAAGGCTTTGGCGAACAGCGAAAGGGTAGGGAGCAGCTTCACTCCCCCCGTGAGCGTAGAAAATGCTGCAGAACCTGTCTGTTCCCAAGAAACTGATGCTGTCCTTCGCCGCCGTGATTGCGGCCTGCGGGATGGCGACCATGGTGGTCCTGTGGGCCGTAACGGTCTTGCAGCGCGCCGACGCCGCCAACGCCGCCTCCGCCGAGATGTTCAAGGCGTCCGACCTGGTGCTGGCTGCTGCGGTGGAGCAGCAGAACGCCATGCGCGCCTTCGTGGCCACGCGCGACGCCGATTTCATTCCGAAATACGAGGAGCCCGGCAAGGCCCTGATCGCGCGTCTGGCCGACCTGGCCGCCGCCGACGTCAACGGCGCCTATGTCCAGGAACAGGCGGCGCTGAAAACCGCCACCGACGCCTTTCATAAAAGCGCCGACGGCCTGATCGTCCTGGCGCGCGACCCCGCCACCCAGCCCCAGGCCGTGGCCGGACTGGAAGCCGGCGCGCGTCTGGCCGACATCCGCGCCGCCATCACCTCGATTCAGGAAAAGGAGGCGGTGGTCGCCGCCGCCAACGCCAAGGCCAAGGCCTTCGCCTACACCGGGGCCTACTGGAGCTTCGCCATCGGCGGGGTGCTGGCCCTGGTCGTCGCACTGGGCGCGATCGCCTGGCTGATCGGGGCGCTGAGCCGTCCGGTCGAGGCCATGACGCGCGCCATGGCCAAGCTGGCGGGCGGCGATCTGAACGTCGCCATTCCCGCCATCGGCCGTCGCGACGAGATCGGCCACATGGCCGAGGCCGTCCTGACGTTCAAGCAGAACGCCGAGGAAAAGGTCCGTCTGGAAGCCGAGGCCGAGGTCCAGCGCGCCGCTGCCGAACAGGCCCGCATCGCTCAGGCCGAACGCGACGCCGAGATGGCGCGCCAGCAAGCCCAGGTCGTGGACGGCATCGCCTCGGGCCTCGACCGACTGTCCAACGGCCAACTGGGCTTCCGTCTGAACACGGCCTTCGCGCCGGAGTATGAAAAGCTGCGCGCCGACTTCAACGGGGCGATGGCCAAGCTGCAGGACACGATGCGGGTCATCGTCGACCGCTCCAGCGCCATCGGCGCCAGCGCTCATGAGATCAGCCAGGCTTCTGACGACCTGTCGCGGCGCACCGAGCAGCAGGCCGCCAGCCTGGAAGAAACCGCCGCCGCCCTGGAACAGATCACCGCCACCGTTGCCCGGTCGGCCGAGGGCGCTGTCGAGGCGGGCGTCGTCGTCGACGGTGCGCGTCAGGAAGCGACCGGAGGTCAGGCCGTGGTCGGCCGCGCCATCGTCGCCATGGGCGAGATCGAGCAGTCCTCGAACGAGATCGGCAACATCATCGGCGTGATCGACGAGATCGCCTTCCAGACCAATCTGCTGGCCTTGAACGCGGGCGTCGAAGCCGCGCGGGCGGGCGAGGCCGGGCGCGGCTTCGCCGTGGTGGCGTCTGAGGTTCGGGCCCTGGCCCAGCGCTCGGCGGAAGCGGCCAAGGAGATCAAGACCCTGATCTCGGCCTCCAGCCGTCAGGTCGGCGAGGGCGTGGCCCTGGTGGGCGACACCGGCCATGCGCTGGAGCGGATCGCCGAACAGATCACGCGACTGACCGCCATCGCCCGTGAAATCTCGGCCTCGTCGCAGGAGCAGTCCAGTGGCCTGCAACAGGTCAATATCGCCGTGGCCCAGATGGATCAGGTGACGCAGCAGAACGCGGCCATGGTCGAGGAATCGACCGCCGCCAGCCACTCTCTGGCGCAGGACGCCCGTGAGCTGGACCGGATGATGGGGCAGTTCTCGCTGGACGGCGCCGCCACGGACGCGCGCGGTCAGCAGCGGATGCTGGCGCGGGCGGTGGCGTAACAAGAATGAGCAATCCTCCCTTGTCGCGCAGCGACGGGGGAGGGGGACCGCGCAGCGGTGGAGGGGGCGAGGCCATCCTCAGGCGGGGCCCATTTGAATGCCGCGCCCGTATCCGCCCCCTCCACCACGCAAGACGTGGTCCCCCTCCCCCGCGATGCGGGGGAGGATTTCTTTGTTTACGCCGCCTGTTGCAGCACCAGGGTGTCCAGCGCCTGAACCAGGTCGGCCAGGATGTCGTCCTGATGCTCAAGCCCCACCGACAGCCGGATCAGGCCGTCGGTGATCCCGGCGACGACGCGGGCCTCGGGCGTCATGGCGGCGTGGGTCATGGTGGCCGGGTGGGCGATCAGGCTTTCGACCCCGCCCAGCGACTCGGCCAGGGTGAAGATGTCCAGGCCCTCGATCAGGTCGCGCACGGCGTCGGTCCCGCCGTTCAGTTCAAAGCTGAGCATGGCGCCCGGTCCCGACTGCTGGCGCGCGGCCAGGGCATGGCCGGGGTGAGACTTCAGGCCCGGATAGTGGACGGCCTTGACCGCCGGGTGCTGTTCCAGGGCGGCGGCGACCAGACCGGCGGTGGCCTGCTGGCGCTCGATGCGGGTGAACAGGGTGCGTAGGCCCCGCAGGGTCTGATAGGCGTCGAAGGGAGAGCCCGTCACGCCCAGGCAGTTGGCCCACCAGGCCAGTTCGGCATGATCCGCCGGGTCCGCCGCGATCACAGCGCCGCCGACCACGTCGGAGTGGCCGTTGATGTATTTGGTGGTCGAGTGGACGACGATGTCGGCGCCCAGCTCCAGCGGGCGTTGCAGGGCGGGCGACAGGAAGGTGTTGTCGCACACCACCTTGGCCCCGACGGCATGGGCGCGGCGACAGACGTCGGCCACATCCACGACGCGCAGCAGGGGGTTCGACGGGGTCTCGATCAGCACCAGCCTGGCGCCGTCAGCCAAGGCCGCGTCCAGCGCCTCGCCGTCGTTCTGATCGACGAAGGCGACGCGGAAATGACCTTTCTTCGCTCGGGCGCACAGCAGGCGGTGGGTGCCGCCGTAACAGTCATGCGGCGCGATCAGCAGCTCGCCGGGGTTGAGCAGGCTTAGCGGCAGGTCGACCGCCGCCATGCCGGTGGCGGTGATGACGGCGCCGGCGCCGCCTTCAAGCTCGGCCAGGGTGTCAGCCAGCACGTCGCGGGTCGGGTTGCCCGAGCGCGAATAGTCATATTTCCGCTTCTGGTCGAAGCCGGCGAAGGAATAGTTGGACGACAGATAGAGCGGCGGCATGACCGCGCCGTGGGCCGTGTCCGTATCGACGCCCGAACGGGCGGCGATGGTGCGGGGATCGGCGGGGCGGGCGCGGCTCATTGGTCGATGTCCTTCAGAACAGAAGTCAGGATGTCGGCGACCAGGGCGTCTTCCTTGAGGAAGGCGTCGTGGCCGTAGAGGGAGGGGTGCTGTTCGAAGCGCCAGAGGTTGGGCAGGCGCGCGGCCAGCTCCCTCATGTCGTCGATGGGACAGAGGCGGTCGGTGGTGAAGCCGACCAGGGTGACGGGGGCGGTGATGGCCTCGGGCTCGACCCGGTGGCGGTCGATGGAGTCCGACAGGCTCAGCCAGCGCGACGGCGTGGTGCGGTCGCGATAGGCCCGGCCCCGCGCCGTCAGATAGTCGCACACGGGATAGGCCTGCCCGGCGTGGCTGGGGGCCTCGGAATCGAAGCGCTCACCGAACTCGTCGGGGGTGCGATAGGTGGTCATGGCCAGCTCGCGGGCCAGGCCGACGGCCTGATCGATGCGGCCGGTCTCGATCCCCAGTTGCAGGATGCGGCGCTGAATGCCGCGCCAGGCGGTGGCCAGGGGGTGAGGGCGGTGGGCGGCGGACACCACCACCAGCTGCTCGGCCCAGTCGGGGAAGAGCTCGCCAAAGGCCAGGGCGATCATGCCGCCGTAGGAGCAGCCGATGAAGGCCGCGACCTTGTCGACGCCGAGGTGATCCAGCAGCAGGGCCAGAAGCCGCGCCTGATCCTGGGTGGTGATGGTCAGCGGCGGCTTGGCGTCCTTGGCGTCGGGGCCGAAATCGGGCGCGAAATCAAAGGCGAGGACGCGAAAACGCGTCAGGTCGATGGGGGCGCGAACACCCACGGCGCCGGACCACCAGCCCAGGCCCTTGGTCTCGGTGCGGTGGACATAGCGGTCGGCCGAGATGCCGCCGGCCACCACGATCAGGGGGGCGCCGGCCCGGCCGTGCAGGCGGCCGACGATCTGCTTCTGGTTCAGCGTCCCGCCGAAATCGAGCTGGAAGCCGTCGGGGATGGGGACGACGACGTCATGGGCCCCGTCGCGCGACAGCAGCTCGGACGGACGGCGTGCGGATGCAGGCCGACAGGCGGGCTCTTCAGCGGGGGCGATGGGATCAATCAGGGCCAGGGTCATAGGTCTCGTCACTCAGCAAAACGGCTCGCCAAGGAACCCATGCAGTGACAGACCGTGGAGCGTCGCCTCGTCGATGCTCCACCCATCTCTCGTGGCCCCGGAGACAAGTCTCTGGAACCCCGCAGGAGTTGGCACCGTTTCGGGCGGAACCCGATGGTTGCCCCGGCGTCAAAGGGCCTAATCCCTCAGCCGGTCTTGATGAGTGACCTTACGTTGCGGTTGCGAAGGGCGCCGGTCAAGCGAAATAATTCACCCCGTTTTGACGTGACGCGACATTTGGTTGGTCAAAACGCGCAGTTGCGTCCCTTTTGAGCAAAAATTGTTCTTTTGAGGGTTGACGCGGTGCGGGGTCGTGGAACATCTTGAGGCAGGATTTTTCAACCGGACGCCGCCTGTGCTCGACCAGTTCGCCAGCATGATGATGACCCTGATCGCCGCCGCGGCGACGGGCCTCTTCGCGTCCCTGATTACGACCACCGGTACCACCACCATGCCCTTGCGGGCGGGGACCGGATGATGCGCGCCGCCTAGGCGAGAAACGCAAAAACCGAACACCCCGCCCGGACCCCCGGGCGGGTTTTTTTATGGCCCGAGCCCACCCCGACATCCTCCCCAGACCTCCCCACCAGACCCCGCCTTCAGGATCACCCGATGCCCGCTTCCGCTCTCGCTCTCGTCGCCGATCAACAGAAACCCCAGGCGGCGCCCGACGCCGAAGTCGTGGTGCTGAAGTTCGGTTCGTCCGTCCTGCGCAACGCCGCCGAAGCCCCCGCTGTGGCCTCGGAAATCTACGGCCATGTCCGCGCCGGGCGGAAGGTGGTGGCGGTGGTTTCGGCCCTCTCCGGCCACACGGACCGGCTGCTGGCCGACGCCCGCGCCCTGGGACTGGATCACGAGAATGAACTGCTGCCCGCCTATGTGGTGCTGGGCGAGGAAAAGGCGGCGGCCCTGGTCGCCATCGCCTGCGACCGGGTGGGGCTGGACGCGGTGGGTCTGTCGGTGCGGGAACTGGGCATCGTGGTCGAAGGTCCGGCGCAGCACGCTCGCCCCGTCAGCCTGAAGGGCGAGCGACTGCAACAGGCGCTGGCCGAGCATGAGGTGGTGGTGGTCCCCGGCTTTGGCGGCGTGCGCGCCAACGGTCGCGTGGC
This sequence comes from Candidatus Brevundimonas phytovorans, assembly GCA_029203145.1. Taxonomy (NCBI): domain Bacteria; kingdom Pseudomonadati; phylum Pseudomonadota; class Alphaproteobacteria; order Caulobacterales; family Caulobacteraceae; genus Brevundimonas; species Candidatus Brevundimonas phytovorans. The sequence continues at coordinate 506,676 of CP119309.1, forward strand.
CCTGCTGGGACGCGGCGGATCGGACCTGACGGCGGTGGTTCTGGCCGCCGAGCTGGGTCTGGACCGGGTGCGTCTGGTCAAGGATGTGGACGGCCTCTACGACCGCGATCCGGCCTGCGAAACGGGCACGCCGCTGCGCTATCGCCGCGCCAGCTGGGAGACGGCGCGCCAGTTGGGCGGGGCTCTGGTCCAGCACGACGCCATCGATCTGGGCATGCAGCACGGGGTCGAGATCGAGGTCGCCGCCCTGGGCCGCGCCGAGGGCACGGTGGTCGGCGAGCGCGGGGCGCCTCCCGGCCCGGTGCAGTCCAATGCGCCGCTGCGGGTGGCCCTGGCCGGCTGCGGCGTCGTCGGCGGCGGGCTGCTGAACCGCCTGCTGCCCGATAAACGCTATGAGGTCGTCGGCGTTCTGGTCCGCAATCCGGGCAAGGCGCGCGATGTGTCTGCGCCCGCCGACCTGTTCACCAACGACGTCGAGGCCCTGCTGGCCAAGCAGCCCGACCTGCTGCTGGAGGCCCTGTCCGAGGGCGAGGCCGGTCACGCCCTGATCCGCCGCGCGCTGGAAGCCGGCGTCGATGTGGTCAGCGCCAACAAGCAGGCCGTGGCCCGAGACCCGGCGGGCTTGCAGGCCCTGGCTGCGGCCAACGGCTGTCGCGTCGCCTGGTCGGCCTCGGTCGGCGGCGGGGCGCCGATGATCGAGACCCTGCGCGCCGCCCGCGCCGCCGGGCCGGTCGCCGGGTTCGAGGCCGTGCTGAACGGCACGGTCAACTTCATGCTGCAACGCCTGGGCGAAGGGGCGGCCTTCGCCGACGCCCTGGCCGACGCCCGCGTGGCGGGCTTCGCCGAGGAAGACCCGTCCTCGGATCTGGAGGGTCACGACGCCGCCGCCAAGGTCAAGCTGCTGTCCTTCGAGGCCTTTGGCCGCGCCCCCGCCGACCTGCCGCGCGACGAGCTCTCGGCGGACACGCCCCTGGGGGTCAAGCCCGTGCGCCAGATCGGCGCCTGTCATGATCGCGACGGCCATCTGGACGCCTCGGTCCGGCTTGACGGCGACCTGAAAGACGCGCTCTTCCAGTCGTTGAACGGAGAGAGAAACGCCTTGAAAGTCTATGGTCAGGACGGTCGCGTCTGGACGTGCAAGGGCCGCGGCGCCGGGCGCTGGGCCACGACCGAGAGCGTGCTGGCCGATGTGGCCGACGTGGTGCGCGCGCGTCGCGCGGCGGCGGAGCTGGTCTAGACATGGCTGTCTTCACGCCCGTCACGCCGGATCAGGCCGCTGACTATCTCATGCGTTACCCCCTGGGCGATCTGGTCGCGCTGACGCCGATCGCCGAGGGGGTCGAGAACACCAACTACAAGCTGGAAACAACATCGGGCGCCTATGTCCTGACCCTGTTCGAGGGGCGGACCGACGCGGCCTCGCTGCCCTTCTGCCTGGGCCTGACGCGGCATCTGGCGGCGCGCGGCTTTCCGACGCCGTCGCCGGTGGCGGATCATCAGGGCGAGATCATCGGCCATCTGAATGGTCGCGCCGCCGCCATCCTGAACTGGGCGCCGGGCGCCTGGAAGCGCCAGCCGTCAGACAAGGAACAGTATCGCGCCGGACAGGTGCTGGCCCTGCTGCACCTCGACGCCGCCGACTATGCGGCCGAGCGCCAGAACCCGGTCGGGCCCGACGCCTGGGCGGCGCTGGCGGCGCGCTGCGATCCCGCCGCCAAGGGCGTCGATCGCAAGATGCTGGACCAGATCAAGGCCCTGCTGCCGCGTCTGGCTGAGCCGTGGAGCGACCCCGCCCTGCCGCGCGGTCCGATCCACGCCGACTACTTCCCCGACAACGTCCTGTTCGCGACCAACGAGCATGGGAAGTGCGATGTCGGCGGGGTGATCGACTTTTATTTCGGCTGCACCGACGTCCTGGCCTATGACCTGGCCATCGCGCTCAGCGCCTGGGGCTTTGACGCCGAGGGACGGCCGATGCACTCGGCCCTGCGCGCCTTCCAGAAGGGCTATGAGTCGGTGCGTCCCCTGACGCCCGCCGAGGCTGCGGCCCTGCCGGGGCTGGGGGCTGCGGCGGCGGTGCGCTTCACCCTGACCCGCCTGCACGACCGCATCTTCCACGACCCCGCCAACCTGGTCACCCCCAAGGACCCTGCGCCCTTCTTCCGGCGGTTGGATTACTGGAAGGCGGCGGAGGTGGTTTAGGGGGAGGGCGGCTTCTCGCGCTGGGGGCGAGAAGCCGTAAACTCGTTTAGGACCACTCTGCCAGCTGAAATCCGTCAGCACCCATTGCGGTGAAGGCTTCAGGGCGTTGCATTCGGATGAGGCCTCGGCCTGTCAGCTTAATTATTGATGTTGGCAAATCGACCACGCCGGGAGGCCAGAGACTTTCGATCTCATGGCCAAATACCGGCCAGGCCAGCGAGACGTAAGAGGGGCCGTCGTCATGTTCGATAGACGAGGCCAAGACACCGAGAAGGTGACCACTTTCATCAAATGCCGGGCCGCCACTCATGCCGCCGACCGTGAGGCATTTCACCTCGATGCAGGGATGGGGGAGCATCACTCTGTCTCGACCGGTCAGATAGATGGCTGTGACTTCGCCCACGCCTACTCGAACCTGTCCAGAGATTTCGGCTTCGCTAGCCTTCTCAGATCGAAACCCGGCAATCTGTATCCGTTCCCCAATCTTCGGAATGCGTGTCGTGAGGGCAGCGGTATGGAACAACCTTTCAGGGGGAAATTTCGATGCAAGATCGATCCGCAGTATGACGATATCGGTGTCGTCAATGACAACCTGATGCAGTCGCCAGAACTGTAACCCATCGTCAGTTACAGCCACGAGAAAAGGTGCGTCCTCTGAAGATAAAATTCTCTCAAGCCGTGGCTGGATTACGTGCTTGGCGGCCAAAGCGAGGCCCGGCCCAATCATGACGGCCGATCCTTCCATGGATACCGACTCACCCGTCTTGAAACCTAATCCCAGCAGCACGCTCCCGAAGTGTGTCCACTCGGCTAAGTCCCCAGCGCCATTCGATATGACGGGTGCGAACTGTAATGGCTGGAAATGAAGCTTTTCACCTATCTCGGCCGTCTTAGCTGGGTCATCCACAACGGTTCCAGTGACGAAATAATTCATGGAAATGAGTGTGCGCTCGTCAGCGTCAAGCCGTAAAGGTTGATGCTTCGCGTTGGGGGCAGAAGCTATGTCCACCTTGCACCCATAGCTGTCGCTTGCAGGCTCTGCTTCTAGCTTCTCTTGCAACGATCTCGCCGCGCGGGATTTTGAGGCAGGGGGCGGGCGAGGAGGCTGAGGATGGCAGTGCGCCCGAACACATGGCCCAAGCTGTCGGCGGCGAGGCTGTGGCCGACGATGGAGACGTTGCAACTGTGGGCGCAGGTGGTCGGCAAGGTGCGGCTGTCGCAGACGCCCTGGTTGAACCACGGCTGGCACGTGACGCTGCGGGTCTCGGCGCGGGGGCTGACGACGGGCCTCATTCCCCATGGCGCGGTTGGTTTCGAGATGGAGTTCGACTTCATCGCCAGCGCACTGATCATCCGGGTCAGCGACGGCGGCGAGCGCCGCATAGCGCTCAGGTCCGGGACCGTGGCGGACTTCTATGCCGAGGTCATGGGCGCGCTGGAGGGGCTGGGCGTGGCCTGCCGCATCGACCAGACGCCGGATGAGATGGCTGAGGCGACGCCCTTTCCCGAGGACACGCGGCATCGCGATTATGACGCGGCGGTGGTTCGCGACTACTGGCGGGCGCTGGTGCAGGTGGATCGCGTGTTCAACTGTTTCCGCACCGGGTTTCTGGGTAAGTGCAGCCCGGTGCATCTGTTCTGGGGCGCCTTTGATTTGGCGGTGACGCGGTTCTCGGGGCGGCCGGCGCCCCTGCATCCGGGCGGGATTCCTCACCTGCCTGACGCGGTGACGCGCGAGGCCTATTCGCACGAGGTGTCCAGCGCCGGCTTCTGGCCCGGTGATCCGGCGCGCGAGCCGGCCTTCTACGCCTACGCCTATCCCGCGCCGGCGGGGTTCGAGGCGGCGGCGGTGGCGCCGCCCGCGCGTTGGGACGCGGAGCTGGGCGAGTTCGTGCTGCCCTATGAGGCGGTCAGGGCGGCGGACGATCCCGACGCGGTGCTGAGCGCCTTTCTGGAAACGACCTATGAAACCGCCGCCGATCTGGGCGGGTGGGATCGCGCGGCGCTGGAATGCGCGGAGGGCCGTCCGCGCATTCCTCGCTGGGTGGGCTAGGCCGTAAAGCCCTTCACCGCCGCCAGCGCGGCTTCGGCCGTGTTGTCGATGATGGTCAGGCGCTCGGGCTGGTCGCCCAGGGCGCGGATGACGGGGGCGGCCTCGGGCTGGAAGCCCAGGACGTCGGAGACGAAGACGCCGAATTTGGACGGGTGGGCGGTCGACAGGGCGACAACGGGGCCGTTGGCGCGATCCAGCTGACGCGCGGCGGCCAGGGCCACGGCGGTGTGCGGGCAGACGACGCGGCCCCAGGCGGCGTGGGCGTGGGCGATCTCGGCCTTGGTCGTGGCCTCGTCGATGGAGACGGCGGAGACCTCGGCTTTCAGCGCGGCCAGCAGGTCGGAGGGCAGGGTGACGGACCCGTTGCGGGCGAAGGTTTCGAACACGGCGCGCGTGGCGTCGGCGTCGCGGCCCGAGGCCTCATAGACCAGTCGTTCGAAATTGGACGGCGCCTGGACGTCCATCGACACGCTGCCGCTCTCCACGGCGGGGCGGCGGGCATAGACGCCCTCGTTGATGGCGCGAGCCAGGGCGTCGTTCTGGTTGACGGCGGCGACGAAGCCCTTGATCGGCAGGCCCATCTTGCGGGCCGCGATGCCCGCGAAGGCGTCGCCGAAATTGCCGGTGGGAACGACGAAGGTGGCGGCCTGACCCAGCTGGGCCGTGGCCGAGATATAGTAGGGGATCTGTCCCGCCAGACGACCCCAGTTGATTGAGTTGACCGAGGACAGGCGGCGGCCTTCGCGCAGGGATTCCTCGGCCAGCAGACCCTTCACCAGACGCTGGCAGTCGTCGAAGTCGCCGCGCACGGCCAGGTTCAGCACGTTGTCGGCCTGGACCGTGGTCATCTGCTTGCGCTGCACCGGCGAGACGCGGTCCAACGGGTGCAGCACGACCAGATTGATGCGCTCGGCGCCCGCAAAGGCGCGCACGGCGGCGGCGCCGGTGTCGCCGCTGGTGGCGGTCAGCAGGGTCAGCTTCTGACCCGTCGCGGCCAGGGCCTCGTCCGACAGGGCGGCGACCAACTGCATCGCCAGATCCTTGAAGGCGGCGGTCGGGCCGTGGAACAGCTCCAGCACGAACAGGCCCGGCTCCAGCTCGACCAGAGGCGTCACCGCCGGATGGTCGAAGCCGCGCGTCAGGCGATCCAGGGCGCGGTCGAGCGCGCCGGCAGGAAGCGCGTCGCCGATGAAGGGCGAAATCGCCTCTTTCGCCATCTCGGCATAGGTCCGGCCCGGCCGCGCCGCGTCGGCGGGCAGAGTCGGCCAGGCCTGAGGCATGTAGAGGCCGCCGTCGGGCGCGATGCCGCGCAGCAGGGCGTCGGCGAAGTTGGTCGGGGCGGCGTCGCCGCGCGTCGAAAGGTAGCGGTCGGGGGAGGTGCTCATGACGGGTCGTTTCTAGCCGTAGGGCGGCGCTTCGTCATGATTATTTTGCGTCTGCGAAGGCAATTTCGCGCTTTGGCGCAACAAGATGACGCAACCGCCACAATGGGTCTCGCCGGGGCTGGCGCCGCGCCGCTGTCCGGTCCATGTGAGGGACAATGAGACGCCGTTCCTTTCTGATCCGCGCGGGTGCGGTCGCCGCCGCTGTCGGCGGCGGCCTGTGGCTCAAGGACCATGTGATCTGGCGTCGGCCCCGGCTGACCTTCCCCGAGGGCGGGAGCAGCGGCTGGCTGGCTTTCGTGGTTAAGGACGCCGCCACGCCGACCGTGCGGGTGCGCATCGCCGGGCGCGAGGTGACGGCCCTGATCGACAGCGGCGCCCAGTATTCGGTGATCGATCGCGCCCTGGTCGAGGCCCTGGGCCTGACGACCTTCTTCGATATGCCGATGGTGGCCTATGGCGTCGGCGGTCAGCCGCAGGTCGGGCGCGGGGTGACGCTGGACCTGGGCATGGGTGCGCTGACGCTGGCGGGGCTGCGCGCAGCCATCCTCGACCTGGGACCCATTGCGGACGAGGCCGGGTTGGGCGCGCCTCTGGTGCTGGGACAGGACCTGCTGGGCCAGGCGGTGCTGGATCTGGACCTGAAACGTCGCCGCGCGCGGCTGGTCGACCCGGCGGCCTATGTCGTGTCGCCCGCCCTGCGGCCCGTGCCGGTGAAACGAAGCGGCACGGCGCTGACCGCCGAGGTCACGGTCGAGGGGGCGGTCATGCGGGCTGTGATCGACACCGGCTTCTCCGCCCTGATCGCCCTGAGCCAGGGCGCGGCCGAGACGGCGGGCCTGCTGGACGGGCGCGCCGAGACCGCCGGGTCCAGCATCGTCCTGGGCGGGGTGGCGCGGGCGCGGGTGATCGAGGCGAAGACCGTGACATTCGGCGACGACCTGTGGCGCGGGGTGGCGACGCCGGTCTTCGCCAGTTCGCCCCTGCCAAACTATCCTGACGCCTTGCTGGGGATCGAGGCGTTCGTGGATCGCGAGGTCGCGCTGGACCTGGGGCAGGGCCGGTTGCACCTCTCGCCCCTGATGGATCTGACGGTCGGCTGACCGACAGATGATTTTACAATGTCCGCCTTTGTGGTTTGGCGGAACGGCGCTAACGCGTCGCGGCATGACCCATGCACCCGTCAGCGCCCCGCGCGCGCCGGCTCACCGATTGGAGAGTCTGGACCTGCTCAGGGGCTTTGCCCTGTGCGGCATCCTGCTGGTCAACATCATCTCCATGGGCGGGATCTGGGAGGCCTATGCACCGCTGACGACGCCCAGTCTCGACAACCCCGACTGGCTGGCCTGGCTGGTGCAGCACGTCTTTCTGCAGGGCTCGATGCGTGGGCTGTTCACCCTGTTGTTCGGGGCCGGCATGTTGCTGATCACCCTGCGCGGCGACGGCGGCAAGGGGACGATCGAGGCGGCGGACGTCTATTTCCGACGCTGCATGGCCCTGCTGGCGTTGGGCGTCGGCAATGTGACCGTCCTGCTGTTTCCGGGCGACATCCTCTATGTCTATGGCCTGTCTGGCTTCTTCCTTTTCGCCTTCCGCGCCGCGCGGCCGCGCACCTTGATCCTGGTGTCGGTTCTGCTGTTGGCCTTGCTGACGGGGATTCAGGGGGCGAGCGCCTACAAGCGGGCGATGGAAACGCGCCAAGGTCGAGCCGTGGCCGAAAGTCACCTGCCGACCGAACGCCTGAACCCCAAACAGCGCGAAACCTTCGACGCCTATCAGGCGGCGGTCGCTGCGCGCCAACCATCGCATGAAGCGCGCGCCGAGCAGGCCGAGCTGCGCACTGGCGGGCCGGTCGGCCTGCTGAAGTGGAGCGTCCATACCTGGATCGACTATGCGGCCTCCAGCTACACCATCATTCTGGTCATGGAGTGCGTGGCCTTCATGCTGTTGGGCATGGCCCTGTTCAAGCTGGGGGTGCTGAGCGGCGCACGATCCTTGCGCTTCTATCTCCTGTTGATGGCCGCGGGCTATGTGGTCGGTCTGACCATCAACGGGGCTCAGGCGGCGTCGCTGTGGCGCAATGATTTCTCACCAGAGCTGTGGCTGACACGCGGAAGCTATGAACTGGGGCGTCTCGGCATGACTTTGGGCCATGTGGGTCTGATCCTCAGCCTGTGGAAGCTGAACGCCTTTGGCGTCATCGGCGCGGGGCTGAAGGCTATGGGGCGGATGGCGCTGAGCAACTATCTGGCCCAGTCCGCCATCACGTCGCTGCTGTTTTACGGCCTGCACCTGTGGGGGCGGTTCGACTGGTGGACCCTGTGGGGCATCGCCGCCGTCATCTGGGTGGTGCTGGCCATCGGCAGCCTGTTGTGGCTGCGCGTCTTCGCCTTCGGGCCGATGGAATGGGCGCTGCGGCTGGTGGCCTATGGCAAGGTTCCGCCGATCCGCCGCGCCGGCGCCGTCACAGCCCCTTGAACGTGTCGCACGACGCGGGATCGCCGGTCTGATAGCCGCGTTGCAGCCATTCCACGCGCTGGGCCGAGGAGCCGTGGGTGAAGCTTTCGGGCGAGACGCGACCGCCGCCGCGGCGTTGCAGGGTGTCGTCGCCGATGGCCTGGGCGGTCTTCATGCCTTCTTCCAGATCGCCGGGCTCCAGCGCCACCTGACCGCCTGAGACGGCGGCGGCGTTCCGGGCCCAGACGCCGGCGTAGCAGTCGGCCTGAAGCTCCAGCGCGACGGAATACTTGTTGCCCTCGGCCTCTGACCGCGCCGCCCGCTGGGCGCGCTGCACCTGTTCGCTGGCGCCGGTCAGGGTCTGGACGTGGTGGCCGAACTCGTGGGCGATGACATAGGCCTTGGCGAAGTCGGCGCCCGAGGCCCCGAGCTTGGTCTCCATCTCGCGCCAGAAGCCGAGGTCGAGGTAAACCTTCTGGTCGGCGGGGCAGTAGAAGGGCCCCATGGCCGACTGGCCCATGCCGCAGCCCGTCTGGGTGCCTTGTTCATAGAGGACGGTGGTCGGCGGGGTGTAGCCGCGCAGCTTGGTCTTCCACACGTCGTTGATGTTGGCGCCGATCACGTCGACGAACTGTCCAGCCTGATCCTCGGGCGTGCCCGTCTTGCCGGCCTGTTCGGACTGGCTGGCGCCGCCGAACTGGCTGGCGACCTGCTGGGTGGTGCTGGGGTCGATGCCGAAGACGAAATAGCCGATGGCCGCCAGCACCAGAACCCCGATGCCGCCGCCCGCAACGGCGCCGCCGCCCATGCCGCGCCGGTCCTCGATGCCGCCGCCGCGCCGTCCGCCCTGCCAACGCATGATGTCGTCTCCACCCTGAAATCTCGCCCGAAGCTAGGCCCAAACGCGGCGGGCAGGGAAGGGATGCAATTGTAAAGGGCGGTCAGTTCGGACGGCGGTCCAGCCAGGCGTCGATCTCCGTGACGCCCCGCGTCATGTCCTCGCGCCGGGCTGTCTGGGCTTCGCGCGCCTGACGTTCCTGCTCCAGCGTGCGCGGGGCATAGGCGGTTTGCGGAGGCAGGGGCGGCGTCGGCTGGCGCGCGGCCTGTAGCTGCAGGATGGTCAGCTGGGTCTGCAGCCGCTGCTGCTGGGCCAGGGCCTCGCGCTCGGCGGCCTGATTGCGCAGCCGGTCCATCTCGATGCGGTGCTGGTCGGCGATGGCCGAGCCGGGATCGTAGCCAGGGGGCGGCGGACCCGGCCAGCCGGGCCAGTTCTGGGCGTTCGCGGCCAGAGGCGCGGCGGCCAGCAGCAGGGTCATGAGGATCAGACGGCGCATGAACGAAACATGGGCGCCCGACGGCCCCGCGCCAAGCGTGGCCCTAGATGGCGAAGCTGACGCCGCAGCCGCAGCTGGACGAGGCGTTGGGGTTGCGCACCACGAACTGCGCCCCCGCCAGTTCATCGACGAAGGCGATCTCTGAGCCCTTGAGGAAGGGGATGGAGACGGGGTCGATCACCGCCGCCTGACCGTCGCGGCGGACGATCAGGTCATCGGCCTCGGGCGCGTCGACCAGTTCGAGCCGATACTGGAAGCCCGAGCAGCCGCCGCCGTCGACGGCGACGCGCAGCATGATGGGCTTGCCCTCGATCTCTGCCAGCTTGGCCAGGCGTTTCGCCGCGCTCTCGGCCAGAAGGATGCCTTCCGGCGCGCGGGCCGAAATGGAAAGCGACAGGTCGCGGGCTGATTCTGTGGATTGGACGGTGCTCACGGCTCTCTATATGAGGAGCTGACAGGCGTTCGCAAAGGCCTGTGCTGCAATAGAAGTGCTGTCCGCCTTGAGCCAGACCCGCGCGTCCTTCGCCGAAGACCCCGCCGCCAGCCGCGGCCGCCACGTCTTTGAGCCCGCCAGCCGCACCCGAACCCCCTTCGCGCGCGACCGCGATCGCATCATTCACGCCACCGCCTTCCGCCGCCTGAAGGAGAAGACTCAGGTCTTTGTGGCGCACGAGGGCGACCACTATCGCACCCGCCTGACCCACAGTCTGGAGGTGGCCCAGATCGCCCGCTCGCTGGCTCACGCCCTGCGGCTGGACGACGACCTGGCCGAGACCATCGCCCTGGCCCATGATCTGGGACATCCGCCCTTTGCTCATGCGGGCGAGGACGAGCTTCAGGCTCAGATGGCCGACTACGGCGGCTTCGATCACAATGTTCAGAGCTTCCGCGTCATCACCGAGCTGGAAGTCCGCTATCCCAAATTCCTCGGCCTGAACCTCAGCTGGGAAACGGTCGAGGGCGTGATCAAGCACAACGGTCCGGTGATGCATCACCTGGATGAACCGGCGTGGAAGACGGTGGCGGACTACGCCCCCGCTGGAGCGGCGAACTGGGACCTGCGGCTGGACACCTTCGCCTCGCTGGAGGCCCAGTGCGCGGCCATCGCCGACGACATCGCCTATAACAACCACGACGTGGACGACGGGGTGCAGGCAGGGCTCTTCACCCTGGCCGATCTGGCCGAGGTGCCGCTGATCGGGCCCTGTCTGGCCGAGGCGCGCCGCGACTGGCCGATGCTGGACGACCGCATGATCCGGCTGGAGGCCGTGCGCCGCATGATCGGCATCATGGTCGACGACGTCCTGGCCGAGACCGAGCGGCGGCTGGCCGCGCACCGCATCGTCACCGCCGAGGATGTGCGTCTGGCCCCGCAGATGATGGTGCAGTTCTCAAGCGCCATGATGGCCGACCTCGGCGTGCTGCGGCGTTTCCTGTTCGAGCGGATGTATCGCCACTATCGGGTCAACCGCACCCGCAGTCAGGCGCGGCGCGTCCTGTCGCAGCTGTTCCAGCTGTTCATGGAAGAGCCGGAGGTCATGCCGCCCGAATGGTCGGTCCAGGCCCTGTCGGATGATCCGGTCAAGCGGGCGCGGGCGGTGTGCGACTATATCGCCGGCATGACCGACCGCTACGCCATCGAGGTCCACGGCAAGCTGTTCAGTCTCGACCTGGCGCTTGATCTGTGATTCGAAAGAGGCCACGGGCGGGCTAGACTGATACTTCCCGGCGCCGATTCGCGCGGGGCCGATCCAGAAAGCGCGACCCATGTCCTACGACGACGATCACCGAGGCAACCCCAACACCGGCCGCGAGCGGGGCGCCTATACGCCGCCCACCGACGACGACCTGCCGTTCGAGCGTCGCAGCTATGATCCCCGTCGCGCCCCGGCCGCCAAGTCGCCGCCGATCACCCTGATCGTCAGCGCCATCGTCCTGCTGCTGCTGATCGTGGCCGTTGTGGTCTTCTATCGCTCGGGCGTGCGCTCCTCGACCGACGCCCCGCCCGCCGTGGGCACGCCGGTCGAAAGCATGAAGGTCGAGGCGCCGCTGGACGCCCAGCCGATCGACCCGGAAGCGGGCGTGCGCGTCTATCGCGATGGCGGCGAGGCGACCGACGCCGTCCCCACCTTCACCCCCGAGCCGGAAGCTGTCGCTCCCCGCCCCGCGCCGCAGCCGCTGCCGGTTGCGCCCACGGCCCTGCCGCCCGCCGCTCCGGCTGTGGTCGCGCCCGCAACTCCGGCTCCGGCCAAGCCCGTGACCGCTGCGCCCGCCGTCAAGGCTCCGGCGGCTCCGGCTCCGGCCGCTCCCGCCGCCGGCGGTTCTTCGGGCGTGCAGATCGGCGCCTTCTCCTCGACCGCCATCGCCGACCGTGAATACGCCGCCGTCGCTTCGCGCTTCGGCTCGTTCGCCTCGGGCGCTGAAAAGCGCGTGCAGGAAGTCACCGCCGCCAACGGTTCGACCGTCTATCGCACCACCTTCACCGGCATGAGCCGCGACCGCGCCGTGGCCTTCTGCAACGCGCTGAAGGCTGCCGGCCGCGACTGCATCGTCCGCTAGGACCGAGCGGGAAAGGCAACGCATGACCTCCGCCGCCATCTACGGCTGTTCCGGCCATAAGCTGACGGCGGAGGAGCGCGCCTTCTTCGCCGAGACCAAGCCCTGGGGCTTCATCCTGTTCCGCCGCAACGTGGACACGCCGGATCAGGTCAAGGCGCTGGTTGACGACCTGCGCGACAGCGTGGGCCGCGCCGACGCCCCCGTCCTGATCGATCAGGAAGGCGGCCGGGTGCAGCGCCTCGGCCCGCCGCACTGGCCCAAGTATCCGCCCGGCGCGGCCTATCTGAAGGCCGTCAACGACCCGATGGCGGCGCGCGAACTCGTGCGTCTGGGGGCGCGTCTGATCGCCCATGACCTGCGCGCGCTGGGCATCACCGTCGACTGCGTGCCGGTGCTGGACGTGCCGGTGCCGGGCGCCCACGACATCATCGGCGACCGCGCCTATGCGCAGGACCCCGCCACCGTGACCCAGCTGGGCCGGGCGGCGGCGGAGGGCCTGCTGGCGGGCGGCGTCCTGCCGATCATCAAGCACATCCCCGGCCACGGCCGCGCCTTCGCCGACAGCCACCACGATCTGCCGGTGGTCGAAACGGATCTGGCCACGCTGGACGCCTGGGACTTCGCCCCGTTCAAGGCCCTGTCGGACATGCCGATGGCCATGACGGCCCACGTTGTCTTCACCGCCGTCGACGCCAAACGCCCGGCCACGACCTCGAAGAAGGGCATCCGCCTGATGCGCGAGCATCTGGGCTTTGCCGGGCTCATCATGTCCGACGACCTGTCGATGCAGGCCCTGTCGGGCTCCCTGACCGAACGCGCCGAACAGTCGCTGAAGGCGGGCTGCGACGTTATCCTGCACTGCAACGGCGACCTTGGCGAAATGCGTCAGGTGGCCGAGGGGACCGGCAAGCTGAAGGGCGAGGCCAAACGCCGCGCCGAGGCGGCGCTGGCCCGCATCGTCCATACCCCCGAACCGCTGGACGTGGCCGAGGCCCGCGCCCGGCTGGAGACGGCCCTGAGCGGTCGCTTCGACGCCGCTAAAGGCCCCGATGTCGGCGAGGCGCAAGCCTGATGATGGATCAGGCGTTCCAGCCTAATCTGGACTTCACCGCCGTCGCCGAGGCGGATGCGACCGAGGCCTTCGTCGTCGATCTGGAAGGCTATGAAGGACCGCTGCACGTCCTGCTGGCGCTGGCGCGCACGCAGAAGGTGGACCTGCTGAAGCTGTCGATCACCAGGTTGGCGGAACAGTATCTGGCCTTCGTTCACGAGGCGCGGCGGCGCAACTTCGCCATGGCCGCCGACTATCTCGTGATGGCCTCCTGGCTGGCCTATCTGAAGTCGCGCCTGCTGCTGCCGCGCACCGAAAAAGGCAAGGCCGAGGAGCCGCCGGCCGAAGAAATGGCCGCCGCCCTGGCGTTTCGCCTGCAAAAGCTGGAGGCCATGCGCCGCTCGGTCGAGGCCATCACCAGCCGCCCGCAGCTGAAGCGCGACGTCTTCACCCGCGGCGACCCGGAAGCCACGGTCATCATCCCCTCGGACCGCGTGGACGCCAGTCTCTACGAGTTGATGGCCGCCTATGTCGCCCAGCGCCGCCGCGAGGAACGCCGCAACTATGCGCCCGGCCAGCGGGTCGAGGCCTTCCAGCTGGAGGCCGCGCGCGACTGGCTGCGCTCCATGATGCCGCGCCTGGCCGACTGGACCCCGCTGGATCAGGTCGCGCCTGCGCGTGAGGACGACGACGGGGAGGGCCCCAGCCAGGCCAGCTATACCGCCTCCACCCTGTCGGCCAGCCTGGAGCTGGTGAAGGAGGGGGCGATGGACGTGCGCCAGTCCCAGGCTTTTGCCGAGCTCCTCCTCAAACGCCGGGGTAACGGCCAACCGCTGGAGCTGACGCCGTGAGTGCTTTATGGCCGCTCATCCCCGCGGAGGCGGGGACCCAGTGCTTTGGCCAGAGCCGGGATCATTTGCAGTTTCTGACGCGCAGGTCGGCTGGCCGCAGCCGCGCCGCTCAAACCTGGGTCCCCGCCTCCGCGGGGATGAGCGGGAGTATTCATGTCTGACCTCAGCTTCCAACCCGACGACACCGAGATCGAGCGCCGGGTCGAGGCCCTGCTGTTCGCCGCCGCCGCGCCCCTTTCGGCGGCCGAGATCGCGCGGCGTCTGCCTGAGGGCGCCGATACGGGCCGGGCCATCGCTTCCCTGCGTCAACGCTATCAGGGCAGGGGGGTCGAGCTGGAATGCGTGGCCGACCGCTGGCGGTTCCGCACCGCCGCCGACCTGGCCTTCCTGATGACCGAGGAGCGCGAGGAGCCGCGACGTCTTTCCAAGGCCGCGCTCGAGACCCTGGCCATCATCGCCTATCATCAGCCCTGCACCCGCGCCGAGATCGAGAGCGTGCGCGGCGTCTCCCTGTCCAAGGGGACGCTGGACCTGCTGCTGGAGATGGACTTCGTGCGGCTGCGCGGGCGTCGGCGCACGCCGGGCCGCCCCGTGACCTATGCGACGACCGACCGCTTCCTGGAGCATTTCAGCCTGGCCAGCCTCTATGACCTCCCGGGCGTGCAGGAGATGAAGGCGGCGGGTCTGCTGGATCTGTCGATCCCGGTCGGCTTCGAGGTGCCGGACCCGACCCGCAGCGGAGAGAGCGAGGGCGAGGACCTGCTGACCGCGCTGGACGACGGATCGCCCGAGTTCGCTCAGGATTTCGTCAGCGCGGACTAGATTCTTCGGGCCTGCGACGCCGTGGCGCGGGCGCGGGGCCGCGCCCGACAGCGGCGCATCGCCACGCCTGGGCTGGGGTGGCCAAGAAGATTAGATATTCCAAAGCCTTGCTGGCGTCCTTCCGTGCCTTGACCTTCGGCCCCCTCGGCTATAGGTTCCGCGCCGAATTCAGACCTGCCGCGGCGTCCTTGCCGGGGCGCTGAGCGCACAGGCCATGTCCCCAACGATGGAATCGCGCGAAGAGGCGATCAAACGCCTCAACGAGCAGGCCGATGCGCTCAAGGCTCGGGCCGTGCCGACGCCTCCCGACTATGGGGCGAACGCTGCGGGCTATGGCTATCGCCTGATGGGCGAGATGATCGCCGGCCTGGCCGTCGGTCTGGGTCTGGGGTGGGGTTTCGACCTTCTGGTCGGCACCATGCCTTGGGGAATTATCGCCGGAACCCTGATCGGTTTCGGCCTATCGATCTGGCTGGCGCTTCGTTCGGCCCGAAAGATGAGTGCGGCCGCGTTGAAGGAAATGGGGCCTCCCCAGGATCTTCCCGACGACGAGGTCGAGGACGAGCGGAATTTCTGACCAGACCGTCGCGTGGCGGTTTGGCCTTTTGACTTAGGAGACCGGGCGGCATGGCCGATCCGATGCACCAGTTCCAGATCAGCAAGGTTGTTGATCTTCCGGCCGTCACCGTGCCGGGCCTCGGCGTGGTTGATCTGTCGATCACCAACTCGACGCTGGCCATGATGGTCGCCGCCGTGCTGATCACCCTGTTCTTCACCGCCGTGACGGCCAAGCCCAAGCTGGTGCCGGGGCGTCTGCAGGTGGTGGGCGAGGGCACCTTCGCCTTCATCGACGATCTTGCGACTTCGATCATGGGTGAGCAGGGCCGCGCCTTCTTCCCCTTCATCCTGACGCTGTTCGTCTTCATCCTGGCGCTGAACCTGCTGGGCATGTTCACGGTCTTCACCGCCACGTCGCAGGTCGCGGTCACCGCCACCTTCGCCATGCTGACCATCCTGCTGGTCATCGGCGTGGGCTTCGCCAAGAACGGCATCAAGTTCTTCAAGCTGTTCGCCCCGACCGGCGTGCCGTGGTACCTGCTGCTGCTGGTGTCGCCGATCGAGTTCATCTCCTTCCTGCTGCGTCCCGTGTCGCTGGCCCTGCGTCTGTTCGGCAACATGCTGGGCGGCCACGTGGCGATGAAGGTCTTCGCCGGCTTCGTGGTGACGTTGGGCGGCATCGGCCTGGTCGGCATTCCGGGTGCGGTTCTGGCCATGGGCGGCGTCGTCGCCCTGACGGCGCTGGAGTTCCTCGTCGCCTTCCTGCAAGCATTCGTTTTCGCCGTTCTGACCACGGTCTATCTGAACGACGTCGTGCATCTGGATCAGCACTAAAGCTGGCCCAGCCCGCCAACCCCTTCCTTCAAACCATCCCAACCAGGAACTACTCTCATGGAAGCTGAAGCAGCAAAATACATCGGCGCTGGTCTCGCCACCCTCGGCATGATCGGTTCGGCCCTCGGCGTCGGCCTGATCTTCTCGGGCTTCCTGCAAGGCGCCACGCGCAACCCTTCGGCCGCTCCCGGCCAGTTCACCAACCTGATCCTGGGCGCCGCCCTGGCTGAAGCACTGGGCATCTTCGCCTTCGTGATCGGCCTGCTCTGCCTGTTCAGCTAAGCCGAACTGAATATCTGGGCGGCGGCGCGGTCTTCACGACCGTTCCGCCGCTCGCGTCTTTCTGAGATCACCGGATAGAGCCCATGGCCGCCCCTATCGCGAGCGTCGCCTCGCAAGACCCGACCCAGCCTGCGCCGACCGTCACCGTCCAGAACGGTGAGATCGCGCCCGTGGCCGCCCCTGAGGCGACCCATCAGGCCGAAGTCGCCCACGGCGACGCCCATGCCTCCGGCGGTCTGCCGCAGCTGGAGATGCAGCACTGGGCTGGTCAGATCATCTGGCTGCTGCTGATCTTCGCCGTCCTCTACATTCTGCTGTCGAAGGTCTTCCTGCCTCGTCTGCGCGCGGTTCGTGACGAACGCGCCGGGACGATCGCCGGCGCCGTCGACGCCGCCCGCCAGGTTCAGACCGAGGCCGCCACGCAGGCCGACGCCGCCAAGGCCGAGGTCGCCAAGGCCCGCGCCGATGCCCGCGCCACCGCCGCCGCCGCCAAGGCGCGTGTGACCGAAGAGGCCAATGCCCGCCAGGCCGCCGAGGAAGCTGTCGTCAACGCTCGTATCGCCGAGGCCGAAGTCGCCATCGGCAAGACCCGCGACGCGGCCATGGCCAATGTCTCGACCATCGCCTCCGACACCGCCCGCGCCATGGTCGAACGTCTGACCGGCAAGGCCGCCACGGCCGCCGAAGCCGACGCCGCCGTCAAGGGAGCCGCCTGATATGCCCGCCTTCTTTAACGCCGAGTTCTGGGATCTCTCGAACGCCGAGTTCTGGGTCGCCGTCGGTCTGGTGATCTTCCTGGGCATCCTGGTCCTGGCCAAGGTGCCGGCCGCCATGGCCAAGGCCCTCGACGCCCAGGGCGCCAAGATCCAGTCGGAACTCGACGAGGCCGCCCGTCTGCGCGCCGAAGCCGAAGCCATGCTGGCCCAGATCCGTCTGGAAAAGGCTGAAGCCGAGGCCCAGGCCGCCGACATGCTGGCCTCCGCCGAAGCCGACGCCCGCCGTCTGGAAACCGAAGCCAAGGCCAAGCTGGAAGAAAGCCTGGCTCGCCGTCAGGCCCTGGCCGAGCGTCGCATCGCCCAGGCCGAGGCCCAGGCCACGACCGAGGTCAAGGCTGTCGCCGCCGACCTGGCCGCCAAGGCCGCTCAGGACATCCTGACCGCCCGTCTGGCCGCCGCCAAGTCGGACCCGCTGATCGACGCCGCCATCGCTCAACTGGGCGACAAGCTGAACTGATCACGGTCATCGCGACGCGCAATCAGGCCCCGCCGGCGACGGCGGGGCCTTTTTGCATTTGGCGGTGCGCGTCGCCTAGTGAGCGGGCGCGCCGTGGATGAAGCCGGCCGCGCGTTTCTCGCGGGCCTGCAGGCGGGCGAAGACGTTGCCCATGACGCCGCCGAAGACCATGTGGGTGATCAGCATCCAGCCGAAGGTGCCGAAGCCCGCGCTGCCCGAGAAGGTGCGGGGGTCGCCCATCATGGTGATGATCAGCATCATCGCCACCCAGGCTGCGACGGCGAACAGGATGCCCTTGGTCTCAGGGGTGTTGGTGGGCAGCCGGGCATAGATGACCGCGAACAGCGGCCCCATGATCAACGACCCGATAACAAAGTGAATCACCCACCCGGCGGCCAGATTGCCCGGCATGCCGAACATCTTGGCGACGACCTCGGGGAAGGGGTCGAAAACCTTGGCGAACAAGAGGTTCACCGCCTCAAGAATGGAAACCGCTACGGTCGCAATGAAGCCGGCCGCGATTCCCTGTTTTACGCGTGACATCATGAGAAAAGCGCCTCCCAACGCCATCTGCCTTTTGACTACGCAAGGGGAAGCATACGCCGTTCGGCGCAAACGCGATCGCACCGCCGTTCACGTTACCGTGTGCGGTGAAATGTGGCTTTTTAGCGGAAGAGCTTGCGGAAGAAACGGCGCACGCGTTTGCGGGCGCGGATCAGCTGTCGCGAGGGGCGCTTGCGCAGCACCACCTTCTCGGCGCGCAGGGCCTGCTGCCAGAAGACGGGGGCGATCTCGGGGTTTTTCCGCATCAGGCGGCGGAAGGGATAGACCCACTTGGGCCGGGCGTACTGGGCGCGGATGAACTGCCGCTTGGCCCACCACGAATTGCGCAGCAGCAGGATCAGGCCCAGGGCGATGACCGGCACGCCGCCGGGGCCGGGCAGGGGGGCGATCAGGACGCCCAGGCCGATGATCAGGAAGCCCAGGGCCATCATGCCCAGCCGTTTCGCACGACGCAGCAGTCCGGGCCTCTGACGAGGCCGGCTCTCGGCGCGGAAGGGGATCAGGGCGAGGGTCACAGGCGTCACAGTCGGGAGGAGGCGGGCAGGTGGACAACGCCTCCGCGTGCGGCGTGCTCCTTCCTCGCGGAAGTTCACGCTGAACGTGGCGATGCTGTCACACTCTTCTAGACACGCGCGACAAGGCCGAACCGTGGCGTGGGGGTGAAGCTTTCGTAAGAGGGGCTGAAATGCAAAACGCCGTGTCCCGAAAGACACGGCGCTTCACTTCAGATCAGGTTCACGGCCTTATTCGGCGGCGATGTTCGAGCCTTCCGGCGCCGACCAGCGCAGACGCGGCGCGCGCGCAGCGCGGGTCTCGTCCAGACGCCGCAGCGGCGCATGGAAGGGCGCGCCCTTGAAGCGGTCGACGTCGCCGGCCTTCGCCGCCTCGGCCAGCAGCCGCATGGCGTTGATGAAGCGATCCAGTTCCGCCTTGGACTCGGTCTCGGTCGGCTCGATCAGCATGGCCCCGTGGACGACCAGCGGGAAGTACATGGTCATCGGGTGGAAGCCCTCGTCGATCATCGCCTTGGCGAAGTCGAGCGTGGTGATGTCCGTGCCCTTCAGCCATTCGTCGTCGAACAGGGCTTCGTGCATGCACGGTCCCTCGGGGAAGGCGGCGCTCATCAGGTCCGACAGGCGGGCCTTGATGTAGTTGGCGTTCAGGACGGCGTCCTCGGCCACCTGACGCAGACCGTCCGAGCCGTGGCTCATCATGTAGCTGAGGGCGCGCACATACATGCCCATCTGGCCTTGGAAGGCGCACAGACGGCCAAAGGCCTGGGCGGCCTCATCTTCCTCACGCTCGACCAGCTTGTAGCCCTCAGCGCCCGCCACGACCCAGGGGGCCGGAGCGAAGGGGGCCAGGGCTTCCGACAGGACCACCGGACCCGCGCCGGGACCGCCGCCGCCGTGGGGCGTCGAGAAGGTCTTGTGCAGGTTGATGTGCATGGCGTCGACGCCCAGGTCGCCGGGGCGCACCCGGCCGACGATGGCGTTGAAGTTGGCGCCGTCGCAATAGAAGTAGGCGCCCGCTTCGTGGGTCAGGCGGCTGATCTCCAGGATGTCGCGCTCGAACAGGCCGCAGGTGTTCGGGTTCGTCACCATGATGGCCGCCACGTCCGGACCCAGCTTGGCGGCCAGGTCGGCGACGTCCACGCGACCGTCATCGGTCTGGGCGACCTCGACGACCGAATAGCCGACAAAGGCGGCGGTGGCCGGGTTGGTGCCGTGGGCCGAGGTCGGGACCAGAACCTTGCGGCGCTGCTCATGCTCGCCCTTGGCCTCGTGAGCGGCGCGGATGGCCATCAGGCCGCACAGTTCGCCGTGCGCGCCGGCCTTGGGCGACAGGGCGACGGCGGGCATGCCCGTCAGCGTCTTCAGCCAGTGGGCCAACTGGTCCATCAGCTCCAGCGCGCCCTGCACCGTCGATTGCGGCTGCAGCGGGTGGATGTCCGAGAAGCCCGGCAGACGCGCCATCTTCTCGTTCAGGCGCGGGTTGTGCTTCATCGTGCACGAGCCCAGCGGATAGATGGCCAGGTCGATGGCGTGGTTCTTCTGGCTCAGGCGCACATAGTGGCGCATGGCCTCAGGCTCGGAGAGACCGGGCAGGCCGATCGGGTCCTTGCGGACCAGGTCGCCCAGGTCCGAACCGTCGGTAGCCGGTTTCGGCAGGTCGACGCCGGTCTTGTTCCAGCCGTCGCTCTCGAAGATCAGGCCCTCGTCCTGCAACAGACCGCGCGCGCCCGTCAGGGTCGGGTGCTTGTAGTCGTTGTCCGGCGTGGCGTTCGGGGTGGTCGGACGACCGACAGTGTTCATGGTGCTCATGGTTCTATCTCCCCTCAGGCCGCCAGGACCTTGGCGAGCGAGGCCGCCAGGATCTTGATGTCGGCGTCCAGCGTCGTCTCGGTGGCGGCGACCAGCAGGACATCGTCCAGACCCGCATCGGGGGCCAGACGGCTGTAGGGCACGCCGGCCAGGATGTGATGGTCGGCCAGGGTCTGCACCACCTCGGCGGCGTTCTTGGGCAGCTTGACCGCGAACTCGTTGAAGAAGCGCGGGGTCAGGACCTCGACGCCCGGAATGGCGGCCAGGGCGTCGCGGGTGGCGAGCGCCTTCTCGTGGTTGAGCAGGGCCATCTGGCGCAGACCCGTCTCGCCCAGCAGGCTCATGTGGATGGTGAAGGCTAGGCAGCAGAGGCCCGAGTTGGTGCAGATGTTCGACGTGGCCTTGTCGCGGCGGATGTGCTGCTCGCGCGTCGACAGGGTCAGGACGAAGCCGCGACGGCCGTCGGCGTCCACCGTCTCGCCGCAATAGCGGCCGGGCGTCTGGCGCAGCAGCTTCTCGCGGGTGGCGAACAGGCCGATGTAGGGGCCGCCGAAGTTCAGGGCGTTGCCGATCGACTGGCCTTCGGCGGCGACGATGTCGGCGCCCATTTCGCCGGGCGACTTTAGCAGGCCCATCGACACGGCTTCCGTGACGACAACGATCAGCAGGGCGCCGGCGGCGTGAGCGGCCTCGGCGATCTTGGTGACGTCGGTGGCGGTGCCGAAGACGTTGGGGGTCTGGACGACGACGCAGGCCGTGTCCTTGTCGATGGCGGCGATGACGGCGTCTTCGGCGTCAACGGCAGCGTTCAGAGCTTCAGTCTCGACGCCGACGGCGTGCACCACGGTCTCGGTGGCCTTGACGTAGTGGGGGTGCACGCCGCCCGAGATGACGGCCTTGTTGCGGCGGGTCACGCGGGTGGCCATCAGCACGCCCTCGGCCATGGCGGTCGAGCCGTCATAGAGGGAGGCGTTGGCGACCTCCATGCCGGTCAGGTTCGCGACCTGGGTCTGGAACTCGTACAGGTACTGCAGGGTCCCCTGGGCGATTTCCGGCTGATAGGGGGTGTAGCTGGTCAGGAACTCCGACCGCTGGATCACGTGATCGACCGTGGCCGGAACGTGGTGCTTGTAGGCGCCGGCGCCGCAGAAGAAGGGGACGGTCGAGGCCGTGGCGTTCTTGCCCGCCATGGCCGAGAGGGCGCGTTCGACCTCCAGTTCGCCCGCCACGCGGGGCAGGTCGACAAAGCCGTCGCGGCGCGCGGCCTGCGGCACGTCGATGAACAGGTCGTCGATGGATTTGGCGCCGATGGCGGCCAGCATGGCCTCACGGTCGTCGGGCGTCAGGGGGAGGTAGCGCATTACTTTATTCCGCTCATCCCCGCGGAAGCGGGGACCCAGGTTTAAGCTTCAAACACCGCTGCTTGATCCCAAAGAGCTGGGTCCCCGCTTCCGCGAGGCTGAGCGGAGAAGGCGGGAGCCTTAGAGGGTGGCGAGGAAGGCGTCGTAGGCGGCCTGATCCATCAGGGCTTCGACCTGCGAAGCGTCCGAAATCTTGATCTTGGCGAACCAGCCTTCGCCTTCGGGATCGGCGTTGACGGTTTCCGGGGCCGAGGCCAGGGCGGCGTTGCCCTCGACCACTTCGCCCGAGACCGGGGCGTAGACGTCGGATGCGGCCTTGACGCTTTCGACCACGGCGAAGCTGTCGCCCTGGTTGAAGCTCTTGCCGGCTTCCGGCGTCTCGACGAACACCACGTCGCCCAGGGCGTCAGCCGCGTGCTTGGAGATGCCGACCGTGGCGACGTCGCCGTCGAGGCGAACCCACTCGTGATCTTTGGTGAAGCGCATGTGTCTGATCTCTCAGGCTTTAGGTTTGCGATAATAGCGAGTGGCCACGAAGGGTGTGGCGACGACTTCGGCGGCGGCGGGTTTGCCGCGCACGATGACTTTCAGGTCCGTGCCCAGTTCGGCGAAAGCCGGGGGGACGTAGCCCATGGCGATGTTGCGGCCCAGGGTCGGCGAGGGGCCGCCCGAGGTGATGACGCCGATGACGTTGCCGTCAGCGTCGGCGATCTCGGCGCCTTCACGGGCCGGGGCGCCTTCCTTGACGATCAGGGCGATGCGCACGCGCGACGGGCCGTCGGCCAGTTCCTTCAGGATGCGCTCGGCGCCGTTGAAGTCGGCGGCTTCCTTGCGCGACTTGGACAGGGCGAAGGTCAGCGCGGCCTCGACCGGGCTGGTGGTGGCGTCGACGTCGTGGCCGTGCAGCGGCAGGCCGGCCTCAAGGCGCAAGCTGTCGCGGGCGCCCAGGCCGATCGGCTTCACGCGGGCGTCGGACAGCAGCAGGTTCCAGACGCGCTCGGCGTCGGCGTTCGGCACCGAAATCTCGTAGCCGTCCTCGCCGGTGTAGCCCGAGCGCGAGACGAAGCAGTCGACGCCGAAGAGCATCAGACGGGCCGAATCCATGAAGCCCATCTCGGCCAGAGCGGGTTCGTGCGCGGCCATGACCTCGGCGGCTTCCGGCCCCTGGATGGCCAGAAGGGCGCGGTCGTCCATGATGGTCAGCTTGGCGTCGCCCGCCAGATTGGCGTTCAGGAAGGCGAAGTCGGCGTCCTTGTTGCCGGCGTTGACCACGATGAACAGGCCGTCGTGGTCGGGCTTGCCCGCCATCAGGTCGTCCATGATGCCGCCCTCGGCGTTCAGCAGCAGCGAATACTTCTGCTTGCCGGCCTTCAGGATTTCATAGTCGCCGGGGACGAAGCGCTGGAACTGGGCAATCGCGTCGTCGCCGCTGATGCGGGCCTGGCCCATGTGCGAGACGTCGAACAGACCGGCGTGTTCGCGGGTCCAGCGGTGCTCGGCCAGCACGCCCTCATACTGGACCGGCATGTCATAGCCGCCGAAGCCGACCATGCGGGCGCCGAGCGCGCGATGCGCCGCGTTGAGGGGGGTGGTCTTCAGGGCCTGGTCGCTCATCGAGCATCCTCCGGTCGCGGGTTGCGGCGATAGCTTCGCCGTCGTCGCGCCCCCGCTGTCCTGAAGCCTGAGAGATTCCGACCGTCGCCCGGGGGACGAACAGCCTTGCTCCGTCGGCGCGCCCATGAATCCCAAGGAAGGGGGGCGACTTTCCAGCGTCCGTGCGCTTTCGCGGTCCTTTTGCCTGAGCGTTTCCGGGGCGGTTGCGCCTTCGGCCCCGACAGCCGTTACACGACCGCCGATCTCTCCCGCGAGAGCGCTCGACCTAAGGCCCCGACTCCGGGCCGAAGTCAAGCGGCGCCGGGCTTGCCGTGTACGATCCGAAGGGCCATGAGGGGCGCGAACGACCCTTGCGACAGGATTGAAGGCCGCCATGACCGCCCGCACCGACCTCGCCGCCCATCTGGCCGCCCTCGATCTGCCGCAGGGCCTGAGCCAGACCCTGAAGACCGCCGCCGCCGCCTGCGTCGAGATCCGCAAGATCGTCTCGGGCGGGGCCTTGGTCGGCGCTCTGGGCGCATCGGGCGTCGTCAACGTGCAGGACGAGGAGCAGAAGAAGCTCGACGTCATCTCCAACGACGTGCTGACCGAGATGCTGCTGGCCTGTCCGGCCGTGGCGGGCGTGGCGTCCGAGGAGATGGACACGGTCCAGCCGGCGACCAACCCGGCGGGCGAATACCTGGTCCTGTTCGACCCGCTGGACGGCTCGTCCAACATCGACATCAACGCCCCCGTCGGCACCATTGTCTCGGTGCTGAAGGCGCCGTCGGCGACGCCGACCGAGGCCGACTTCCTGCAATCCGGCCGTCATCAGGTTGCAGCCCTCTATTGCCTCTATGGCGGTCAGACCATGCTGGTGCTGACGACGGGCAAAGGCGTGGCGGGTTTCACCCTGTCGCATGACGGCCAGTGGTTGATGACGCACGAGAAGATAGCGGTGCCGGCGGACACCAGGGAGTTCGCCATCAACATGTCGAACCAGCGCCACTGGGCCGAGAGCGTGCAGCGCTACATCGACGGCTGCCTGCAGGGCGCCGACGGCCCTCGGGCTAAGAATTTCAATATGCGCTGGGTCGCCGCCATGGTGGCCGACGTCCACCGCATCCTGATGCGCGGCGGGATCTTCCTCTATCCGTGGGACAAGCGCGAGCCGAACAAGCCGGGCAAGCTGCGCCTGATGTATGAAGGCAACCCCATGGCCTTCCTGATCGAACAGGCGGGCGGCAAGGCGACGACGGACGGCCAGCAGGCCATTCTGGACGTGACCCCGACCGAACTGCACCAGCGCATTCCGGTGGCCCTGGGCTCGGCCAACGAGGTCGATCAGATCGCGGCGGCGTAGGCGCGCGCAATAATCCCGCTCATCCCGGCGGACGCCGGGACCCAGTGCTGTGGCCTCAAGCACGACGCAGTAAGACGGGACCATGCCGCCGACGCGCTTGTAGCTCTTACTGGATCCCGGCGTCCGCCGGGATGAGCGGTGAGGGGGAGGGCCAACCCGCCGCCTCACCATCTTAAAGCGAAGTGGGGTTCAGTGCGCGGCCGCGTAGGCGTCCACTTCGGCGATCCGCGCAGCCTTGTCGGCCTCGCTGAGGAAGCTGCCCTCGAAGCTGTTCCTGGCCAGTTGCGTCACCTGCTCGCGCGTCAGGCCCACCGCGTTCGCCAGCTGGATGTAGTTGGCGTTTACATAGCCGCCGAAATAGGAGGGGTCGTCCGAGTTCAGGGTGACGTGCAGGCCGCGGCGCAGCATCTCGGGGACGGGGTGGTCCTTCAGGTCCTTGACCACGCACAGCTTCAGGTTCGACAGCGGGCAGACCGTCAGGGTCATCTGTTCGGCGGCCAGACGCGCAATCAGGCCCTCGTCCTCCATCGAGCGGTTGCCGTGGTCCATGCGGTCGATGTGCAGCAGGTCCAGAGCCTCATGCACATAGGCGGGCGGGCCTTCCTCGCCGGCGTGGGCGCACAGCTTAAGCCCTAAGTCGCGGGCGGCGGCGAAGACGCGCTGGAACTTGGCCGGCGGATGGCCGACCTCGGACGAATCCAGTCCCACGCCGATGAAGTGGTGCAGGTAGGGCTTGGCGGCCTCCAGCGTGGCGAAGGCTTCGTCCTCGGACAGGTGGCGCAGGAAGCTGAGGATCAGGCCGCTGGTGACGCCCAGCTCGCTCTTGGCCCGGTCCATGCCCGCGATCAGGCCCTCGACCACCACGCCGAAGGGCACGCCCCGATCGGTGTGGGTCTGGGGGTCGAAGAAGATCTCGGCGTGGCGGACGTTGTCGGCGGCGGCGCGCTGGAAATAGGCGAAGGCCAGGTCCTCGAAATCCTTGCGCGTCAGCAGCACGGCGGCGCCCGCGTAATAGATGTCGAGGAAGTCCTGCAGGTTCGAGAAGTCATAGGCCGCGCGCACGGCCTCGACGCTGTCATAGGGAATGGCGACGCCGTTGCGCTGCGCCAGTTCGAACATCAGTTCGGGCTCAAGCGAGCCTTCGATGTGCAGGTGCAGTTCGGCCTTGGGCAGGCCGGCGATGAAGGCGTCGAGGGACATGAAAAGGGGAGGCTCCGTAGCTTGGCCCCGACCTTAGCGAACTGACGCCTTCCCGTCATCTGCAGCGGCGATCCTCCCCTGCGTAGCGGGGGAGGGGGACCATGCGCAGCATGGTGGAGGGGGCGAGATCGGAGCTGGCGGGTTCGACTTCGCCAAGGATCGGAGAGGCGGAACATAGCGCGGTGGATGTTTCCGCCCCCTCCACCGCTTCGCGGTCCCCCTCCCCCGTAAACGGGGGAGGATTGAGGCTCTTACATCCGCTCGGGCGTCTGGATGCCCAGCAGGTCCAGCGCCGTTTCCAGCTGGTGCAGGCTGGCGGCCGCCAGGGCCAGGCGCGAGCCCTTGGTGGCGGGGTCCGGCGCGACCAGGATCGGGCAGGCGGCGTAGAATTTCGAGAAGCTCTGCGCCAGGCGATAGGCGTGCTCGGCGATCAGGTTGGGCGAGCGCTTGTCATAGGCGTCCGCCGTGGCGGCGTCGAAGGCGTCCAGCGTCAGGGCCAGATCGCGCTCTGCCGGTTCGGCGACGACGATGGGGGCCGTCTCGACGCCCTGATCCGCCGCCTTGCGCAGCAGGGATTTCACCCGCACGGCCTGATACAGCAGATAGGGGCCGGTCTTGCCCTCGAAGCTCATGAAGCGGTCGAGGTCGAAGATGTAGCTGGTGGTGCGGTTGTTCGACAGGTCGGCGAACTTCAGCGCGGCCACCGCCACCTTGCGGGCGATGTCCTCGAACTCGGCTTCCGGCAGATCGTCGCCCAGCTTGGCTTCCTTCAGACGCTCGCGCGCCTTGTCGGTGGCCATGGTGATCAGGTCGTGCAGCTTCAGCACGCCGCCGGCGCGGGTCTTGAAGGGCTTGCCGTCGGCGCCGTTCATGGTGCCGAAGCCGAGGTGCTCCAGCGACTTCTCGGGCGCGTAGCCGGCCAGGTAGGCGGCGCGGAAGACCTGTTCGAAATGCTCGGCCTGACGTTCGTCGACGACATAGAGGATCAGGTCGGGGCCGATCGACTTCTTGCGGTCGAGGATCGTCGCCAGATCGGTCGTGCCGTACATGGCCGAGCCTTCCGACGACACCACCAGCAGGGGCGGCGGGCTGGGGGCCTCGATGACCGAGCCGTCGGCCAGCTTCTTCTTGCGGGTCTCGCCGGGCTTGGCGACGTGGACCACCTGGGCGCCGTCGTCCTCGACCAGCAGGCCGGTTTCCTTCAGATGCGCCAGCATTTCCGGCATCAGCGGATCGGCGTCAGATTCGCCGTTCCACAGGTCGAAGGTGACATCCAAAGCGCCGAACTCGCGTTTCAGCGCGGTGCGGCTGACGGCGACGAAGTGGGCCCACAGGGCGCGGTAGCCGGGACGGCCGCCCTGCAGTTCAGCGGTCGCCTTGCGGGCGCGGTCGCGGAAGGCGGGGTCTTCCTTGGCCTTGGCGGCGGCCTGGGGATAGAGGCGTTCCAGGTCTTCCAGCGTCACCGGGCTTTCGGCGGGGAAGGGGCCGTCGCCCTCGGCCATGAAGGGCAGGCCCAGGCCCTCGTCGCCGCAGGCGGTGATCAGCAGGCCCATCTGGAAGCCCCAGTCGCCGAAGTGGGCGTCGCCCCAGACGATGTCGCCGCGGAAGCGGAACAGGCGCTTCAGGCTCTCGCCGATAATGGAGGAGCGCAGGTGGCCGACGTGCATCGGCTTGGCCACGTTCGGGCCGGCGTAGTCGATGACGACCTTGCGCGACGGCGTGTTCAGCGAGGCGCCGGCCAGGGTGTCGTCAGCGGCGACCTCGGCGGCGCGCTGGGCCAGGGCGGCGTCAGACAGTTTCAGGTTGATGAAGCCGGGGCCGGCGACCTCGACCGACGACAGGCGCGCATCATGGCTCAGGCGCTCGGCCACCCTGGCGGCCAGTTCGCGGGGATTGGCCTTCAGCGCCTTGGCGGCGGCCAGGGCGCCGTTGGACTGGAAGTCGGCCAGGTCAGGGCGGTCCGAGGCGACGACGCGGGCCAGGGCGGCGTCCACGCCTTCGGCGGCGAAGGCGGCGGCGACCGCTTCGCTGAGAGAGGTCTTGAGGTCAGTCATGATTCTTAGGGGTTCGGTTGGGTCTGGCCGGCGGTGACGCGGAAGCGGCTGCCCGAGCGGTTGAACTCGGCCATGTCCGGCGTGACGTCGAAGCCGATCAGGACCTCGAAATTACTGCCGGCCGTGGTGGCGTCGGCGCGAGGAATGACGATGGACTGGGCCTGTTCGACCGAGGCCGTGGTCTGGCCTTCGAAATTGACCGGCAGGTCGAAATATTCCTTGGCCAGAACGGCCGAGTTCCGCTCGGTCACCGCCACCCAGTAGCGATAGGTGTGAGAATCGCCGCTGGCGCGCGCGCCCTTGCCGAGGTTGAACAGGACATTGAAGTCTAGGCGGATCGGATCCGCCTCACGATAGACGCAGTCGGCGGTGACGCCCTCGACCTCGCCGGTGAAGCCCACGCCAGCGATCGAGGGGCGGGCGTAGTCGTCCATTTCGACGTAGCGGGCGGCGTCGTACAGCACCTTCACATAGGGGCAGGGGCCGGCGTTGGCGCGGCGGTTCAGCGGGGCAATCCGCATGGGGCGCGCTTGCGGCGCCTCCTGCTGCTGCTGCTGCTGACCGGGGCGCTGCTGCTGTCCGCCGAACTGGGCGGCGGCAGTGGAGGGGACGAGCGCGGCTGTCACAGACAGGGCGGCCAGGGCAGTGAAGACGCGACGCATCAATTTCATTTCCGGCAAGCGAAAGGGAGCGCGCGACAGTCGGCGCCGACCGGTGCACGCTTGATGCTGATAGCGGCTAAAGCGAGGCGCGGCAAACGCGACCATGCAGGCGGTGGCGGGAAGGCGCGCGAGCGACTAGGTTCCGCCCATGAACGCGCCTGTGTCCCCCTCGAATTTCGATCGTCGTCCCCTGACCGTGCGCCTCGCCACGCCGCGCGGCTTCTGCGCCGGGGTGGACCGAGCCATCCAGATCGTCGAGCGCGCCATCGAGAAGTTCGGCGCCCCCGTCTATGTGCGCCATGAGATTGTTCATAACCGCCACGTCGTCGAGCGGCTGAAGGGCATGGGGGCGGTCTTCGTCAAGGAACTGGACGAATGCCCCGATGACCGCCCCGTGGTCTTCTCGGCCCACGGCGTGCCCAAGTCGGTGCCGGCCACGGCCCGCTCGCGCGAACTGCTGTTCCTCGACGCCACCTGCCCCCTGGTGTCCAAGGTCCATGTCGAGGCCGAGCGCCACCATGCGGCGGGCCGCCACATCATCCTGATCGGCCATGCGGGCCACCCCGAGGTGGTCGGCACCATGGGCCAACTGCCGCCCGGCGCCATCAGCCTGGTCGAGACGGTGGCGGACGCGGAAGGCTTCCAGCGACCCGGCGATCAGCCCCTGGCCTATGCGACCCAGACGACGCTGTCGGTGGACGACACCGCCGACATCCTGGCGGCGCTGAAGCGGCGCTTCCCGGAACTGCCGGACCCGCACAAGGAAGACATCTGTTACGCCACCACCAACCGCCAAGAGGCGGTCAAGCGTCTGGGCGAGGGCTGTCAGCTGGTGCTGGTGGTCGGGTCGAAGAACTCGTCCAACTCGGCCCGTCTGGTGGACGTGGCGCTGAAGGCCGGGGCCGGCGACGCCCGCCTGGTCGATGACGCGGGAGACGTCGACTGGTCCTGGTTCGACGGGGTGACGACGGTGGGCGTGACGGCGGGGGCCTCGGCGCCCGAGCCGCTGATCGAGGCCCTGATCGACGCCATCCGCGCCCGCTTCGATGCGGTCGTGACCGAGGACGACGGCGCGCGCGAAACCGTCTCGTTCAAACTGCCGCGCGCTTTAACCGTTTAAGACCGCTCCATCACCAGGCAGGTCGAGGTGGCGGTGGCGTAGAGGGTTCCGTCCAGACCGCGCAGGTCGGCCTCGGAGAAGGCGGCGCGGCGACCGGCCTGGATGATCCGGCCCTCGGCGCGCACCGGGACGCCCGCCTTCAACCCCTTGTGGAAGACGGTCTTCAGCTCCAGCGTCGTATAGGTCTGACCGGGCCTGAGTGCGGAATGCACGGCGCAGCCGCAGGCCGAGTCCAGCAGGGTCGCCATCCAGCCGCCGTGCACCGAACCGATCGGATTATAGACGGCCAGCGTCGGCTCGCCCTCAAAGGCGACGCGGCCTTGATCCAGTTCGGTCAGGCGAAAGCCGACCGTCTCGGCGATGGGAGCGGCGGGCAGGCGGCCGTCCAGCATCAGGCGCAGCTGGTCCAGCCCCGACAGGGCGGCAAGGTCGAGCGTCTCGGACATGGAAGGATGCTCCCGGAGGCTATCCGCAAATGAAAAGGACGCGCCGGGCCGAGGGCCAGGCGCGTCCTGAAAAGTCGGCGGCGAGGCCCGCCGGGTCTTAGAGGCCCGGCAGCTTGAAGCGGCTGTCGCGGCGCGTGGTGATGGCGATGCCTTCCTGGCCGCCGGTCAGGGCCTGCAGGCGGGCGTGTTCGGTGCTGGCGTCGATGGTGCGCGAACCCTGCGAGTCCTGGCTGACCGTCGGGGCCTGGCTGGCGGCGTCGTTCTTGCGCCAGAACATGACGCGGTTGGCCCAGCTTTCTTCCTTGTGCGCCAGGTCGCCGAACTCGTCGTCGACGACATAGCGGGCCAGGGGGTCGGCGCGATCGGCGCCGGCCTGGTTGACCAGGGCCTGCTCGCCGCCGGTGCGGGTCACGGCCTGACGCTGACCCAGCAGGATCTGACGGGCGGCGCTTTCCGGGGCCAGTTCCTGCGGGCGCGGCTGGCCCGGCGACGGCGGGGTCAGGCCGTATTCGGGCGGCACGGACAGCGGGGCGCTGGCGACGGTGACAAACTCATCGGGCACGACCTTGGTCAGGCCGATGCTCTGTTTCACGCTCGAACAGGCGGTCAGGCTGAGGGCGGTGGTGGCGAAAAGGGCCACGGTAACGACGTTGCGGATACGCATAAGGTCAGCTCGGCTCCGGGAGGCGCGCCCAACGGCGCTGGCTCTGGACGACAGTGAAGAGGGGGTGATTACGACTTTTCGTTGGCCGCGCCAACCGCTGGACGACGTTCGGAGAGGAAGCTGTCCAGGATCAGCAGGACCACCCCCACAGTGATGCCGGCGTCCGCGATGTTGAAGATCCACGGAAACAGGCCCGATCCCGAGAAGTCGAGGAAGTCCACGACGCCGCCGAAACGGATGCGATCGAAGACGTTGCCGAGCGCGCCGCCCATGACCAGGCCGATGGCGGCGGTCATCAGCTTGCGGTCCGAGCGCGTCGCCCACCAGCCCAGACCGACCGCGACCAGGACGGAGAAGGCGCTGAGAATCCAGCGGCCGGCGCCGCCGCCGAACAGGCCGAAGCTGACGCCTGTGTTCAGCACGTAGGTCAGGTTGAACAGGGGCGGGGCGACCTCGGCGATGCGATAGCCGTCGGGGATCTGCGAGATGTGCGCGGCGTCGATGGCGCCCAGGACCCAGGCCTTGGTCAGCTGGTCCAGCACGATGACGACGAGGGCGATGCCGTAGGCGGCATAGGCGAGGCGAGAGATTTTCATGTCCCAAGCCGGTTAGCAGGAAGAGAGGCGGGGGCGAAGAGGGAAATCGAACGCGGCGGCCAACAGGAAGTCAACGCGGTTGCGGCCTTCCCCCTCGCGCGCCGGAGGCTATAACCGACCCATGACCTTGCCTCACGCCCTGCCTCACCTGTCCGCTGTCGCTGACGATTACGACATCCTGCTGTGCGACGTCTGGGGCGTGATCCACAACGGCCGCGAGAGCTGGCCCACCGCCTGCACCGCTCTGGCCGACTTCAACGCCAGGGGCGGCCATGTCGTCCTGATCTCCAACTCGCCGCGCCCCTCGTCGGACGTGGTGGCGCAACTGGATGCGCTCGGCGTGCCGCGCGACGCCTGGAAGGCCTTTGTCACCTCGGGCGACGCCACCCGCGCCGAACTGGCCCGCCGCGCGCCCGGCCCGGCCTGGATCATCGGCCCCGACCGCGACTTCGTGCTTTATGAAGGCCTGAACCTCGACAGCGCCCACGGCGCCGAGGACGCCGCCTTCATCTCGGTCACCGGCCCCTATAACGACGCCGTCGAGACGCCCGAGGACTACCGCGAACGTCTGGCCCCTGCCGTCGAGCGCGATCTGGAGCTGATCTGCGCCAACCCCGACCGCATCGTGCAGAAGGGCGACCAGATCATCTATTGCGGCGGCGCCATCGCCGACCTCTATGAATCCATGGGCGGGCGCGTGGTCATGGCCGGCAAGCCCTTCGGCCCCATCTACGAATTGGCCCTGCGCGAGGCCCAGACCCTGATGGGGCGCCGCGTTGATCGTTCGCGCGTCCTGTGCATCGGCGACGGCGTGGTGACGGATGTTCTGGGCGCCGCCGAGCAGGCCCTGGACTGCCTGTTTATCGCTCAGGGCATCCACGGCGACGCCGCCAAGGGCGCGGACGGGGCCCTGGACCCGGCGCGTGCGGGCGATCTGCTTCGGGCCGAGACGACCTTCGCCCGCTACGCCGCGCTGGAACTGGCGTGGTGAGGCTCGCCATTTGGTCGCACCTGGCTTAAAGCCCGCCCATGGTCGAATACGTCACACAGCATCCGTCGGGCGGTTACATCCTCGATGAACTCCACGTCGGCATGGCCGCAGAGAAGACGGTCCACGTCACCGAGGACCGGATTCGCCTGTTCGCAGAGGCGTCGGACGACTTCAATCCCGTCCATCTGGACGAAGCCTTTGCCGCCAAGACGGCCTATCGCGGCCGAATCGCCCACGGCCTGCTCAGCGCCGCCTTTGGCTCGGCCGTGGTCGGCACCATCCTGCCGGGCGCAGGGTCCATCTATATTTCGCAGACCCTGGCCTTCCACTTCCCGGTCCGCATCGACGACATGGTCCGCATCGTCATCACGGTGATCGAGATGGAAACCGACAGCGCCCGCGTCGAACTGAAATGCGAAGGCTTCGTCGGCGACAAGCTGATCATGGACGGCGTGGCCGTCGTGCGTGTGCCGCGCCGCCGCAAGCCCTCGGCCCGCTGAGCCTTCGAGGTGGTTGAGATCATCCGCGGCTGGCGCGATCTGCCGGCCTCGCAGCGCGGGGCGGCGGTGGCCGTCGGCGCCTTTGACGGGGTGCATCGGGGCCATCAGGCGGTCATCGCCTCGGCCCGCGAGACGGCCCAGCATCTGGGCGCGCCGCTCGGCGTCGTCAGCTTCGACCCGCACCCCCGCCGCCTGTTCCAGCCCGAGGCCGCGCCGTTCCGCCTGATGACGCCGGATCAGATGGCCCGCGCCTTGGCGCCGCTCGGCGTCGACCGCCTCTATCTGATCCCCTTCGACCGCGAGATGGCGGGGATGACGGACGAAGAGTTCGCCCGCCGCGTGCTGGCGGAAGGCTTAGGGATCGCCCACGCCGCCGTCGGCTTCGACTTCACCTTCGGCAAGGGCCGCTCCGGCTCGCCCGAGGCGCTGCGGACCTATGGCGAGAGCCTGGGCTTCACCGTCTCCGTCACCGACCGCATCGACGACGCCTCGGGCCTGAAGCTGTCATCCAGCGCCGTGCGCGAGGCGCTGAAGGCTGGCGACATGGACCGCGCGGCTGCCATCCTGGGGCGTCCGTTCGCCATCCAGGGCGAGGTGATCCACGGCGACAAGCGCGGCCGCACCATCGGCGTGCCGACCGCCAACGTGGCCATGGGCGACTACATGCGCCCGGCCTACGGGGTTTACGCCACCCGCACCCGCCTGCCGGACGGGCGGGTCATCAAGGGCGTCGCCAACCTGGGCCTCCGCCCCATGTTCGAGATCGACGCACCCTTGCTTGAAGTCTGGCTGCTGGACTTCAACGAGAGCCTCTATGGCCAGACCCTGGAAACCGAACTGGTCGCCTTCCTGCGCGGCGAGATGAAGTTCGACGGGCTGGATGCGCTCAAGGTCCAGATCGAGGCGGATGCGGCGGCGGCTAGAGTCGTTCTGGGCTGAACGCCCGCTCGACTTTCAAGTAGATTGCTGATTTCGTGGAACGACGTTTGGAGTCGTTCAATGATGAGATTGGGTCATCTTGAGCCGCCGGGGTTCGCCGTCTTCTCGATCTTTGCGGCGGTTGGCGGCCTGGCCTTCCTGATGAACGCCAATTATGTCGCGCCTGGCTGCACAGGTCCGGAAGTCAGGCGATGCGACTATGTGGCTACGGCCAAGACCGCCTTGGCCGCATCAACTGACGTTCATGCGCGCTTTCACCCCTTCTCGCAGGATCGGGGGTTCGATGTGTTCGACTATGGATCGTCCGTCCTGGTGCAGCAGAGCGATCCCTTTGAAGGAGACGCGCTGAACCATGGCTCATCGGTCTTGATCGATAAGAAGAGTTGCCGGCCATGCGAGATCGGATACGCCTACCCAGGCTTGGAAGAGCGTGGCCCCTTGATCCTTCAGGCTCCAGCGGAAGACACGGTCGCTGCCGCTGAACTATCCGAAAAGATCAGGCGATGGCGGCTTGGCCTCGGCTGAGCAGGTAGCTTTCACGCCTCACGACAGCCGGTCGCGGAACTCCGTCCAGTCGAACTCGCGGACCATCCGCAGCTCGTCCGTGGCGCTGTTCCACAGGGCGATAGCGGGCAGGGGGACGCCGTTGAAGGTGTTGGTCTTCACCATCGAATAATGGGCCTGATCCAGGAAGGCGAGGCGCGTTCCGGGTACGGGGCGCTCGGCGAAGACGTAGTCGCCGATGATGTCGCCGGCCAGGCAGGACGGGCCGCCCAGACGCACCGTGACGCCGTCCTCGGGCTCATGCAGCATGGCGGGGCGGTAGGGGGCCTCGATCACGTCCGGCATGTGGCAGGTGGCCGACAGGTCGGTGATGGCTATGGGCATGCCGTTGTCGAAGACGTCCAGCACCTCGCCGATCAGGATGCCGGCGTCCAGGGCCACGGCCTCGCCCGGCTCCAGATAGGCGGTGACGTCGTAACGCGCCTGAATATCGTTGAGGAAGGCGACCAGTTGGTCGATCTGATAGTCGGCGCGGGTGACGTGGTGGCCGCCGCCCAGATTGATCCACTTCACGTCGCCCAGCAGCGGGGCGAGCTTGGGCTCAACCGCCGCCCAGATGCGCGACAGGGGCAGGAAGTCCTGTTCGCACAGGGCGTGGATATGGATGCCGTCGATGCCGACCATCTTTTCCGGCGTCAGTTGCGACACCGGATAGCCCAGACGCGAGCAGGGCTGGGCCGGATCGTATTTGGCGACCTCGCCCTCGGAATGTTCGGGGTTCAGCCGCAGGCCGATCTCGAACGTGTGACCCTCAGCCCGCGCCTTGGCGATCAGGTCGGCGAAACGCGTGACCTGATCGGGCGCGTTGAAGATGACATGATCGGACAGGCGCAGGATCTCGGGCAGATCCTCGGCCTTGTAGGCGGGCGAATAGGTGGTCAGTTCGCCCTTGTAGAATTCGCGCGCCAGCCGCGCCTCCCACAGACCGGAGGCGCAGACGCCGTCGAGGTATTCCCCGACGACGTCCGCAAGCGACCACATGGAAAAGGCCTTGAGCGCCAGCAGGACCCGGGCATTGCCCCGGTCGCGCACGTCCTTCAGCACGGCCAGATTGCGCCGCACAGCCGCCTCGTCCACCACGAAGGCAGGCGAGGCGACACGGTTCAGGTCAAAGTGCGCAAAGGCGCCCGGATCACCGGCCTGGGTCTCCATGTGTCTTGATCCCCAGTCTTAGAAGGCCAGCGGAGCGTCCAGCTCCTCAACCGTCCAGGGCAGGCCATGCTTGTTCAGCATGTCCATGAAGGGATCGGGGTCCAGCTGCTCCATGTTGAAGACGCCGTCGCCCTTCCACGTGCCGGTCAGCATCATGGCCGCGCCGATCATGGCCGGAACGCCCGTGGTGTAGCTGACGGCCTGGTTGCCGGTTTCGGCATAGGCGGCTTCGTGGTCGCAGATGTTCTTGACGTAGAAGGTCTTCTGAACGCCGTCCTTCTCGCCGGTGGCGATGGTGCCGATGTTCGTCTTGCCCTTGGTGATCGGACCCAGCGACGAGGGTTCCGGCAGCAGAGCCTTGAGGAACTCGATCGGGATGATCTCGCGGCCCTGGAACTGCATCGGCTCGATCGAGGTCATGCCGATGTTTTCCAGCACTTCCAGGTGCTTCAGGTAGCTGTCGCCGAAGGTCATCCAGAAGCGGATGCGTTTGATTTCCGGGTAGAACTTGGCCAGCGACTCCAGTTCCTCATGATACATGAGGTACATGTTTTTCTGACCCACGCCTTCGAAATCGAAGGCCTGCTTGTGGCTCAGCGCCGGGCCCTCGACCCACTGGCCGTTTTCCCAGTGACGCGAGTTTGCGGTCACTTCGCGCAGGTTGATTTCCGGGTTGAAGTTGGTGGCGAAGGGCAGACCCGTGTCGCCGCCGTTGCAGTCCAGGATGTCGAGCGTGTCGATCCGGTCCAGCAGGTGCTTCTTGGTGTAGGTGGCGAAGACCGAGGTCACGCCGGGGTCGAAGCCCGAGCCGAGCAACGCCATCAGGCCGGCTTCCTTGAAGCGCTCCTGATAGGCCCACTGCCACTTGTATTCGAACTTGGCTTCGTCGCGCGGCTCATAATTGGCCGTGTCGAGGTAGTTGACGCCGGCGGCCAGGCAGGCGTCCATGATGGCCAGGTCCTGATAGGGCAGGGCCAGGTTGACCACGAGGGCCGGCTTGACCGACTGGATCAGGGCCGTGGTCGCGGCGACATCGTCGGCGTCGATCTGGGCCGTGTCGATGGTCACGCCAAAGCGCGACTTCACGGATTCGGCGATGGCGTCGCACTTGGACTTCGTGCGGCTCGCCAGGGTGATATGCGAGAAGATGTCCGCATTCATCGCCATCTTGTGGACGGCGACAGAGCTGACGCCGCCTGCACCGATAACCAGCACCCTGCTCATGTGTGGCTTCTCCTAGAAGTCTGAAAAGGCTTGGGCGACACCGCCGCCGCTATAAAGGGCGGGGCTCTTAACACGATGATGACAGGATCGCTAACGGTCGCGTGTCGCAGGAGTTGCCGGGATCAGCCCTCGGCCTTCTCGGCGATCGCCATCAGGGCGCCGTGCAGGGACTGGCCCCGGGCGTCGATGATGTCGGCGATGCGCCACATCGGGCCTTCCTTGACCAGCTTCAGCGTCTGTTGCTGCGTCTGGCCGTGGTTGGTGAAGCTCACTTGCGCCGTGGCCGCCTTGTCGCCGTCCGGCGTCATCTTCAGCGCGGTCAGGGCGAAGTCGTCGGCGTCCTGGCAGGCGCAGACGGGATCATAGTTCAGATAGGGAACCTCGTTGCGGGACTGGGCCTCGCGGAAGTCCACGCCGATCAGGGCGTTCAGGGTGCGGGAATAGAGGGGATCGCGACCGGGGCTGACGGCCGCCGCCGCCGGGTCCGACGTGGCCGAGGGCGGCGCGGCGTAAAGGGCGCGGGCGAAGGCCTCGGCGTCCTTCTCACCGGCGGCGTAGATGGCCGCGCGTCCGGTCAGCGGGGCTTCAACGGGGGCGGGCGCCTTCTCCTCGGCGGGCGAACAGGCCGTCAAAGCCAGAACCGCTGCCGCTGTCATCGCCTGAACGCGCATCTGATCGCCTCCTGTCTGTTCGCATCGACTATGGCGCAGGCGCCGCCCGGTCTGCTAGACGGTTTCAACCATGACCGTTCGCGTGATCCGTCCGATTTCGATTAGCCGCCCGGCGTAGCGCCAGGGCGAACAGCCCCGCGCACGTCGGGATCGAATATCGCCGATGCCGTTCAACGGCCTTCACGCTAGACTGCGTCCGCGCCGCCTCCTCGGCGCCCGCGCTAAAGACAAAGATTACCCCATGGCCGACGCCACCAACGACACCGCCTCTGAAGCAGCTGGCCGCGACTATCGCGACACCGTCTTCCTGCCCGAGACGCCCTTCCCCATGCGGGGCGGGTTGCCGAAGAAGGAGCCGGAAATCATCGCCGCCTGGGGCGACCTCTACGGCCAGCTGCGTAGCATCCGTCAGGCCCAGAAGGCGCCGCTCTACGTCCTGCACGACGGCCCGCCCTACGCCAACGGCGACATCCACATCGGCCACGCCCTGAACAAGACGCTGAAGGACTTCGTGGTCCGTTCGCGCTTCCTGCTGGGTTACGACGTCGACTACGTCCCCGGCTGGGACTGCCACGGTCTGCCGATCGAGTGGAAGATCGAGGAGCAGTTCCGCGCCAAGGGCCGCCGCAAGGACGAGGTCTCCAAGTCGGAGTTCCGCAAGGCCTGCCGTGAATACGCCGCGGGCTGGATCGACGTGCAGCGCGATCAGTTCAAGCGCCTGGGCATCACCGGCGACTTCGACAACCGCTACGCCACCATGGACTTCACGACCGAGGCGGCCATCGTCGCCGAGTTCCACAAGTTCAAGAACTCGGGCCAGCTGTATCGCGGCTCCAAGCCGGTGATGTGGTCGCCGGTCGAGCGCACGGCCCTCGCGGATGCAGAAGTCGAGTATCACGACCACGTCTCGCCCACGATCTGGGTCAAGTTCCCGGTGGTCGGCGCGACCGACAGCCACCCCGACGACCTGCTGTCGTTCCGTGCGGCCACGCCGTCGATCGTCATCTGGACGACCACGCCCTGGACCATCCCGGCCAACCGCGCCATCAGCTACGGCCCCGAGATCGCCTATGGCCTCTATGAGGTCACGGCTCTGGAAGAAGGTCTGGACTACGAGCCCTGGGCCAAGCCGGGCGACCGCTTCATCATCGCCGACAAGCTGGCCGAGGACGTGTTCAAGGCGGCCAAGATCAGCGGCTTCACCCGCGTGGACGCCATCAACCCCTCGGGTCTGGAATGCGCCCACCCGCTGGCGGCGCTGGATAGCGGCTACGGCTTCTCCGTGCCCCTGCTGGCCGGCGACCATGTGACCGACGACGCCGGCACCGGCTTTGTCCACACCGCCCCCGGCCACGGCGCGGACGACTATGCCGTCTGGCAGGCCCATGGCCACCGCGAGGTGCCGGATACGGTGGACGCCGACGGCGCCTATTACGACCACGTGCCCCTGTTCGCCGGCCTCAAGGTGCTGGAGACCGAGGGCAAGAAGACCGGCAAGTTTGGCCCCGCCAACGGCGCGGTGATGGAAAAGCTGATCGAGGCGGGCAACCTCTTGGCGCGCGGCCGGATGGAGCACTCCTATCCGCACTCGTGGCGCTCCAAGGCCCCGATCATCTTCCGCAACACGCCGCAGTGGTTCATCCGCATGGACGAAGCTCTGGCCGACGGCGACACCCTGCGCGAGAAGGCCCTGACGGCCATCGACGCCACCGCCTTCCACCCGGCGGCGGGCAAGAACCGCATCCGGTCGATGGTCGAAGGCCGTCCTGACTGGCTGATCAGCCGCCAGCGGGCCTGGGGCACGCCGCTCGCCATGTTCGTGGACAAGCAGACCGGCCAACCCCTGCATGACCCCGAGGTCGACGCCCGCATCCTGAAGGCCGTGTCCGAGGGCGGCGCCGACGCCTGGTTCGACCGGCCCGACGCCGACTTCCTGGGCGCGCACGACGCCGACCGCTTCGAGAAGATCCAGGACATCCTGGACGTCTGGTTCGACTCGGGCTGCACCCATGCCTTCACCCTGGAAGCCCGCGACCCGGCCCACGGCTATGTCGGCGACCGCCCGTCGCACTGGCCCGCCGACCTCTATCTGGAAGGCTCCGACCAGCACCGCGGCTGGTTCCAGTCAAACCTGCTGGAGGGTTCCGGCACGCGCGGCCGCGCCCCCTATGACGCCGTCCTGACCCACGGCTTCACCCAGGACGAGAACGGCGAGAAGATGTCGAAGTCGCGTGGCAACACCACCGACCCGGCCGTTGTCATCAAGGAATCGGGCGCCGACATCCTGCGCCTCTGGGTCGCCCTGGTGGACTATGCCGAGGACCAGCGGATCGGGAAGCAGATCCTGCAAACCACGGTCGACGCCTATCGCAAGCTGAGGAACACCGTCCGCTATCTGCTGGGCGCCCTGAACGGCTTCGACGAGGCCGAACGCCTGTCCTACGACCAGATGCCGCCGCTGGAGCAGTTCATCCTGCACCGTCTGCATGAACTGGACGGTCAGGTGCGCGAGGCCTACCGCGACTACCGCTTCCAGGACGTGGTGCGTCCGGTGCTGGAGTTCTGCTCGGGCGACCTGTCGGCGCTCTATTTCGATGTGCGCAAGGACAGCCTCTATTGCGACCGTCCCGACAGCATCCGCCGCCGCGCCGTGCGCACGGTGATGGACGAGGTCTTCAGCCGCCTGACCGCCTGGCTGGCCCCGCTGACGCCCTTTACGATGGAAGAGGCCTGGACCACGCGCTTCCCGGAAGCCGGCACCAACTGCGCCCGCGTCATCCCGGAAACGCCCGACCAGTGGCGCAATCCGGCCGAGGCCGAGCGTTGGGCCGGGGTCAACACCGTGCTGGAGGTGGTCAATGAGGCCCTGGAAGCCGCGCGTCGCGACAAGCTGATCGGCGGCGCCCTGGACGCCTGGCCGGTGGTCACGGCCCCGGCCGAGCTGCTGGCGCCGTTCGACGGTCTGGACGCCGCCGAAGTGTTCCGCACCTCGGGCGCTGAACTGGTGGTCGGCGGCGACGCCGTCACCGTCGAGGTCAAGCTGGCCGACTATCCCAAGTGCGCCCGTTCCTGGCGCCGCGTCCCTGACGTCGGCTCCGACGCCGACTTCCCCGACCTGTCAGCCCGCGACGCCGACGCGGTCCGCTGGCTGGACGCGCAGAAGGCTTAAGGATCAGGCCCCTCCGCTCCGGCGGCGGGGCCTTTTTCTTGAGCGGGACACCCAATACCCGCTCATCCCCGCCTCCGCGGGGATGAGCGGATTGTTTCTAGCTCGCGTCGTGAAAGATCAGCCCCAGCGTCATGCGCCGGCCCGCCCGCACCCTGCTGACCCCGTGGCGCATCTGCACGCGATAGTCGCCGCGCGTGCCGGCGACAGGCCGTTCGCGCACGGCGAAGATCACCGCCTCGCCCTGGTTCAGCGGCGCCACATGGGCCTGTGACTGCGAGCGCGGCTTCTGTTCGACCAGCACGAACTCGCCGCCCTCGAACGCCGCCGGATCGCTGAGCAGGATCGCCGCCTGCAAGGGGAAGACCAGATCGCCATAGAGGTCCTGATGCAGCCGGTTGTAGTCGCCGGGACCGTAGCGCAGCATCAGCGAGGTCGGCCGCGTCTGGCCTGCGGCCCGGCATTGGGCGGTCAGCTCATCCAGACTGTCCGGAAAGCCCGGCCGTTCCAGCCGCGCGGCCCAGCCGTTGGCTATGGGCGCCAGTCCCGCATAGAGCCGCGCCCGCAGCCGGGGCAGGGGATCGGGCAAGGGATTGTCGAAATACTGATACTCGCCCTGCCCAAAGCCGTGTCGCTGCATGAGGATCCGGCTGCGGAACCGCTCGGGCTGGTCGTAGAGGGCGTGCAGGGCCTCACAGGTTGCGGGCGTCAGCAGCGGGCCGACAGTCGCCCATCCCTGGGCGTTCAGGTCGTCAGCGATGCGGGGCCAGTCGAGGGGAGAAGCGACGTCGGTCATGAGCGCCATAGACGCCGGTCGAGACGACCTGTCTGGCGGCTTTCGGCCCTTCTTTCCTCCCCATTCCATGGGGAGGTGGCGCGGACGCGTAAGCGTCCGTGACGGAGGGGGCGGCGGGACGGTGGGTTGTGAATGCGATGGGCAGATGTCGGCGTCGCCCCCTCCACCGCTTCGCGGTCCCCCTCCCCACAGGCGGGGAGGAAAGCAGAGGCTAGAACCGGCGGCGCTGCTCGGCCGACTTCAGCGTGGTGCGGACGAACTCGGCGGGGGGATCAGTCTCGGCCAGGACGGCTTCCTTGATGGCGCGGGGCTCGCCGAACAGGTGGCCCTGGCCGATGCCGATGTCGAGCTCCAGGATGTCGACCACCTGTTTCTCGCTCTCGACCTTTTCGGCGATCAGCTCGAGGCCGTAGCGGCGGGTCAGGGGGGCGAAGTCGGCGGCCTGGATGTCGGGCTGCGAGGCCAGAGGCGTGGCGCCGTCCAGGTCCAGAAGCTGTTCGATCAGCAGGTCGGCGGCCACCTTGATGAAGCGCACGTCCGAGCGTTGCAGGTCGGCGAAGTCCAGATCCAGCGTCTGCACCTTGTCGATGGAGAAGCGGAAGCCCAGGTCGGCCAGCTTGGCCATGTTGCGCGCTTCGGCGGCGCCGCGCGCGTCAAAGGTCGCCTGACCCAGTTCGAAGATCAGGGCGTCCTTCAGGTCGCGGTTCTGGCTGAGGAAGTCGAGGAACTGGGGGAAGAAGGTCTCGTCGCCCAGCGAGGCCAGGGACACGTTGCAGAAGACGCCGACCTTGCGATCCTGTCGCGCCAGACGGCGCACGATCTGGGCGCAGCGGAACAGCAGCAGGTTGTCGATGGCGGGCAGCAGGCCCTCGCCCTCGGCCACCGACAGATATTCGGCGGGCATCATGACCCGGTTGGACGGGTCGCGCAGGCGGGTGAAGCTCTCGTAGAAAACGGTCCGGCGCTGCGGCAGGGTGACGACCGGCTGCAGATAGAGGTCGATGCGGTTTTCCGTCAGGGCGTCGTGGACGGTTTTCAGCAGGGTGTTCGACTGGACCTGACGACGGCCTTCATAGGTGTCGGCGGTGATGGGCGAGGTCGCCAGACGCTCATCGATCGACTCGCTCATCTGCTGGACCAGACCCTCCAGCATCCGCACCTCGCCGGTGAGGGCGTCGGTGCGCGTCAGGGCGCCGCTCTCGATGGCCTCGGCCAGCTCGGTCAGGGCGCCTTGGGTCGACTCCATCGCATCGGCCAGCAGGCGGTGCGCCTCGCGGACCTTGGCGATCTCCTTGCGCAGGGTGCGGCGGTCCAGAACCCCGGCGATGGCGGCGTGCAGCCCCAGCATGACGCCCAGGGCGCCGAGCACGCCGGCCGCGCCTGCGCCC
Organism: Candidatus Brevundimonas phytovorans; assembly: GCA_029203145.1. Classification (NCBI taxonomy): domain Bacteria; kingdom Pseudomonadati; phylum Pseudomonadota; class Alphaproteobacteria; order Caulobacterales; family Caulobacteraceae; genus Brevundimonas; species Candidatus Brevundimonas phytovorans. The sequence continues at coordinate 549,632 of CP119309.1, forward strand.
GCGCCCATACCGGCGCGCCAGATCGCCGCCCCGATGGTCAGGGACAGGAACAGGTAGCCGAAGAACAGAAATCCGCCCGTAATCTTGCGCATGGGACCGGTGTTGAGCCGCCTTTCCCGTATGGAATCGGCCAAGTATCAGGGTAACTAGAGGTAACGGCTAGGGTTCGGACACAGAAATCCGACCAAATGGGAGGTTAAGGCGTGGAATTGTTCGATCTGAGCGGCAAGGTCGCGGTCATCACCGGCTCCTCCAAGGGCATCGGCAAGGCGATCGCCGAGCGTCTGGCCGAGCACGGCGCCCGCGTCGTTATCTCCTCGCGCAAGGCCGGGCCGTGCGACGAGGTCGCCGCCGCCATCAATGAAAAGCACGGCGCGGGCCGCGCCATCGCCATCCCCGCCAACATCGCGTCCAAGGAAGACCTGCAGCGTCTGGCGGACGAAACCAACGCCGCCTTTGGCCAGATCGACATCCTGGTCTGCAACGCCGCGACCAACCCCTACGCCGGGCCGATGGCGGGCATCGCCGACGACCAGTTCGAGAAAATCTTTCAGAACAACGTCATCTCCAACCACTGGCTGATCCAGATGGTCGCGCCGCAGATGCTGGCGCGCAAGGACGGGGCGATCCTGGTGATCTCGTCCATCGGCGGGCTTCGCGGCAACGCCCTGATCGGCGCCTACAACATCTCCAAGGCCGCCGACATGCAGCTGGTGCGCAACCTGGCGGTCGAGTTCGGGCCGTCGAATGTGCGCGTGAACTGCATCGCGCCTGGCCTGGTCCAGACGGATTTCGCCAAATACCTGTGGGAGAATCCCGAGCTGCTGAAGTCGGTCACCGACCCCGCTCCGCTGAAAAGGATCGGCCAGCCTGATGAAATCGCGGGCACGGCGGTCTATCTGTGCAGCCCTGCCTCGGCCTATGTGACCGGACAGACCCTGGTTGTGGACGGCGGACTGACGATTGCCTGGTGAAGATCAAACGCGCTCAAGCAGCCCGAAGGGCGGTAGCGAAAGCGACATGCGCTCAAGCAGCCCGAAGGGCGATAGCGCCCATAAAGGCGATAGCGCCCATAAAGATGTCGGGTTTCTCCAGGACCTGAACTGGCGACTGCAGGCGGCCGCCTTTTCCGGGCTGTTCGCCGTCCTGCGGGCGATGGGCGTCGAGGGGGCTTCCGGTTTTGGCGGGGGGCTGCTGCGCACGCTCGGCCCGCTGACCGGCACGCACAGGACGGTGACGCGCAACCTGCGCATCGCCTTCCCGGACATGGACGCCAGCGAGCGCGACCGTCTGGCCATCGACCAATGGGAGCAGACGGGGCGCACTTTCGCCGAGCTGGCGGTCATGGATCGCCTGACCCCTGAAAGCGGGCGGATCGACGTGGTCGGTCTGGAACGGCTGCACGCCATTCGCGACAGTGGAAAGCCGGTCGTGCTGGTCTCGGGCCATCTGGCCAATTTCGAGGTCATGGCGGCGGTCATCATGGCGGCGGGCGTGCCCTGCCAGGTGACTTATCGCGCGGCCAACAATCCCTATGTGGACGCCCTGATCCGCCAGAGCCGCGAGCGCTACGGCATCAAGCTGTTCGCGCCCAAGGGCGACGGCACGCGCGAGTTGATGGCGGGGATGAAGCGCGGCGAGTCCATCGCTCTGCTGGTCGATCAGAAATACAGTCAGGGGCCGGAGGTCGAGTTCTTCGGCCAGCCGGTCAACGCCTCGCCGGGCGCGGCGCGGCTGGCGCTGAAATTCGGCACGGTGATGCAGCCCTTGTCGGTGACGCGCCTGCCTGGCGTGCGGTTCCGCGTGACGGCGCATGAGCCTATCGCCGTGCCGGACACGGGCGACAAGGCCGCCGACGTTCTGGCCGGCATTCAGGCGGTGAACCGCTTCGTCGAGGATCGCGTGCGCGAGCATCCCGTGGACTGGTTCTGGGTCCACAAGCGCTGGCCGCCCAAGGTCTATGAGTCGGTGAAGGCCGCCGAGGCCTAGTCCAGCAAGGCGTCGCTGATCCGCCGAAACGGGCCGGCGAAACTGTCGGTCTGGGTGCGGCGGCGATCCGGGCCGAAATAGCTGTCGGTCCTGATGAACTCCCGCGGATGCATGATGACCGCCTGAATGCGCGTCAGCAGGGCCAGGGGCGTGACCGGCTTGACCAGAAATTCCGTCACCCCAGCGTCGCGCGCCTGGGCCACGCGGCGCTTTTCCGAATGGCCGGTCATCATGATGATCGGCAGATAGGGATTGGGGCTGTCCGGCGCGGTGCGCACCAGTTGGGTGAAGGTCACGCCGTCCACCGGCAGCATCTTGAAGTCGACAATGGCCAGGTCGGCGGGACGCGCGTTCAGCGCTTCCAGCGCCGCCGATCCGTCGCTGACCTCGCGCAGGCGGGTCACGCCGATGGACTTCAGCATGGCGAAGACGATGGACCGCATATTGGGGTTGTCGTCGGCGAGCAGGACGTCAAGCGATTGCAGGGCGGACATGGGAACACGACACAATCTGACAGGCGGCGAAAACGCGCTTCAGCGAGAGAAGCGAACGGATCTCAGGCGTCGCGCGCGGCGGCCATGAACTCCAGCGGGCTGGCATAGGCTTCCTGCCGTTCGACCGACCAGTAGCGCAGGGCGGCGAGCGGGATCGGGACCCCGCTGACAGCACAGGTCACATAGGGGCCGGGGCGCAGCACGGCGAACTCCCCGTCGCCGTAATGGAGCGTGGCGGGCGAGGGTGAAACGGAAGGCGAAGCAGGCGTCGTCATGCGGCGATGATTGGCATGCTTGGCCGCGCGAGACGAGAGGCGAATCGCCGTCATCTGAAAGAAGACGAACTCGTGGCGGGCGAGGGGGCTTTGGGGGCCCTAGAACAGGTCGCCCTGTCCCGCCGTGGAAGGCTTGGCGCGCGGCGCAGGCTTTGGCGCGGGCGGGGTGATGGGCCGGGGCTGCGCGCCCTCGCCGTCGATGGTCGCGTCACGCGCCCCGTCCCCGAAGACGATGCGAACGGCCTGCCCCGACGACAGGGCGGCGGCGGAGGCGATCATGGCGCCAGCCGCGTCCTCGATGCGGGCGAAGCCGGGCTTGGGCCGCTTGGGGTCCAGCGTCGCCAGCGCCCGCGACAGGGCGGCCAGGCGGGTCTCGTCACGATCCAGCCGCCGCTTCATCGCCGGGCCGAAGCGGTCGGCATAGGCGGTCAGACGGTCGCCGCGCCGTTCGATGGCGCGGTCCAGCAGACCCTTGGACAGACGCCCGCCGACCACGGCCAACTGGCGCTCATGCACGGCGACATTGCGATGCAGACCCGAGCCCAGACGGCTGGCGGCATGGTCGAGCCGCTGCTGCGGCAGGGCCAGCAGGTCCTCGGGCCGGGCGGGCAGGCCGCGGGCGGCGGCGCGCAGGCGGGTGCGGCGGTCCTCCAGCAGACGCGAGCCCGCGCGGCCCAGACGGCCTTCCAGATCGGTCAGCGCCCAGCGCAGGTCGGCCAGAACCGGGGTGGCGATTTCGGCAGCGCCGGTCGGGGTGGGCGCGCGGCGGTCGGAGACGAAGTCGATCAGGGTGGTGTCGGTCTCGTGTCCTACGGCCGAGATGATCGGGATGCGGGCCTCGGCCACGGTGCGGGCTAGAGCCTCGTCGTTGAAGCACCACAGGTCCTCGACCGAGCCGCCGCCGCGCGCCACGATCAGCAGGTCGGGGCGGGGGATCGCTCCGTCCGGCCTCATGGCGTCAAAGCCGCGAATGGCGTTCGCCACCTGCCCGCTGGCGGCGTCGCCCTGAACCACCACCGGCCAGACGATGACGCGGCAGGGCCAGCGTTCGGCGATGCGGTGCAGGATGTCGCGGATCACGGCCCCGGTCGGGCTGGTGACGACGCCGATGACAGCCGGGAAGGTCGGCAGGGGCTTCTTGCGTGAAGGCTCGAACAGGCCCTCGTCGCGCAGCCGCGCCTTCAGGCGTTCAAGTTGGGCCAGCAGAGCGCCCGCGCCCGCCGGCTCCATGCTTTCGATGACGATCTGATAGGAGGATCGGGCCGGGTAGGAGGTGATCTTGCCGGTGACGATGACTTCCAGACCGCTTTCCGGCTGGGCGCCCAGGCCCTTGACCACGCCCTTCCAGATGACGCCGTCGATGGCCGCCTTGTCGTCCTTCAGCGTCAGATAGACGTGGCCCGAGGCGTGGCGGTTCACCTTGGAGATCTCGCCGCGCAGGCGGACGTGACCGAACCGGTCCTCCAGCGTGCGTTTCAGCGCAAAGCTCAGCTCCGAGATCGACAGGGGCGGATTGTTATCGCGCGCGGCGGCCGGCGCCTCGGCGGGGCCTTCGAAAGCATAGTCGTCGTCGGAGATCATGCATCGACCTTAGCCCGTCTTGTCGCAGGCGGGAACGGGGAGAGGTCGTGCCCGTTAGCTTGACCATGGAGCCCGCCGATCCGCCCGGAACCGATCCCGCCGAACGCGCCCCGCGCGAGGACGAACTGGCGCGTCGCAGCAGCGCCCCCGCGGTCAGCCCGTGGCTGGTGGTGCTGAGCCTCGTTCTTCTGGGCGCCGTGATCTACGTCCTGTCGGCGGTTCTCTAGGCCGCTAACCCTTTCCTCCGCTTGACCCGCGCCGCCGGGCCGGTCATTGCGCAAGCATGAACATCTTGCTCGTCGGATCCGGAGGGCGTGAACACGCCCTGGCCTGGAAGATCGCCCAATCGCCGCTGGTCACGCGGCTCGTCGTCGCGCCCGGCAACCCCGGCATGGCCCGGCACGCCGAACTGCGGCCCGAGTTCAAGGCCACCGACGCCGAGGGCCTGGCGGCTCTGGCGCGCGAGATGAAGGCGGATCTGGTCGTGGTCGGCCCAGAATCGGCCCTGGCCGAGGGCCTGGCGGACCGGCTCATCGCGGCGGGCATTCCCTGCTTCGGTCCCACCGCCAAGGCGGCCCAGCTGGAAACCTCCAAGGCCTTCTCCAAGGCCTTCCTGCAACGCCACAACATCCCGACGGCGGGCTACGGCGTCTATGAGGATGTGGCCTCGGCCAAGGCGGCGCTGAACCAGTATTCCGCCCCCTATGTCATCAAGGCCGACGGCCTGGCGGCGGGCAAGGGCGTGGCCATCAGCCCTGACAAGGCCGACGCCGAGGCCGAGATCGAGCGGATGCTGGGCGGGCGTTTCGGCTCGGCTGGTTCGCGCGTGGTCATCGAGGAATTCATGGACGGCGAGGAAGGCTCGCTGTTCGCCCTGTGCGACGGCCAGCGGGCCGTCCTGTTTGGCGGGGCGCAGGACCACAAGCGCGCCTTCGAGGGCGACATGGGGCCGAACACCGGCGGCATGGGCGCCTATTCTCCGGCGCCGGTTTTCACCCGGGAACTGGTGCAGGCCGCTGACGAGCGCGTGGTCCAGCCGACCATCCGCATGATGGCGGCCGAGGGCGCGCCCTATCGCGGCGTCCTCTACGCCGGGCTGATGGCGACGAGCGAAGGCCCCAAGGTGGTCGAGTTCAACGCCCGCTTCGGCGACCCGGAATGTCAGGTGCTGATGATGCGCTTTGACGGCGACATCGTGCCCCTTCTGCTGGCCTGCGCGCGCGGCGACCTGACCAAGGCCCCGGCGCCCCGGTTCAAGGACGGCGTGGTCATCTGCGTGGTTCTGGCGGCCAAGGGCTATCCCGACAGCCCGCTGGAAGGCTCGGTCATCCGCGGCGCCGATCAGGACTTCGGCCCCCATGTCCAGGTGTTCCACGCGGGAACCCGCAAACGCGAGGACGGCGCCCTGACGGCGGCCGGCGGTCGCGTGCTGAACGTCTGCGCCTACGGCGCGGACATCGCCGAGGCCCGCACGCGGGCCTATGACGCGATTGCGAAGATCGACTGGCCGGGCGGCTTCTACCGCTCCGACATCGGCTGGCGGGCGCTGGAGCCGCGTTAAGCGGCTCGAAGAATAATGGAGCCGCGCTGATCTAATTTCACGTCACCCTCGGGCTTGTCCCGAGGGGCCATGGCCTCTGGCGCGGCGTTTGGCCTTGAGGTCGCTCCCATGTCCAGAGGTGACGTTCGAACGATCAGGCCATGGCGAACAGAAGCCGGCCCTCGCCCATGCGTTCGCGCAGCGGCGCCAGGTCGGCGTGCGACACCGAGAAACAGCCGTAGGACCGGCCCAGCTTGCCCTCGCGGGCCAGGAAGGCCGGGTCGGCGTAGTCGGCGCCGTGGATGATGATGGCCCGCTCGCGCGCCCGGTCGTTGGAATATTCCAGCCCGTCCAGCAGGACGTTCGGCCCCTGCTGACCGCCCCAGCTGGCGCCCGCCGTGGCATAGGCGCCGACGGACGACATATGGCTGTCCATCTGGTTCGAGAAGCGCTGGGCGAAGCCCGAGTGCGCCGGGTCGGAGCCGCGCCCGTGGCTGGTGCGATAGGCCGTGACCCAGCCGCCTTCCAGATCGACCTCGTAGAAGCGATCCTCGCCCGAGAACTTCTGGAAATCGACCAGATACATCCGGTCGCGCTTGGAAATCTTGTGGCCGTGGGTGTCCAGCGCGGCGTAGGCGCGCTCCATCAGGTCCTTGCGCACGACGCCGTGCGGATCGATGACGGGGCCGGTCGCCTGGGCCACGGCAGCGGCCTGCTGCACGACGCCCGGAACCGGAGCGGCAGGAAGGCTGGCAGGCGCGACGCCGGCGAGCTGAACGGTAGAGGCGGCGGAAGAACATCCCGCCAACAGGGCCGAACCGCCCAAGATCAAGCCACGTCTGGAAAGCCGCATGCGACGCCCCTCGCACGATTAAACAACTGTGACGGCTTGTTTCACAAAGGCGCGTAACGACGCAACCTGAGCCTTGGCGAAAGCCGACGACCGTCTAAGGTGACGCATGAAGTTCTGGGAGGGACCAATGAAGAAACTGGCTCTGATTGTGACCGCTGCCGTTCTGGCCGCCACCTCGGCGCAGGCGCAGCAAGCCCCTGCGGTCGCTGCCGTTTCGGCGGAACAGCCGACCACGTTCGTCCAAGTGGGGCGACTTCTGGCCGATCCGGCGAGCGGTCGGGTGCTGCGAGATAAAACTCTCGTGATCAGAGGGAACCAAGTCGTCGAAATCCGCGACGGCTTCGTCGGCGACGGAAATGTGGTCGATCTGCGCAGCGCCTTCGTCCTGCCCGGCCTGATCGACAGCCATGTCCACCTGACCAGCCAGCAGAACCCCAATGGGCGTCTGGAAAACGTCACCGAGTCGAACGCGACCCAGGCCATGATCGGCGCCCGCTATGCGCGTCGCACGCTGAACGCGGGCTTCACCACGGTCGCCGATCTAGGCGCCAGCAACGAGGCCATCTTCGCCCTGCGCGACGCGGTGCGGCGCGGCGACGTGCCGGGACCGCGCATCATCGCGGCGGGTTCGGCGGTCTCGGTTCACGGCGGCCACGGCGACATCAACGGCTATCGCGAGGACGTCATGCACGTCCTGTCGCCGGAAAGCGTCTGCTCGGGCGTCGAGGACTGCATGCGGGCGGTCCGGCTTCAGGTCCGCAGCGGCGCCGACATCATCAAGATCACGGCCACTGGCGGCGTCCTGTCCAACACCGCAGCCGGTCTGGCCCAGCAGTTCAGCGAGGATGAACTGGCCGCCATCGTCGCCTCGGCGCACCGCATGGGACGCCAGGTTACGGCCCACGCCCACGGCGTCGACGGCATCAACGCCTTCCTCAAGGCGGGCGGCGACTCCATCGAGCACGGCACCTATCTGGACGATGAGTCCATGCGCCTGTTCAAATCGCACAACGCCTGGCTGGTCCCGACCCTGATGGCCGGCGACTATGTGGCCCGCGTGGCCGCCAGCCCGGACAACTTCTTCACCCCGGCCCAGACCGCCAAGGCGCTGGAGGCCGGACCCAAGATGCTGGACATGGCCCGGCGCGCCCACGCCGGCGGCGTCCGCATCGCCTTCGGCACCGACACCGGGGTTTCGGCCCACGGCGACAACGCCCAGGAGTTCGCCCTGCTGGTCCGCGCCGGTCTGACGCCGCTGGAGGCCATTCAGGCCGCCACGGTCGGCGCCGCCGAACACCTGAAAATCACGAATGAGGCCGGGCGTCTGGCGGCAGGCATGCCCGCCGACCTGATCGCTGTCTCGGGCGATCCGCTCAGCGACGTGACCGAGCTGGAACGCGTCCGCTTCGTCATGAAGAACGGTCAGGTCTTCCGTCAGGACTGACCTTTTGACGACGGCCATGGCTCCACCGTGTTCTGCGGGCTAGGGTGAGCCATGGCCCGTTCTTCCTCCCTCCTGATCGCCCTGGCCGCCGCCGCCCTGTCCGGGTGCGCTGCGGGGCCGCGCATTGACGTCACCCCGCCTGCGGCGTTCCAGCCCGGCGCGGCGACCTATCGGCTGGCGGTCCCCGACGCCGGAGCGCCGGATGTCACCGCCGCGACGGCCGCCGTGCGTCGCCAACTTCAGGCAAGGGGCTGGCGTGAGGGCGACAAGAGCGCCGACTGGCTGATCGAGATCGCCTATGGCGTTCGGCCCCAGCGCACCGGCGCCTTTACCGACGACGCGGCGCGTCAAGGCGAATGGACGGCGTCGCCGGTCCTGCCGCAATGGTGGGCCGCGAACCGTAAAACCCATGTCCTCAGCCTGACCCTGAACGGGCCGGGGGCGGCTCCGACCGTCTATGAGGCCAGCACCAGGACGGTGGTCGGCGACCGCAAGCAGGACGCCGCGCTGGAAGCCCTGGCCGCGGCCGTGGTGGCGGAACTGCCCGAAGCCCAGTGACGGCTTACGCCTCGCCGGCCTCGATCACGCGGGGCAGGGTCAGGACGAAGGTGGCGCCCACCCCGGCCTCATAGACGACCTGACCGCCGTGACGCCGGGCTACGGTGCGCACGAAGGCCAGCCCCAGACCCGAACCGCGCGCATCGGCGTCGCCGTGGCCAAAGGGCTGGAACAGGCGGCGCTCGGCTTCTTCGGACAGGCCGGGCCCCTGATCACGGATGCGCAGGGCCCAGACCGGACGCCCCGCCTCTTCGGCGCTGGTCAGGGTGCAGGCGATCACGCCGCCGGCCGGGCCGTATTTCAGGGCGTTGTCGAGCAGGTTGGTCAGCAGTCGCCGCAGCAGGGCCGGGTCGCCCTGAACCAGATGCTCGTCTTCGCCATCCGGCGTCTGGATGACCACGCCCTTGGCCGAGGCCTGGGGCCACAGGGTGTCGGCGGCGTCCATCAGCACCTGGCCCAGATCGAGGATCAGGCTGCGATAGGGCTGGGACTCGGCGCGGGCCAGCTGAACATAGCCCTCGGCCAGATCCAGCGTCTGGCGGGCATAGTCGCCGATGCGGCGCTCGAAGGCGGGATCGGCCCGGTCCTGCCGGCCGTCCAGCAGGGTCAGGATCGACACCTGCGGCGCTCGCATGTCGTGGCTGAGCAGTTGCAGCGCCTGCTCGCGCTGACGCTCGGCGACGCGGAAGCCGGTCATGTCGGCGAAGCGGACGATATGGCCCACGGGGCGGCCTTCGGCGTTGGTCAGGGGCGCGGCCGCCACCTTCAGCACCTGACCCTCGGGGGCCAGGATGTCGCCGAGGTCAGGCGCCTCGTCCGCGACGAAGCGCCGCCAGGCGGGCTCGCCCAGGGTCAGGAAGAGATCGGCCAGATGAGCATCCGGGCCGAGGTCGGCGCCGAACAGGGCGTGGGCCCGATCATTGGCCACCAGCACGCGGCCATCGGGCGCAGCGACGACGGTGGCGTCGGGCAGGCTGCGCAGGGCGTCGGCGATGAAGCGATCCAGATCGCGCAGTTGCTTCAGGGCCGCGCGCAGGGTGTCCACCTGCTTGGCGACGACGTCGCCGTGACGCGGCGCGATGGCGACGGAGGTCAGTCCGGCGATGGGGACGGGCGCGGCCTCGCGCTGGAAGGTCTCGACCTCGCTCTGCATATAGGCCGAGGCGGCGGCCAGACGGCGCCAGCTCCACAAGGGATAGGCCAGGGCCAGACCCGCGACGGCGGCGGCGGGCGGGAACCATAGTCCTGACGTCAGGAAGGCGACGGCCGTCAGCACCAGGGTCAGCACGATCAGGCCCGCGCCCAGCACCATGTTGGCCGAGGGCCGCAGCGTCAGAAAGCCGCCGATCAGCAGGGCCAGAGGCAACAGCGACAGCGCCAGCACCCAGGGCGGGCTGACCGTGCGCGGCCCGCCGCCCTCGATCAGGGTCTGCAAGAGGGCCGCCTGGATCTCGACGCCGGGGCTCAGTTCGCCGTGCGGCGCCGCAGGCGTGGCGTAGCGATCGCCCATGCCCGGCGCGGTGGCGCCGACCAGAACCAGCTTGTCCTTCAGGAAATCGGCGGGAACCTCGCCGTTCAGCACGTCGACGAAGGACAGGGTGCGGAACCTTCCCGGCGGGCCGCGATAGGCGATGGCTTCAGGCGCGGCGGCGATCAGGGCTTCGCCGCTGCTCGGATCGGCGCGGGGAGGAGCCGCGACGGCCCTCGCGGTTTCGGCCAGGGGCAGGATCAACTGCGGCCAGGTCTGATCGCCCGCCTGCATGTAGAGCGGAGCGCGCCGGATCACCCCGTCTCCGTCGACGATCATGTTGACGTGGCCCAGGCCGGCGGCGGCCTTGGCCAGGTCGGGGGCGGGGGCGCTGACCTGCCAGGCGGCGCCGTTCTGGCCCGGAGCATCGACCAGCAGCGGCAGGTGAACGTCGCCGGCGCGGGTCAGGGCATCGGCCAGGGCGACGTCGTCGGCGGCGGCGGCGGGCTCGGTGAACAGGACATCATAGGCCACGGCGCGAGGCCGGGCCTGGCTCAATCGCTCGATCAGGGCGGCGTGAAGGGTGCGCGGCCAGGGCCAGCGGCCCAGTTCGCTCAGGCTGCGGTCGTCGATGGCGATGATGACGATGGAGGGATCGGCGGGGCCGTCCTGAAGCCGGATCAGGCCGTCATAGACCAGGTTGTCGGCGCGGTCGGCGACGGGGGTGAGGGCCAGCCAGCCGACCAGCAGGGCCGTAACCGCCGCCACCAGCCCCCATTCGATCAGGGCGCGCCGGCCTGTCAGGCCAGCCCCCCGCCAGCCCCGCCCGCGCATCGATCAGCGTCCGATGCGCAGTTGCTGCGGCTCGGACCAGACCTGAAGCAGTCGGCCAAAGCGGTGACGCGATCCCTGCACCCGCCAGGTATAGACGCCGGGCGGCAGGTCGCTGAGGGTGAAGGCCTGTTCGGCCACGCCCGGCTGATCGACCAGGGGCGGCCCCTCGGCCCGGCCCTCGGCGTCTTCACGCGACAGCTGGAAGCGGAAGTTGGCCTCGCCCTCGCCCTCGGCCTCCCAGCGGAAGCGATAGAAGCGGCGGTTGTCGCGGGTCTCGCTGCCCCAGGCCAGGCCGCCGACGCCGTTGCGGGCGCGGATGAAGCTGTAGGTGGTGCTACGCCCCTCCATCCCCTCCGACGACAGGGCGCTGAGGCGCAGGAAGTAGGCGCCGTCGGCCAGTTCCGCGTAGGTCAGGCGCGGCTGCTCCGGGACGCTGTCGGTCTCGGCGAAGGCGTCGATCATGCCCGCGTCGGTGGCCAGACGCCCGCGATAGGCGGCGGCGCCGCTCAGGGGCGTCAGGGCGAAGTTCACGACCGGGCCGGACTGGACCTCGTCGGGCTGCGCCAGGGCAGGAGCGGGCAGCAGGGGGACCAGACGCGTGTCGGTCAGACTTGTCGCCACGCCCTGATCGGCGACAGCCACGGCCTCGCTCAGGCCGTCGCCGGAATCCACCGCGACCACGCCTTCGATGACCTCGGTGGCCGAGCGATCGGTATCGTCGTTGAAGGCGACGCGGAAGTCGGTTCCGCGGACGGCGGAGACGGAGACAGGGGTGCGAACCACGAAGCGCCCGGGGCGACGACGCGGGGTGACGCGCGACTCTGCGCGCCCGGCCTCGACGGTCATGGCGTGATCCACGGCGCCGTTCAGGGCGTAGCGGCGCAGACGGGTCAGGCGAACCCGGCTGTTGGACGGCACGACCACATGGCTGCCGTCCGACAGGGCCAGTCGGACGAAGGCGTTGGCGCCGGTGGTCAGGACGGCGTCCTCCGACACCGACTGGCCCTGCACCGGCGGGGCGACACGCCGGCCTTCGCTCAGAGTGACGGCGCCGCGGAAGCTGGCGATTCGGGCCTGATCGGGATCGGCGCGCAGCAGGGAGACCGGGATCGCCAGGGTGCGGCCGATGGGCAGGCGACGGGGATTGGCCACGCGGTTTTCACGCTGAACCCGGCGATAGTCCGAGGGCTGATTGAGAAAGGCGGCGGCCAGGTCGATCAGGGTGTCGCCGGGCCGGACCACATAGTCGAGCGTCTCGACGGGCGCCACGGCGGTCGCCGCTGCTCCGGGCGCGGTTCGGGTCTGGGCGAAGCCGGGAGAAGCCGTGACCAGCGCCGCCGCCAGGCCGGCGATGATCGCTCGGTTTCGGTTCATGTCTTCGCCTCTTATGCGTCCTGGGCCTGCACGTCGCCTGAGAGGGCCTCAAGGGCGTCAACGCGTTCCAGGCGATAACCGTAGCTGTAAATGGGCGTCAGGCGGAAGCCTTGTTCGGGCCGCAACTCAAGCTTGGTGCGGATGCGCGAGATGTGCATGTCCAGCGATCGGCTGTTGAGGTTGGGTTCGTTGCCCCAGACGGTCTCGAGGATATAGGTCCGCGACAGGGCGCGGTGCAGGTTGCGGAACAGCAGTTGCGCCAGGGCGTATTCCTTGGCCGTCAGAACCACGGTCTTGCCGTTGCGCGTCACGCTGCTGGCCGAGTCGTGGAAGACCGTGTCGCCATGAACCTCGGCGCCGGGGGTCGAAGGCTGGGCGTAGGCGCGGCGCATCAGGGCGTTGATGCGCGCCTCCAGCACGGCGGGGGACAGGGGTTTGGGCAGGTAGTCGTCTGCGCCGGCGTTCAGCCCGGCGATGATGTCCTCGTCCTCGGCGCGGCTCGTGACCAGCAGCATGGGCGGCGGCGGTTTCAGATTGGTCCGGGCCCAGGCCAGGACTTCCAGACCCGAGCGGTCGGGCAGGTTCCAGTCCACGATCAGCAGGTCGAAGGTGTCCTTGCGCAGGGCGGAGATCAGAGCCTGGGCTCGAGCGAACAGGACGGGGCGATAGCCGGCCGCCTCCGCCACGCCGGAAATGGTTTCCAGCTGGACAGGGTCGTCGTCGAGAACTGCGATCTTCATTTTACTGGACGCTCCGGGAGATCGTCTCAGCATAACGCCTAAGCTGGCGCCTGTGGCCGAAGACCAAGGTCGAGATTGTAAAATCTCGTCACTTGGGGAAGGGTTTGCCCCTCGACTGTTATTGCTCGGGCAAAATAGTTCTAAGTTTTCCGCGAAGGAAGGTTTTGAAACCCGGTTCATCCGCCAGTCGCGCGACGACGGGCCAGGCGACGATTTGCGCGCGTCGTGCGGGCGGCAGGCGCACCCAGTCCTTCTCCGTTGTGACCAGACCGGCCTCGAACAGGGTCGCCCGATCGGTCAGCAGGGCGAAGTCGCGCTCGGACAGTTCGGCGTGGTCGGGGAAGGGGACGAAGTCCTTCAGATCGCAACCGGCGGCGATCAGCGAGCGCTCGACCTTCCACGGCTTGGCGATGCCGGCGAAGCCGACCTGAGGCCCGGACGGCGGGGCGGCGGCGGGCTCCAGCCGAGCGATGAAGACGGGCAGGTCTTTGAAGGTCGCGACCAGTTCGGGATCGGCCTCGGCCAGGTCGGCGGGCAGCAGGATGACGACCGCGTCCGTCCGCGCCAGCCCGGCCTTTAGCGGTTCGCGCATCGGACCGGACGGAAAGACCGAGCCGTCGCCGAAGGGCCATTCGTCGCCGCGCGTCTCGCCGTCCACCACGATCAGGCTGAGGGTCTTTTTCAGCGCCGGGTTCTGATGGGCGTCGTCCAGCACCAGGGCCTGCGCGCCCGCAGCGACGGCCGCCTTGGCGCCGGCCACGCGGTCCCGCGCGATCCAGGCGGGAGCGTCGGCGGCCAGAATCAGAGGCTCGTCGCCCACGTCAACGGCGGTGTGGACGGCCAGATCGACCTGAACCGGCCCTTCCAGCGTCCCGCCATAGCCGCGCGACAGGGCGGCGGCCTGGACCCCTTCGGCATGGAGCAGGCGCAGGACCTCGCGCGCGATCGGCGTCTTGCCTGATCCGCCGACCGTCAGATTGCCGATGGAGATGACCGGCGCGCCGGGATCGACCGGCGTGGCGCGGGCGATGCGGCGGGCGGTGACGCCGGCCCAGATCCACGAGGCGGGCTTCAGCAGCATGCGCGCCACCGGCGCATGGCGGCGGTCGCGGCTGTACCACCAGCGGGGCGTGTTCAGCTTCATCGACGGCCTCGCGACGGGGCGGCGGGCAGATGCGCCTGCAAGGCCAGCCACAGCCGGTCCAGCCCGGCGGCGGCGTCGGCGGCGGCCCGTCTGGCGCGCTCGCCCATGTCGCGCGCCGCGTCAGGGTCGGCCAGCAGGGGGGCGACCACGCCAGGCAGCTCAGCGGGCGACAGCACCGAGACCAGTCCGCTGGACTGTTTCAGCATTCGCGTCACGGCGGCCCAGTTGCTGGCGTCGGGGCCGGTGACGACCGGCTTGCCCAGCCGCGCCGGCTCCAGCGGATTGTGGCCGCCGACGGCGCCGCCGCCCAGCGCTGGCGCGAACGACCCGCCCATGACCACCACGTCGGCCAGCCGCATGAACAGGCCCAGTTCGCCCAGCGTATCAGCCAGATAGATGTCGGTCTGGTCGGTGATCGGCTGGCGCTGGCTGCGTCGCGCAAAGCTGTAGCCGTCCTGCGCCAGCGAGCGGGCGATCTCGTCGGCGCGGTCGGGGTGGCGCGGCACGACGATCAGGAACAGACGGTCGGCCAGATGGTCCAGCGCGCCGACGATGGCCATTTCCTCATGCTCGTGGGTGCTGGCCGCGACCACGACGGGCCGGTCGTCGATCAGGGCCGACAGACGGCTGAACTCGCCCTTGTCATAGGGCAGGGGTTCGCCCGACAGCTTCAGATTGACCTGACCGTCGACGCGGGCGCCGAGCGCCGTCAGCCGGTCGGCGCTGGCCTGATCCTGCGGCCAGACGTGAGCGAAACAGGCCATCAGGGCGCGGGCCATGCCGGGGGCCTTCTTCCAGCCCTCGGCGGTCTTGTCGGTGATGCGGGCGCTGACCAGGGCCAGGGCGACGCCGCGTTTGCGGGCCGCTGTCAGCAGGTTCGGCCACAGCTCGCTCTCGACAAAGACGCCGACGGCGGGCCGCCAGTGGTCGAGGAAGGCGGCGACGGCGCCGGGGCTGTCGACCGGTGCGAACTGGTGGATGACGCCCGCCGGCAGGCGCTGGGCCAAAATCTGCGCCGAGGTCAGCGTGCCGGTCGTGACCAGAACCGTCACGTCGGGGCGGTCTTTGCGGATGCGTTCAGCCAGCGGCAGGATGGACAGGGCCTCGCCGACGCTGACGCCGTGAATCCAGATCAGCGGCCCGTCGGGGCGCGCCACGCCCGCCAACCCCAGCCGTTCATCGACCCGCTGCGGGTCTTCCTTGCCCTGTTTGACCCGGGCGTCGAGCAGGCGCGGGGCCAGGGGCTCGATCAGGCGGGTCAGCAGGCGATAGGCGATCAGGGCGGGGCTGAAGATCACGCTCAGACGCGCTCCAACCCGGTCAGGGCGTCGGCGCGCGCCTCGACGGCGGTCAGGCGCTCGGTCCATTCGGCGGCGACCTCGGCCATCTCTGCGCCCTCGGGATACCAGGCCTTGTCCCAGACAATGGCCCCCTTGCCGAAGGGCAGGGGGACGATGGCCTTGTCCCAACTGTTCAGCCGGATGGCGGGCTTGCAGGAAATGCCGATGAAGAGGACGGGCGCGCCCGAAATCTTCGCCATCAGCGGCAGACCCTCGGCCATCTGGCGCGCCGGGCCGCGGGGGCCATCCGGGGTCAGGGCCAGACCGCCGACCTTCAGCTGCTTCAGTCCGTCACGCAGGGCCTGGGTGCCCCCCTTGGACTGTTTGGCCTTGTCCTTGTTGCTGGACGAACCCCGCACGGCCGGGATGCCGAGGCGACCCACGGCGCGCGCAAAGAACTCGCCGTCGGCGCTCAGCGAAACCAGCCCTTTGACCCGCTGGGCTCGTTGCATAGGCCAGCAGACGGGGGCCAGGGCCAGACGGGAATGCCAGAAGGCGCAGAGCACGCCGCCGCCATTGGCCCAGACCTCTTCGGCGACCTGTTCGTTTTCATGTTCCCAGCGGATGGTGGCGTAGCAGAAGCGCATCCATTCCGAGAGAATCCAGGCCATCGCGGTCTGGACGATGGGGTTGCGCAGCGGCCTCATGCGCCGGTCTCGTCGGGCAGGGGCGAGGCGACGACGGGCGCCGGGCCGTCCAGCGACTGCTGCTTGGCCAGGCGGGCGTAGAGCCCGCCCTTCTTGACCAGGGCGCCATGCGTGCCCTTTTCGACGACACGACCGGCCTCGATCACATAGATGCGGTCGGCGTTCTGCACTGTGGACAGCCGGTGGGCGATCATCAGGGTGGCGCGGCCGTGCATCAGCCGCTCCAGCGCCGCCTGAACCAGGGCCTCGCTCTCGGTGTCGAGCGCCGAGGTGGCCTCGTCCAGCAGCAGGATGGGGGCGTCCTTCAGGAAGGCGCGGGCGATGGCGACACGCTGGCGCTGGCCGCCCGACAGCCGCATCCCGGCCTCGCCGACGCGGGTGGCGTAGCCCTCGGGCAGGGCGGCGATGAAGTCGTGGGCGGCGGCGGAGCGGGCGGCCTCGATGATCTGCTCGGCGCTGGCGCCCTTGCGGCCATAGGCGATGTTGGCCGCGATGGTGTCGTCGAACAGGAAGGGCTCCTGCGTCACCAGGGCGATGCGCTCGCGCAGGGATTGCAGCTTCAGGCCGCGGATGTCCTGGCCATTCACCGTCACGGCCCCGGCGGTCACGTCATAGAAGCGCGGCAGCAGCGACAGGATGGTGGACTTGCCCCCGCCCGACGGGCCGACCAGGGCGATGGTCTCGCCGGGCTTCACGCTGATGGAGACGTCCGACAGGGTCGGCGGCGCGCCGGTCTCGCCCGTGGTGTCATAGGCGAAGGAGACATGGTCCAGGGCCACGGTCAGCGGGCCGTCGGGCAGGTCGGCGGCGTCGGCGGCCTCGCGGATTTCGGGTTCGATGTCGAGGGCGCCGAACAGGCGGCGCGCGGCGGTCAGGCCCTCGCTCATCACCGTGGCCAGGTTGGTGACCTGACGCAGGGACTGGCCCGCCGCCAGCAGCAGGCCGATGAAGGCGGCGAATCCGCCGACGGTCATGTCGCCTGACTGGGCGCGGAAGCCGGCATAGGCCATGACGGCGGCGACCACGCCCATGGCCACCAGGTCGCTGGACGGACCGGCGAAGGCGCGGGCGTCGGCGCCCTTGATGATATGACGCTGGCGGCGGGCAACGACCTCGGCCACGCGGGCTTCCTCGGCCGCCTCGCGGTTCTCGATCTTGATCAGGCGCACGCCGTCGAGGTTCTCCATCAGGGCGGTGGAGAGGTTCTCGGTCTCGGTCATGGCGCCGCGCGCGGCCTTGCGCGTCTTCTTGCCGAAGCGGCGCATGATCAGGCTGACGGCCGGCACGCCCAGCAGAACGATCAGGGTCAGCCGCCAGTCGATGAAGGCCATCGAGGCGATCACCGCCACCAGGGTCAGGGCGTGCTGGGTGTAGTTGACGACGCCGGTGGTGAAGGCTTCGCGCACCAGGTTGGCGTCGAACAGGACCGAGGAGACAAAGGCGCCCGAGTGCTGGCTGCGCAGCCGCGACAGGTCAGCGCGGATCATGGCCGCGAACAGGCGGACCTGGATGTCGCCGACGATGCCGTGGCCCAGCCGATTGACCAGGGCGGCCTGACCGAGCGAGGCCAGGGTGCGGGCGACGGCGACGCCCAGGATAGCCAGCGGAATGACCAGCAGCGCCCGCTCGGGCGGAATGTCGAACAGACCCCACAGGCGGATCGGCGCGCCCTGCTGCACGAACAGGCCGTTGATCGCCGGCTCCAGCAGTTTCAGCAGCACCGCCGACAGGCCGCCGGCCAGGGCGGCGCACAGCATGGAGACGAACAGGGCGGTCTTGTGCCGCGAGAGATAGTCGCGCCAGATCCGGCCTATCAGGGGGCGAAGCGGTTCGGCCATATCGGTAGCGGGCGTGGTCATCGGCTCTCGGTCGAACGGCTGGGGCGCCAAGTCAAGCCGCGTGGCGAAGCCTGCAGGTGACGCGGTGCGCTTTCATCGCTATCTGCGGCTTATGCAGCGCTATGATCTGACCACGGCGATGGGCCGATTCAAGGCGCATTGGTCCTATTTCTGGAAGGACCACGCCTTCCTCCGCACGGCCTTCACCAACGCCCACTGGCTGGGGCCGGACCTGGTGCGCACCAATCAGCCGTCGCCGGGACAACTGGCCTATTGGCGTCGGCGCGGGATCAAGACGGTCATCAACCTGCGCGGGCAGCGTGACGAGGCCTATTACTGGCTGGAGAAGGCCGCCTGTGAGCGGCTGGGTCTGACCCTGATCGACGCCCCGTTGGACTCACGCGACGCGCCGGGCCGCGACCGCATCGACCGGGCGCGTGAACTGTTCAAGACCATCGAGTATCCGGCCCTGATCCACTGCAAGTCGGGGGCGGACCGGGCGGGGATGATGGCGGTGCTGTATCGTCACTTCCATCTGGGCGAGCCGATCTCGGCGGCCATGTCGGAACTGGGCAAGCGCACCCTGCACAGCCGCGAGGGCCTGACCGGGGTGCTGGACTATGTGCTGGAGAAGTACGTCAACGAGGTCGAGCCGACCGGCGTCAGCTTCGAGGAATGGATCCACAGCGACGCCTATGATCCCAAGGCCATCCGCGCCGAGTTCAAGTCTGGCTGGTGGGGCCGGCTGGTCGTCGACCGCCTGCTGAAGCGCGAGTAAAACCTAACCTCCCGGTCAGCCCCAAGGCCCGCGTTTGGGGCCGTGTTGCGCGGTCTCGGCGTCTCGGCGCGCCTTGCGGTCAGCCTCCCATTGGCGGAACCAGCGGGCGTAGTTGCGCTCGCGGCCCAAGACGATCAGCCACAGGGCCAGGACGCTGATCAGAGAGATGATCCCGAACAGCTGTTGTCCGTCGAGGGTCTGGCCGAACAGGGTCAAGGTCGCGGCTCCGCGTTACGAGACGGATGATGATGCCCGGATTCGGCCGGGGTGATGGGGTCGTTCCAGGCGGTGTCCTGATCTTCGCCGGGTCGGGGCGCGTGCGCGGGGCCCTTCTTCACGACCCAGACGACGGCGACCACGGCCAGGATCACAAGCAGCAGGACGATCAGGGTGGGCGTCATGATGATCACCTCTTCAGAAACGCCAAAGGCGGCTGACGAGAAAGCGCGTCAGCCGCCTGTGCGGTTCCGTAAACCTCGCCGTGAGGCGAGGGCGGCAGATCAGACGTCGGAGCGCGGGTCGATCAGCTTGTGCGCGTGCAGGATGAAGTAGCGCATGTGGGCGTTGTCGACGGTGGCCTGGGCGCGGGCCTTCCAAGCCTGCTTGGCTTCGTCGTAGCTGCCGAAGGCGCCGACGAACTCGACCTTGTCCAGGTCGCGGAAGACCGGCTCGGCCGGGTGACGCATCTCGCCGCCGATGACGAGGTGAAGCAGTTGAGGGTCGTGGGAGTCGGCCATGGAGAGGGGGTCCATTGCGAAAGGGAATGTCAGATGGCCAGCGGGATAGGCGCTGTGCGCCTCACGATCAACGGGTGAAGGGCCGGCGCCGCGCAGATCAGGCTGGTTTGTCGCGGATCTGGGCGATTAAAGCACCAGTCACGGCCCCTATGGTCGCTGACTTTCGCGCCCGCCTCCTCAGCGATCAGGGCGCCGGCGCAGACGTCCCAGTCCCATTTGGGGCTGATGGCGATGGCCGCGTCAAAGGCCCCGGCGGCGACCAGGGCCATGCGATAGGCCAGGGCGTTGCGCTTGGTGAAGCGCATTTCCGGCCAGGGCTCGGCCCATTCGCGCGCCTCCATCAACCGGGCGTCGGCCAGAAGCTCGGCGTCTTCCAAGGTGTCGGTGTCCGAGGCGCTGATGGGGCGACCCTGCAACCGCGCGCCGCCGCCGAGCGTCGCCTCGAACATCTCGCCCAGCATGGGAGCGTGGATGACGGCGGCGACCGGACGGCCGTCCTCGACCACGGCGATGGGCACGCACCACCAGGGCTTGTTCTTCATATAGGCGACGGTGCCGTCGATGGGGTCGACGACGAAGATGCGCTTCTTGGTCAGGCGCTCGGCGTTGTCCGCCGTCTCTTCGGACAGCCAGCCATAGTCGGGACGGGCGCCCAAAAGCGTGTCCTTCAATAGCTGATCCACCGCCAGATCGGCGCTGGTGACGGGCGAGCCGCCCTCCTTGGACCAGACCTTCAGCCCCGCCTCGCGATGCTCAAGCGCCAGCCGACCGGCGGCCAGGGCCGCGTCGCGGATCAGTTCGAGGTCGGAAGCGAGATCGGTCATTTGCCGGCGATGGCCACCGCGTCGAACATCAGGGAGGGGCTGTTGAAGGAACCCCGGAACTCCAGATCCGATCCCCGCACCAGACGGGCGTAGAGGTCGATCAGATTGCCCGCCACGGTCACTTCGCTGACGGGATAGGCCAGTTGGCCGTCCTCGAACCAGAAGCCCGACACCCCGGCGGACCAGTCTCCGGTGTTGCCGTTCAGCGACGGGCCGAACATGGAGGTGATCAGCAGGCCCGACCCGGCCTGGGCCATCAGGCCCGCCTTGTCGTGTTCGCCCGGCGCCAGATGCAGGTTGTGGGTCGAGACGCCGGACGGTCCCGCCAGACCGCGCGAGGCGTGCCCGGTCGAGGCCATCCCCAGCTGGGCGGCGGCGGCGGTGTTCAGCAGCCAGGTGGTCAGGACGCCGTCCTCGACGATGTTGCGCCGTTCGACCGCCACGCCCTCGTCGTCGAAGGGGGTGGAGCCGAGGCCGCGCAGGCGGAACGGATCGTCGATCATGTCCATGCCCGCGGGCAGGACGCGCTGCCCCAGCTTGTCCTTCAGGAAGGAGCTGCCGCGGGCGATGGCCGGGCCGGAAATGGCGCCCAGCAGCGGCGACAGCACCTGTGTCGCGATGCGGTTCTCGAAGATGACCGGGGCGGTGGTCGAGGCGATCTTGCGCGGGCCGACGCGGGCCACGGCGCGCTCGCCCGCCTTCAGGCCGATCTCGGCGGCGCCGGGCAGGTCGGACAGGTGGCGGGTCGCACGGCTTTCGCCGCCGCGCTCCATGGCGCCGTCCTTTTCGGCGATGACGCCGACGCCCAGCGAGAAGGCGCTGCCCTGATGACGGCCGTCAAAACCGTGCGAAGTGACCAGACGCCATTCGCTGGCCGACCATGAGGCGTGACCGCCCTCGGACTTGGACACGCCCGCGACACCGAGAGCGGCGGCCTCGGCCTCGGCGGCGGCGGCCTCCAGCGCCTCGGCGGTGCGCTCGGACGGGTCGAACAGGTCGAGGTCGGCGTGCGGTCCTTGCGCCAGCCGGTCCTGCGGGGCCAGCGCGGCATAGGGGTCTTCGGGGGCCAGCTTGGCCATGGCCACGGCGCGCTCGACCAGACGGGCGCGGGTGGCGTCGGACAGGTCGGAGGCGGACACCGTCGCCTGTCGGCGACCGATGAAGACGCGCAGGCCCAGGTCGCGGGCT
The DNA here is from genome assembly GCA_029203145.1 of Candidatus Brevundimonas phytovorans. NCBI lineage: Bacteria > Pseudomonadati > Pseudomonadota > Alphaproteobacteria > Caulobacterales > Caulobacteraceae > Brevundimonas > Candidatus Brevundimonas phytovorans. The sequence continues at coordinate 571,278 of CP119309.1, forward strand.
TCTTCGCGCTCGACCTCTTCCAGCTCGGCGTTGCGCACGCCGACGGACAGGGAGGCGCGGTGGGCGGAGACCGCCTCGGCGGCGTCGGCGCCGGCCTTCAGCGCGGCGGCGACCAGATCGGAAAGGATGTCGGGGGAGGGCGTCTTATCGGACATGCCCCGATATGGCGGACCCGCCCCCGCATCGCAACAACTAGGCCTTAAATGACCGACCAGGCGATCAGGCTGACCGACGCCACCAGCAGGGCCAGCCAGGTCAGGACCATGCCCGTCACCCGGCCCAGCGACGGCCCCTTCTGGAACAGCAGGCCCAGGGCATGGATGATGCGACCCGCGAACAGCACGCCGCCGACGCCGTGGATCAGCAGGGGCGGCGCGCCGACGAAGGCCAGCAGGATCAGCCCGCAGATGCCTGCGGGAATATATTCAGAGGCGTTGCCGAAGGCGCGGACGGCGGGGGTCATCTCGGGATTTCCGCCGTCGCCGAACTCGATCAGATGCCGACGCCGACGGCTGACCACCACGCTGGACAGGACCAGCAGCAGCAGGATCAGCAGCCCGCCCCACAGGGTCGCGGCTTGAATCGAGGGGACCATGCTCAGTTCTCCCGCCCGACCGGATAGAGGCGGAAGCGCTGATCGTAGAAGGGCGTGCGCTCATAGAACCAGGCCAGGCGGGCGTCGCCGTCGGCGGCGAAGGCGGGCTCGGCGGCCAGCTTGGCCTCGAATTCGGCCTTCAGCGCTGGATCAGCCGCCAGCATCTTCTCGGCCAGGGGCGCGATGGCGTAGGCCTCGATGTATTCGACGCGGTTCAGCACCTCGGGGAACATGCCCCATGCGAAGAAGCTCTCCGACGACTGAGGCTCCAGCAGCAGGATGGCGAGGTCGCCCATCGGCTGATCGGTCGGCACGCGCACCGAGCCGACGGGGAAGGTCCAGTCCTTGGCTTCCGCGTGAACCTCGCTGACCGTGATCGGCACATGGCCCTCATTGGTGCGGGCCGAGACCTTGGGATCGATCAGGCGCAGCATATCGACGGCGACCGTGCGCGGCGCGGCCAGCGTCTCCATCTGCACGCCGTGCATCTTCAACCGCTCGATCAGGTCGGCGCGATAGGAGGGCACCCAGTAGGCGGTCGGGCGCTTCAGCGTCAGGGTCGGGTGCGAGCCGAAGTAGGGCACCTGCCACAGCTCCGGGTCCGGCTGACCCAGCCAGCGCAGTTCGGGGCGGCCCGAGGCGACGCTGTCGTAGGTGTCATAGAGGATGCCCTTGAACGGGCGCATCCGCGTCGGCTGCTCGTCGCCGTCGAAGTTGGCGGGCAGTTCGGCGGGGCGCAGGGCGCGGTCGGCGGTGATGGCGGCGCGCAGGTCTGTCGACTTGTCGGCCAGAACCTTCAGCGCTTCTTCCAGGAAGACATAGGCGCCCAGAACCCGCTGCTCGTGCGGCTTCAGGCTGTGGTTCTCGATCAGGATAGTCGGGACGTGGGCCGCCGAGCCCCAGCCGTTGGAATAGCGCTCGCCCAGACCGCCGTCGTTCATGCCCTTCTTGGGATCGCGGTCGTCGATGGCGAAGACCAGTTCGCCGGGGATGTGGCCTTGCGCCTCCAGGGCGGCGTTCATCTCGGGCTTGAAGGCGTCGTCCAGCCATTTCGCGATGGCCGGGCTGCGGCTCCAGACTCCGCCCTCGCCGTTGTAGCCATAGGTGACATCGTACTGATAATCGATGCCGTCGGTGACGTGGATGTCGACGTAGAGGTCGGGATTATACTTGTGGATCAGGCCCATGACGGCCTGCATCTCGGCCTGATCCAGCTTCATGAAGTCGCGGTTCAGGTTCTGGTTGGTCGCCGTGTGACGCCAGCCCTGATTGCGCGGTCCGCGCTGGTTGGGCCGGGAATAGGGGCTGGTCCGCTCGTGCCCGTCCACGCTGAGGATCGGGATCAGGATCAGGTTGGCGCGGTCCAGCAAGCTGTCCTTGCCGTAGAAGGCCATGTCGCGCAGCAGCATCATGCCCGCGTCCTTGCCGTCGATCTCGCCCGGGTGGATGCCCGCCTGGGCCAGCAGGACGGGCTTGGACGGGTCCAGGGTGGCGCCGTCCTTCGACGCGATCACCGCATAGAGGGGCCGCCCCTCCGGCGAGACGCCGAACGGCTCGATGCGGATCAGGTCCGAGGCCGCGTCCAGCCGGTCGAACCAGGCGCGCGTGTCGGCGTAGGAGGGCGAGAAGTCATGCGCCGCATCGGCCTCGAAGGCCGTGACCCAGGGGTCGGAGGCGTCGCGCAGCAGGGCCTTGGACGCGCCATTCCACGTCGGCGCGGGGGGCAGGAAGGCCTGATCCCATGCCGCTGTCTTGGGGGCGGTGTTCGGAACGGAAGGGGTCTGGGACATGGCGGGGCTCACGCAGGCGACAAGGGCGGCGACGGCCGCCACAAGGAGATAATCAGGGCGCATGGCGCTTCGTGGGCTGATCGTCATCGTCTGGCAAGCCTCGGGGCGGGGGGGCAGGTCTGTGGCAAGGGTTCAGCCCGCGCCCGTCATGGGCGGCCAGCCGCCCGCCGCCGCCAGCGCCGCCGCTGACCGGGCCATCTGCCACAGGCTGTAAAGCAGGACGACGGCCAGGGCGCCGACCGCCACGCGCCGCCAGGGCGCAAAGGCCGCCGTCGCCGTGCCGATCACGAAGACGGCCACCCCGACCCACAGGGTCACGGAGCTCGCCAGCCGGGCGAACCCCGGGTCCGCCTGGCCCAGGATGACGACCATGACCGCGACGATCAGATTGGCGGTCAGGATGCAGCCGAACACCAGACGTCGATGGGCCCAGAAATGGGCGTCCATGTCGACACGCTCATGGGTCCCCTCGGCGGAGACCCGCGGGAAGGTGACGCTGGCCGCCACATAGAAGGTCGCGGCGATCATCAGGCTGACCAGCAGCAGGAAGGTGTTGAACGGCGCCCCGCGAAAGATGATCCAGGCCTGGTTCCAGAAGGTGGCGATGTCGATGGCCACGAACAGGGCCAGGGCCGGCGTCAGCCAGCCGAAGCGGATCCGCTCGCGCTCATGCAGCACCCGCGCGAAGCCGCCGACCAGTTCGGCCACCGACAGACCCAGCAGCAGGCCATAGAAGCTGAAGAAGAACTCGAACGCGCTCAAGGCAGCCCCCCGACCAAGACGGCGGTCAAGCTAGACCGTTCCTCGCCCCCGCGCCAGTCGGGGGCGAAGAGGGGCGGGGCCTAGAATTCTTCCCAGCCGTCGGTCGAGGCCGCCGGGGCGGCGGACAGGCCGCGTCCGCCGACGCTTTTCAGGGCGATGACCGTGCGGGGCGAATTGGAGGTGGGACGCATGGGCGTCGGACGCGCCGCTCCGGCCTCGGCGTGGGTGCGGAAGCGGCCCATCAGGTCGGCCAGGCTGGTGGTTTCCTGCGCCAGCGAGTGAGCGGCTGCGGTGGATTCCTCGACCATGGCGGCGTTTTGCTGGGTCATCTGATCCATCTGGCTGACCGCCACATTGATCTCGCCCAGACCGCTGGACTGTTCTCTGGCCGAGGCGGCGATATTGGCCACCAGGCCGCTGATCTGGGCCACCTCGTCGATGATGCGGTTCAGGGCCTGGCCGGTGTCGTCGACCAGGCGGACGCCCTGATTGACCCGCTCGGTGCTGGAGCTGATCAGAACCTTGATCTCCTTGGCCGCCTCGGCCGAGCGCTGGGCCAGGGCCCGCACTTCGGAGGCCACGACGGCGAAGCCGCGACCTGCGTCGCCCGCGCGCGCCGCCTCGACCCCGGCGTTCAGGGCCAGCAGGTTGGTCTGGAAGGCGATCTCGTCGATGACGCCGGTGATCTGGGCGATCTGTTGGGCCGAAGTTTCGATTTCGCGCATGGCCGTCACCGTCTGATCGACCACGTCGCCGCTGCGGCGGGCGCTGTGGCGGGTCGCCTCGACGATGTCGCGGGCGCGGTCGGCGCCGTCCGAGGCCTGGCGCACGGTGGCCGTGACCTGTTCCAGGGCGGCGGCGGTTTCTTCCAGGCTGGCGGCCTGCTGCTCAGTGCGGCGCGACAGGTCGTCGGAGGCCTGACTGATTTCCGAGGTGGTGGAGCGGATGCCGGCGGCGCTGCCGATGATGACCGTCATCGTCTCTTCCAGGCCGCTCATGGCCAGGTTGAAGTCGTCGCGCAGCTTGCGATAGTCCTCGGGGAAGTCGGCTTCCAGACGATAGGTCAGGTCGCCGTTCGACAGGCGCGACAGGCCTTCGCCGACCGAGGCGACGACGAAGCGTTGCTGCTCTTCGGCGGCCTGGCGGACGGCGTCGTTGCGCTGGCGTTCGGCTTCGGCGGCGATGCGGCTCTGCTCTTGCTCGGCCCGCAGACGGTCGGTGTCCGCCAGCTGGTGACGGAAGCCTTCCAGGGCGCGGGCGATGCCGCCGACCTCGTCCGTGCTTTCGGTGCCGCGCACCGCTTCTTCATAGCGACCGGCGTTCAGCGCCTTGACCGAGGCGGTCAGGCGCGCCAGCGGCTGGCGCACCACCTTGTCGGTCACGAAGAAGAGGCTGGCCAGGACCAGGGCCAGAATGACCATCCCCCCGATCATCATGGCGACGGCGAGACGGTCTGACGGGCCGTTGATCGCGGCGGTGGGGATGTCGGTCACCAGACCCCAGGTGGCGTTCAGGCCGGCCAAGGGCGCGGGGCTCACCTGGCGCTCGATGCTTTCGCCGCTCAGGCTGTGCAGGCCGCTCAACAGGGCGGGCTCGCCACGGCTCAGCACGGCGCGCACCGCGTCGGCCTGATCCTCGGCATAGGGCTTGGTGAGCAGGGCGGCGTTGGGGTGCGACACCCAGTGGCTGCTGCTGGACAGCAGCATGACCTGGCCCGAGCCGAGGGGCTTCATCTTGCCCAGCAGGGTGGACAGGTCGTCCAGCGCCAGGTCCAGACCGGCCACGCCGATCACCTTGCCGCCCGAGACGACCGGATAGGCCACCGAGGTCATCAGCACCGACTTGCCGCCCACGTCATAGGCGTAGGGCTCGACGATGGCCGGCTTGCCCGTGGTGAAGGGCTGGGTGAAATAGGGTTGCTCGTAGTCATTGCCCGCGTTCAGCGGCTGCATGCTGATCGCCCCGCCGTCGTTGACCCAGTAGGGCAGGAAGTTGCCGGCGGCGTTCGAGCCGAGATCGACCCGGCCCGCCAGTGATGCGTCCCGACCGTCAAAGGCGCCGGGGGCGGCGATGAACCAGCTGCCCATGACCAGGGGCGTCGCGGTGGCGGCCGGCTTCAGCATGGCCATGACGGCGGCGCGGTCGCGCAGGCCGGTTTCATGCGCCTTGCCGATCATCTCGGCCATCATGCGGGCGGTGGCGGAGGCTTCGTTGATCTTGCCGCCCACGCTGGCCACGGCGCCGTCGCTCAGGGCCTGGGCGTAGTCGTGCGACAGACCGCGCGCGACGGTGCGCGTATTCTGGGAAACGGCGAAGGCCGCGAACAGCAGCAGGACCCCTGTCACCGCGCCGCCCGCCATCAGCATCTTGCCGGCCACGGTCAGATTCTTGAAAGCACGCATGGTCACTCCTCACTCCACACCGGCTTAACGGCGAGAGGATTAAGGAGAGGCTATCGGACCTCGGGTTCGATGATCGCCGTCGGCGTTATTTCCAGATCGGCGTCTTGTCGCCCGGCAAGCCCAGACGATCCCACAGGTCGTTGACCCGTTCGACCACGGCCTCGTCCATGCGGATTTCCTCGCCCCATTCGCGCTTGGTCTCGGGCTCCCACTTGTCGGTGGCGTCCAGGCCGATCTTGGAGCCCAGACCGCTCTCGGGGCTGGCGAAGTCCAGATAGTCGATGGGGGTGTTCTCGATGACGGTGATGTCGCGCGCCGGGTCCATCTTGGTCGAGACGGCCCACATCACGTCCTTCCAGTCGCGGGCGTTGATGTCGTGGTCCACCACGATGATCCACTTGGTGTACATGAACTGCCGCAGATAGCTCCAGCAGCCCATCATCACCCGCTTGGCGTGGCCCGGATAGGCCTTCTTCATCGACACCACGGCGATGCGATAGCTGCACCCCTCGGGCGGCAGCCAGAAGTCGACGATCTCGGGGAACTGCTGGCGGATCAGCGGGATGAAGACCTCGTTGAGGGCCTCGCCCAGCACGCTCGGCTCATCCGGCGGGCGGCCGGTGAAGGTGGTCAGATAGATCGGGTCCTTGCGCATGGTGATGGCGCTGACCTGGAAGACCGGGAACTTCTCGACCGAGTTGTAATAGCCGGTGTGGTCGCCGTAGGGGCCTTCGTCCTCGAACTCGTCCAGCAGGACGTGGCCTTCCAGCACGATCTCGGCGTTGGCCGGCACCATCAGCGGCACGGTCTTGCAGGGGACCAGCTCGGCCTTGGAGCCGCGCATCAGGCCGGCGAACTGATACTCAGACAGGGTTTCCGGCACCGGGGTCACGGCGGCCAGGATGGTCCCCGGATCGGCCCCGAGCACCACGGCGCAGGGCAGGGGCTCGCGCTTGCCCGCCTTCTTGTGCCGGGCGTAGTGCTGGGCCCCGCCGCGATGGGCCAGCCAGCGCATGATCGCCTTGTCCTTGCCCAGGACCTGCATCCGATAGATGCCCAGGTTGAAGTCGTCCTCGCGGTCGTCCGACGGCCCCTTGGTCACGACCAGACCCCAGGTGATCAGGGGCGCGGGCTCGCCGGGCCAGCAGCCTTGAATGGGCAGGCTGGTCAGGTCGATCTGGTCGCCCTTCAGCACCACCTCCTGCACCGGAGCCTTCTTCACCGTCTTGGGCCGCATCGACATGACGGTCTGGGCCAGGGGCAGCATCTCCATGGCGTCGGAGAAGCCGCGCGGCGGCGTCGGATTGCGCAGGAAGGCCAGCAGTTCGCCGACCTCGCGCAGTTCGCCCGCCGTGGTGCGTTGCTTGCCCTCCAGCGTCACGCCCATGGCCACCCGTTTCACCGTGCCGAACAGGTTGGCCAGGCAGGGGATGGGGCTGATCGAGCCGTCCGGCATGACCGGCTTCTCGAACAGGACCGCCGGGCCGCCGTTGCGCAGCAGCCGCGTCTGGATCTCGGTCATCTCCAGATGGGTGGAGACGGGCTCCGACACGCGAACCAGTTCGCCGTCGGCTTCGAGGGTCGCAAGAAAATCGCGCAGGGACTTGTAGGCCATGCGCTGACGCTTAGGCGGACGCGCGGCTTCTGTCACGCCGTCCGAAGCTGCGGTCGATCGCCACGACGATCAGGCCGACGATCAGGAAGAAGATCAGCAGCCCCGCGAAATAGACCATGACCTTGCCCAGCCCCAAGGTGTCCGCGTCCACAAACCAGTAGGGCCACCAGCCGCTCAGCCCGCCATGCAGCAGGGTCCAGCCGCCATAGATCAGCACCGGGATCAGCCATTTGACCGGATCGATCCAGCGCAGTCGGCCCTTGGGCGTAAAGGCCAGCCAGTCGACCACGAAGGCGATGGGCATGACGTAATGCAGCAGGCTATTGCCCACCAGGGCCCAGCCTTGCGGGGCCCAAATACCCGCCAGCAGAAAGTGATAGACCACCCCCACGACGACAATGAACATGGCCACGGCGGCCCGCACGCCTTCGCTGAGCGTCCAGCGCCCGATCCGGCTGTTCGGCGCCGCGGCGGGCGCGGTCAGGGCCAGGGCCACCAGAATGTTCGACAGGATGGTGAAGTAGCTGAAGAAGTTCAGCGTCAGCTCGCCGGCGTTGATCTGCGGATTGCCGTGCAGCATCAGGCCGTATTGCAGGCCGAGCGCGAACCAGCCGGCGCAGGCGAAGACGGCGCGATAGAGGCGGGCCATCAGTATTCGGGCTTGTCGGCCGCCAGCGCCCACACCGGCAGGCGAAGGGCGCGGGTGGCGGCGTCGAGGCCTGCGGAATCCAGATGCTCGCGGCCCGCCTCGATGCGGCGCAGGGCCTCGGGCGTCAGGGCGAGGGCGGCGGCCAGATCGTCGGCCGCGACGCCCCTCTGATCCCGCCAGCGCCGGATGCGGGCGCCGACGACGGCGTCCATCGGATCAATCCCCGGAAAACCCAGAACCGAACCCATGGCGTCCTCCCCGACGCAGGCGTCCTATGACGCTGTGAGGTCAGGCATCCTGATCCCATTGGAAGGCCGCGTCCAGCCAGTCGCCCAGACGGCCGTCGGCACGGGCCAGGGCGTGGATGCGGGCCATCTCGTCCGCCGTCAATTCGAAGTCGAAGATGTCGAAGCTCTCGCGTGCGCGCTCGACCTTGGTGGTGCGCGGAATGGCGATGACGCCCTGCTGGATGATCCAGCGCAGAGTGATCTGGCCGTTGCTCTTGCCGTGAACCCTGGCGATCTCCCCGATCACGGCGTCGTCGGCGATCTTGCCTTGGGCCAGCGGCGACCAGGCGGTGAGGGACGAGCCCAGCTCACGCGCCGTCTCGATCAGGGTCTTCTGCGACAGATAGGGGTGATACTCGACCTGGTTGGTGATCAGCGGCGCCTTGGACAGACCCGCCGCCTCGCGGAACAGGCTTGAGGGGAAGTTCGACAGGCCAATATGCTTGGTGAAACCCTTCTCCTGCGCTTCGTTCAGGGCGCCGATGGTCTCGGACAGAGCCGGCGTCGGCTTGGGCCAGTGCAGCAGCAGCAGGTCCGGCGTCAGGCCCAGGCTGATCGCCGACTCCTCGGCCTGACGCAGCAGGGCGTCGCGATGGAAGTGCTCGACCCAGATCTTGGTGGTGACGAAGATGTCGTCGCGCGTCACGATCCCTTCGGCCACCGCGTCGGCGACGCCGTCGCCCACGGCCTTCTCGTTCTTGTAGATCCAGGCCGTGTCGATGTGGCGATAGCCGATACGCAGGGCCTCGCGCACCATGCGCCGCGCGTCGTCTGCCTCCAGTTGCCAGGTGCCGAAACCCAGCAGCGGAATCTCCACGCCCGAGGCCGTAACGGTGGGGTGATCGGAATAGGGCATGGGGAGGCTCCGGCGGATGTTCGGGGAGCGTCGCATATAGGCGCCGGTTCAGGTCTCGCCACGGTCCAGCCAGTGGAAAATCCGGTCCCACAAGGGCTCCATGCCCTTGCGAAAGGCGCCCTCGTGGCCGATGCGCCGGGCGCCGAAGTCGCCGGGGGCGTGGACGCTGATCTCGGACGGGGCGTGGGGATAGACGCTGAGCAGGTCGCGCGCGGTGTTCGGCGTGGCGATGGGATCGTCGGTGAAGATCCACGAGCGGATCGGCGCGGTCACGGCCTCATAGTGATGCGGCCGCAGCGTCGTCTCCAGCTCGCGCGAGAAGTATTCCCGCTTCAGGCACCAGCGCCGCCAGGTGGTGAATACGCCGCGCGGCAGGTCGGTCCCGCCCCACAGGCCGCCGCCCTTGATATAGCCGTGCCGCATCAGGCTGAACGGGCCGAAGCCCAGCCAGAAGAAGAGCTCCAGCGGATTGTAGGATCGGTGATGCCCGCCCCACCAGCCGGTCCCGACCGAGACAAAGGCGTGGCGCTCGATCCGGTCCTGATTGTTCATGAAGCCGAGGAAGTGCCCGCCGACGCTGTGGCCGACGTGGACGACCCGCAGGCCCGGCGTCGCCTCGATCAGGGCGTCCAGGGCGGCAGGCATATCCAACCGCCCCCAGTCGGGATAGTCCATCCACATGGCCTTCAGATCATCAGGCCGCGACCCGGCTATGCCCCGGAAGTCATAAGTCAGCACCGCCGCGCCCTGGCTCGCCAGATGCCGCGCGAACCGCTCGTAGAAGCCCTTGGGAAAGCCCGTCCCCGACGACACCAGCACGGCGATGCGCGGCTCGGCCGCCGACACCAGCCGCATCGACAGCGGATAGCCGTCGGCGGCGGGTGCGGTGAAGTCGCGCGTGACAAGGTCGCTCATAAGGTCCGTCCTGATTTGCAACGAACTCTAGGCGATTGACGCGAGGTCAGGTCAAGCGGGCCTATCAGTAGGCCAGGGCGTTGCCGTCCTTGCGCATTTCTGTGGCGGCTCCGTAGGTCCAGCGGCCCTGTGCGTTGATCTGCTTCATCACGTTCTGATAGCCGCCGAAGCCGCCGTCGGGCGGGCCGAGGTCCCAGCCCATGGCGGTCAGCTGCTGCTTGGTCGCGTCTGGCACGCCGGATTCCAGATGCAGCTTGCCGACGCCCTCGGCGGGCTGGCCGGTCGGTTCGGACGAGCCGTAGTGCTGCCAGCGCGGGCTGTCGCCGGCCTCCTGAGGATCGAGGCCGTAGTCCACCATGTTGATGATGATCTGGGCCTGACCCTGGGGCTGCATCCCGCCGCCCATGACGCCGTAAGCCATCCACGGCTCCCCGTCCTTGCAGGCGAAGCCGGGGATAATGGTGTGGAAGGGCCGTTTGCCGGGCGCATAGACATTGGGGTGGCCGTCGGTGAGCGAGAACAGCTCGCCTCGGTCCTGGAACATGAAGCCGAGCGTGGCGCCGTCCGGGCCGTCGGGCGTCAGCCCTGAGCCCATGCCGCGATAGTTGGACTGGATCCAGCTGACCATCATCCCGTCCTTGTCGGCCACGCTGAAATAGGTGGTGTCCCCTTGCGTCGGGGCGTCTCCGGGGAAGACACGGTCCATGACGCGGTTGGGGTTGATCAGCCTGGCGCGCTCGGCGGCGTAGGCCTTAGAGTTCAGCCACGCCGTCGGGGTCTTGCTGAACCGCTCGTCGGCGAAGTAGCGCGCGCGGTCCTCGAAGGCCAACCGCTTGGCCTCGGCCTGATGGTGGATGGAGGCGGCGGACTGGAAGCCCATGGCCTTCAGGTCGAACTGTTCGCAGATGTTGAGGATTTGATTGGTCGACAGGCCCTGGGTGTTCGGCCCCAGGCTATAGACCTCGACCCCGCGATAGGTGGTCATCAGCGGCTCGACCCATTCGGTGCGGTGGGCGGCCAGGTCGGCGCGGGTCATCCAGCCGCCGATGCGCTTGAAATAGCGCTCGATATGGTCGGCGATCACCCCGTCATAGAAGGCGTCGCGCCCGCCCTCGGCGATCAGGCGCAGGGTGCGGCCCAGGTCGGGGTTGGCGAAGATCTCGCCGGTCTTCGGCGTGCGGCCGTGGGGCGTATAGACCTTCTTCCTGTTGTCGTTTTCCTCGATCTGGGCCGCCGCGCGGTCAAAGCCGGCCATGTTGCGTTCCAGATACCAGGCGATGACCTGGGGCACGGGCACGCCCTGTTCGCACAGCTCGGCGACCGGGATCAGAATGTCTTTCCACGGCAGCTTGCCGTAGCGCTGGTGCGCGCTCCACCAGGCGTCGACCGTACCGGGCACGTTGACGGTCACGGCGCCGTACTTGGGCAGGTAGCCGTCGGGGCCGGCCTTGGACCGGGCCGTGGCCAGCGAAAGGCCGCGCGGACTGTTCCCGGAGCCGTTGAAGCCGACGACCTTTTTCTGGGTCGGGTCCCACATCAGGCAGAAGGCGTCGCCGCCGATGCCGTTGGCGGTCGGCTCAAGGAATCCAAGCGCGGCGTTGATGGCGATGGCCGCGTCGATGGCCGACCCGCCGCGCCTCAGGGTGTCCAGACCGATCAGGGTGGCGGCGGGGTGGGCCGTGGCGGCGGCGCCGTTGGCGCCCCAGACCGTCGAGCGACCGACGAACTTCGGTCCTGTCACCCGGTCGCCGATACCAACCCCGGCGTAAGGGTCGGCCGGGCGAGGGGCCGGGGCGGGCGTCTTGGCTGCATCCGTTCCGGGCGTCTGGGCGAGGCTGGCGCCCGCGCCGGCCAGAAGGGCGCCGGCCGGCAGGCTGGACAGGAAGGTGCGACGACGCATGGCGATTTCCCCCGAAACTTACGCCCCGCATCAAGAACGGCGAGGGGCGGCAGGGCAAGCGCCCTGTTGAGGCCGGGCAAAGAAAAAGGGCCGCACCCGGGGGAGCGGCCCTGATCCGTTTGAGAGGAGGGAAGTCCTACTCGATGTCTTCGTTCAGAAGGCCGACCTTGTAGAAGCCGTTTTCCTGAAGCTTGTTCATGACTTCCATGAACTGGTTGTACTTCACCTCGGCCTGGGCGCGGACAAAGACGCGCTCTTCGCGGCAATCCGTGGCCACGGCCTGAGCGGCGCAGACGTCGGCCGGCAGGGTCGCGATCGAGGTTTCCTTCTCGGCGATGTAGATATTCCCCGATTCCTGGATCGTGATGTACACGGGCTCCTTGGGCTTGTCGGTCGGCGACGGCGGGGTCGCCGGCGGCAGGTCCAGCTTGATCGACACGGTGGCCAGCGGCGCGGCGACCATGAAGATGATCAGCAGCACCAGCATGATGTCGACGAACGGCGTGACGTTGATGTCCGCGTTCTGTTCGATCGTTTTGCCACCCTGGCCCGCGGGACCGGAAAGTTTAGAGCCCATACGCCGTCGTCTCCCATCACAGCTCGCATTCTTTGGCGAGCAGCACTCAAAGGTATGGTTTGTGTCTTGGCGTCCCGCGCCGGGCTTGTAAAGCCGTCATGCGTGACGAATTCGCGTCATCGGGCAATAAGATTGCAAAACCGGCCGCCTCGCCGGGGCGAGACGACCGGTTCAAACCCCTTCGGACTCGGCCTCTTAGCCCCGGCCCTTTAGCCTCTGGCCAGCTTCAGGAAGCGGTCGGCCATGGCCGGATCATCCTTGAAGGCGCCGGTGAAGCGGGTGGTGATGGTGGTGACGTGGCGGTGATGCACGCCGCGCGTGGTCATGCACTGGTGCGCCGCGTCCAGCAGGACGGCCACGCCGCGCGGCTGCAGGTGCGATTCGATGGCCTCGATGATGTCGTTGGTCAGGGTTTCCTGGTTCTGCAGGCGACGGGCGAAGATCTCGACCACGCGCGCCAGCTTGGAGATGCCCACGACCTTCTCGCCCGGCAGGTAGGCGACATAGGCCTTGCCCAGGAAGGGTGCCATGTGGTGCTCGCAGTGGCTCTCGATCTCGATGTCGCGCAGGATGACCATGTCGTCATAGCCGGTCACGTCCTCGAAGGTGCGCGACAGCTCCTTGCCCGCATCGGCGTCATAGCCGTCGAACCATTCGGCATAGGCGTCGACCACGCGCTTGGGCGTGTCGATCAGTCCGGGGCGCGCCGGATTGTCGCCCGCCCAGGCGATCAGGGTGCGCACGGCCTCCAGCGCCTGTTCGCGGCTGGGGCGCACGACGGCGGTTTCATCGGTGACGAGGACGGGCTTGGCGGGCGAAGTGCTCATGAACTGATCCAGCGGGGCGGGGAGACCGCCAAGGCTACCTTTTACCAATCCGTTCGGACTGTGTATCAGGCCGCTATATGGGACACGCCGTCCGTCCCGCAAGAAAACTCGCAAAGACTGTCACCCATGCCGTTGCATATCCACGACACCCTCCGCCGTGAAAAGCGCGCTTTTGAGCCGCGCGATCCGAACCGGGTGACGCTCTATGTCTGCGGGCCGACGGTCTATGACTACGCCCATATCGGCAATGCGCGCCCGCCGGTGGTGTTCGACGTCCTGGTGCGGCTGCTGCGCCGGACCTATGGCCCGGACAAGGTCATCTACGCCCGCAACGTCACCGACGTGGACGACAAGATCAACGCCAAGGCCGCCCGCGAAGGCGTGCCGATCGGCGAGATCACAGCGCGCTACGAGGCCGCCTATCTGGCCGACATGGGCCTGCTGAACGTCAGCCCGCCCGACCTCGCCCCCCACGTCACCGACTACATCGACGCCATCACCGCCCAGATCCAGGCCATCATCGACGCCGGCAACGCCTATGCGGCCGAGGGTCACGTCCTGTTCGACGTCTCCTCCTATCCGTCCTACGGCGCGCTGTCGGGCCGCAATCTTGACGACATGATCGCCGGCGCCCGCGTCGAGGTCGCGCCGTATAAAAAGAACCCGCACGACTTCGTCCTGTGGAAGCCGTCCAAGGCGGACGAGCCGTCCTGGCCGTCGCCCTGGGGCGAGGGGCGTCCCGGCTGGCATATCGAATGCTCGGCCATGATCGAGAAGACCCTGGGGCTGCCCATCGACATCCACGGCGGCGGCATCGACCTGGTCTTCCCGCACCATGAGAACGAGATCGCCCAGGGCGTCTGCGCCCATGGCCACGCCCACGGCGATCAGGCCCACGACGAATACGCCCGCTACTGGATGCACAACGGCTTCCTGACCGTGGACGCCGAGAAGATGTCCAAGTCGATCGGCAACGTCCTGCTGCTGCATGATCTGGTGCAGGCCATGCCGGGCGAGGTGGTGCGCTGGGCCCTGCTGAGCGCCCACTATCGCCAGCCGCTCGACTGGAACCAGACCTTGCTGGAGCAGTCGCGCAAGAACCTCGACCGCCTCTACGGCGTCCTGCGCGACGCCGACGCAGCTCTGGCCGACTTCGACGAGGCCACGCTGGACGAGGCCGAGATGGAACTGGCCGAGAACGCCCTGGACCCGGTGCTGGACGCGCTGGAGGACGACCTCAACACGCCCGGCGCCATCGCCCAGCTGTTCGGTCTCGGCAACGCCCTGCGCGACCTGCTGAACGACGCCGAGGCCGACATCAACGACGTCGCCATGGCCCGCTGGAGCCTGACCGAAGCCGCCGGCCTGCTCGGCGTGCTGGCCCTGACCCCGGATGAATGGTTCGAGGGCGGCGATCCGGCCCTCAAGGCCGAGGTCGAGGCCCTGCTGGAACAACGCGCCGTCGCTCGCGCCGAAAAGAACTGGGGCGAGGCCGACCGCATCCGCGACCGCCTGAACGCACTGAACGTCGTCGTCATGGACGGCCCCCAAGGCGCCACCTGGCGCATGAAGGCCTGAGTTTTCCTTCTCCCCTTGAGGGAGAAGGTGGCCCGTCAGGGCCGGATGAGGGGTGTCGGCACGACGTTTGTATGTCGTGGATCAGACGTTGCGGTCTTGATCGGATGGGAGGCGCTCACACCCCTCATCCGTCAGGCTTCGCCTGCCACCTTCTCCCTCAAGGGGAGAAGGAAGATCTACCGCGCCCGCCGGATCAGCTCGTCCGCCAGGACATCCGTCAGATAGCCGTCCGCCACCCGCCCGTTGGCCTGCTGCCAGCGGCGCAGGGCGGCGCGCGTGTTCGACCCGATCACCCCGTCCACCCCTTGCGTGTCGAAGCCCATCCTGGTCAGGGCCGTCTGGGCGCCCACGCGCTGTTCGCGCGTCAGCGGTCCGTCGTTGGGCCAGGTCGCGGTCAGCGGCGGTTTGCCCTGCACCCCGTCGGCGATCAGGCCGATGGCCAGGGCATAGCTGACCGAGTTGTTGTAGCGCCGGATGACATAGTGGTTGGGCAGGGCCAGGAAGACCGGCCCCTTGGCGCCCTGCGGCAGCAGGATGGTCGCGCCCTCGGCGGCTTCGGCGGCGTTCAGCACCGCCCCGTTGGCCAGACGTACGCCGCGCCCCGACCAATAGGCCCAGTCGTGCTTGGGCCCCTCGGCCTGGCTGTAGTCGAAGTTGGCGGGCAGGATGACCTCATAGGCCCAGCCCTGACCGCGCTTCCACCCGGCCTGGGCCAGCAGATTCGCCGCCGAGGCCAGGGCGTCGGCGTCCGAACCCCAGATGTCGACCTTGCCGTCGCCGTTCTGATCCACGCCCAGCTTCAGATAGCTGTCGGGCATGAACTGGGTCTGGCCCATGGCGCCCGCCCAGCTGCCCTTCAGGCCGTTGCGGGCGCGCTTGCCGTCCACGACGATGTCGAGCGCGTTCTTCAACTGGTCCTCGGCCCACGCGCGGCGGCGGCCGTCATAGGCCAGGGTCGCCAGCGAACGGATGACGTCGAAATCGCCCTGAACCTGACCAAAGGCGCTTTCCTGAGCCCAGACGCCCAGCAGGATCTCGGTCGGCACGCCGAATCGCTGGGTTACGTCCCACGGCACGCGGTCCACGCGCTGGCGCGCCATGCCGATTCGGGCGGGGGCGGTGGCGCTCTGGATATAGGCGCCGGCCGGGCGAGAGAATTCGGGCTGGTTACGGTCCAGGCGGATGACGCTGGCGTTGGGCGTGACGCCGTTCAGTTCGCGCGAATATTCCCACTTCCGCTCGCCGCCGTGACGATCGAGGAAGCCCTGCTTCCACGCCTCGAACCCGGCCTGGTCATAGGCGTCCGACAGGTCGGTCGACGCGGGCGGGGCGGCGGGGGCCGTCGTCGCGGGCGCGGGCTCCACCACGGCGGGCGGCGCAGGCTGCGGCTGAGGCGGCATGGGAACCATGGGCGCGCAGGCGGCGACGGAACCCAGGAGGGCAAGACGATAGGCGATACGCATGAGCACAGGCTAACGCCCCCGAATTCTACGACCAATCACAAGCGCGCGAAGCGAAAAGGGGTTTCGATGAAAAGGGTTAAGTCGCCGCTAACCCTTTGCGACAGGTGCGCCTTAACGAACCCCGTTTTACATTTCGCCATCCCTTGGACGCGGCCTGGTGGCGGAGGGGCGACGCGCCGGACGTGCATGTCCGGAGACCCTCCGTTCGACCCGGAGGCCAGGCCTCCAGCGGAATCCCCGCGCCGAATGTTGACGAAAGGCCGGGGCCTCTCTATACGCACCGCTCCGCCGCAAGGTCCTGTTCGCAGGCTCTCCGCGCATTTGTTTTTGTCCGCCCTCACGGGCCTCCAATTCTTCGGGACGTCCGACCATGAAGGTCCGTAGCTCGCTTAAGTCGCTCAAGGGTCGCCACCGCGACTGCAAGATCGTTCGCCGCAAGGGCGTGGTCTATGTGATCAACAAGACCGACCCGCGCTTCAAAGCCAAGCAAGGCTAAGACCGCGTCGGCGCCGGTTTCGGCGCCGCGGTTGCGATATCCAAGGCCGTGGACCCTGTCCGCGGCCTTTTTCGTGTCTGGACGGTTGAGCCTCCGGGCCGGGCGTGGTTAGCGTCCGCTGCATCATTCCTTGTCGCCCTGCCGGCCCTAGGCACGTCCGGGTGATTCCCTTTCTGCTCTGACGGCCCCTGGCCTGCTTGAGTTCTCTGGAGCCTCTCCCATGGCCGACGACGCCCCCGCCTTCGACGCCGCCTCCGACGTCCTGACCGCCACGGCCCAGGGCCGTCTGCGCTCGATCATCGAACGCCTGGAGCGCCTCGAAGAGGACAAGCAGGCCGTCATGGTCGATATGAAGGAGGTCTTCGCCGAGGCCAAGGGCGAGGGCTATGATGTCAAGGTGCTGCGCAAGGTCCTGCGCCTGCGCAAGCAGGACAAGGCCAAGCGTCAGGAAGAAGAAGCGATTCTCGACCTCTACCTGTCGGCCCTCGGCGAGATCTGAGGGAGGCGGGCCTGAAGCGCACGCCCTTCAAGCCCGCCCGCGACCCCCCTTCACGCTCCAGCAGCCTGAAGGGTGGCGACGCATCCAAGCTGCGCTCCAGCGGGCTCAAGAGCAGCGCCGCGCCAAGCCTGGGCTCAAGTAGCCCGAAGGGCGATAGCGCCCCTAAAAAGAAACCTTCGCTGAGCCCTTGGGAGCAGCAGAAGGAAGCCGCCAAGCGGTCTGCCTTGAACGCCCTGAAACGCGCCCGCCGCTCTGCAGAGAAGGCGGGCGTTTCGCTGTCCGAATGGGAGGGCGACTTCCTCGATTCCGTCGGCGAGCGAATCGAAACCCACGGCCGCGCCTTCGCCGACCCCGAAAAAGGCGCCCCCGGTCAGGCCTTCTCGACCATGCAGACCCGCAAGCTCAAGGAAATCACCGCCAAGGCCAACGGCGAGGAAACCCGCCCCTGGATGAAGAAGGCGAAAAAGGCGGAGGAATAAAGGTTCTCCTCCCACCGTCATTCCGGGGGGGCGAAGCGAACCCGGAACCCAGGCTGCGGGAGGGGTTAGCGATATCAGCTTCCGACCCGCTGCGGACCTTGGTGTACGCTTTTGCTTTCGTCATCCTCCGGCGAGCGCAGCGAGACCGGGGGACCCAGCGGCGCCGAAGGCGATCTGTTCACGAGTGTTCGACCATCGTCTGCGCGACAGGTTCGCGCTCTCGCGCGCCGCTGGGTCCCCCGGTCTGCGCCGCCAAGAGGCGGCTTGCCGGAGGATGACGAAAGGGAAGAACGCGCCGCTCTAAGGATATCCGCTTTCGACCGAGGCTGTGTGAAAACACCTTCTGTCCGAGCGAATTAGGTTAGCCTCCTGAGGTTAGCAGGAGGTGGATTATGAGCCGCTTCGTTCAGGGTGCAGATCGTCGGCAGCCCACGCTGCTTCCCGAATGTCTGGATGACTATGTGGTCGAGGATAATCCGGTCCGGGTGGTCGATGTCTTCGTCGACGAACTGGATCTGATGGGCCTGGGCTTCGAGGGTATGACGCCAGCGTCGACGGGACGGCCAGCCTATCATCCGGCCACGCTGTTGAAGCTCTACGTCTACGGCTACCTGAACAAGGTGCAGTCCAGCCGGCGGCTGGAGCGTGAGGCGCAGCGCAATGTCGAGCTGATGTGGCTGACGGGGCGGTTGGCGCCCGACCACAAGACCATCGCCGACTTCCGCCGCGACAACGGCGCGGCGATCCAGGCGGCGTGCGCGCAGTTCATCGTGCTGTGTCGCCAGCTTGGCCTGTTTGGATCAGCCCTGGTCGCCATCGACGGCTCGAAGTTCAAGGCCGTGAACACCCGCGACAAGAACTTCACCGCTTACAAGGTCAAGCGACGGATCGAACAGGTCGCCGAACACATCGCCGGCTATCTTCAAGACCTGGACACGGCGGATCGCCATGAAGGCGAAGCCGTTGAGGCGCGGTCCGGTCGGCTGGTCGAGAAGATCGATCGGCTGCGTGCCCAGATGGCGATGCTGACGGTCATGGAGGCCGAGGTCGAGGCGGCGCCGGATGGCCAGGTCTCCCTGACGGATCTCGACGCCCGCGCCATGGCGACGTCCGGTCGGGGCAGCGGCATCGTCGGTTACAACGTCCAGTCCGCCGTCGAAGGCGAGCACCACCTGATCGTCGCCCACGAGGTGATCATGACCGGCTCGGACCGGCAGCAACTGGCGAACATGGCCAGCCGAGCCAAGGACGCCATGGGCGTGGAGAGGCTCGATGTGCTGGCCGACCGGGGCTACTTCTCCGGCGAGGAAATCCTGGCCTGCGAGGCCTTGGGCGTGACGCCCTTCGTGCCGAAAACGCTGACGTCAGGTGCCAAGGCGACCGGCCGTTTCGGCAAGCAGGACTTCGTCTATCTGCCCGACCAGGACGTCTACCGATGCCCAGCCGGCTCCCTGCTTCCGTATCACATGACCGTCGTCGAGAAGGGCATGACGCTGCATCGATACTGGGACCGGACCAGTTGCACCGGCTGCAGCATCAAGCTCCAGTGCACGCCTGCGGTCGAACGAAAGGTCACGCGCTGGGAGCATGAAGCGGTGATCGACGCCTTACAGGCCCGTATGGACCTGAGGCCCAGAGCCATGCGCGAACGGCGAAGCCTGGTCGAACACCCGTTCGGCACGATCAAGGCCTGGATGGGCCACACCCACTTCCTCACGAAGCGCCTTCCCAACGTGAAGACCGAGATCAGCCTCCACATCCTGGCCTACAACATGAAGCGGGTGATGGCGGTGTTGGGAGCGAAACCGTTGATGGAAGCGATCAGGGCTTGAGGCCATCGCGCCTCGTCGTCACCTCTGCCTCAGCGTGGCTCAGCGTTTTTACACGGCCTCGACCCGTTGCGGACGTTCCGTAAGCAGGTGATGGTTCGGTATGGACGACACGCCTCTCCGGGTTCCCAACTTTTTTCTCCACGCCCTTCGCTACGATGTTGGGTCGCTGGTCGTCACGCTGGCCGTGAAAGGCGATCCTCATTTTGAGGTTCAGTTCGATCCACCTCGAGCCTTCCGTTCCTATGCCGAAAGCGACTTCTGGCAGTATCTGAAAGCCTACAAAGGCGAACCACTCTTGAGCGGTGGCGACGCGGACATCGGCGTGTTCATGAGCGAGGATGCCCCCTACGTCGTCGAATATCGGAAATACGTGCGCCCTTCGGAACCCGAAACAACCTACTCCTGCCTGATCGCGACTGAGCAAGAATGTGTTGAGGTAGTCTGCTTCGAGAAGCCGACGATCCGCTTCCTGTAAGGTCCGCTTCCTACCCCGAACCGCCATTCATCATGTCCGCTTCGCCGTCAGCCCCTACTTGGTGCTCCAAGGCCGCACGGCGCCGCTTTTGACGCGGGCGGCCTGTTCACGCTGGAAGCGGCCGCCGCGCGGGGGTTTGGCGCGGGCGGCGATGGCTTCCTGTTTTTCACGCAGGGCGCGCTGGATCGGCGTTTCGCCGGGCGTGGCAGCCGCCGGGGCGGGGGACTGGTCGTCGTTCTGGTCGCTCATGACGAACAGTCTAGCACGGCTTCAGTCCAGTTCCTGAACCCCGCCGCCCGAGACGGTCAGAACCTGGCCGCTGATCCAGGCGGCGGCGGGCGAGCACAGGAAGAGGGCGGCGTTGGCGATGTCCTGCGGCTGGCCCAGACGGCCCAGCGGCGTGTGCTTCAGCATGGCCGCCTCGATCTCGGGCGTCAGGACGGTGGACAGGGCGTGGGTCTTGATGGCCCCCGGCGCGATGGCGTTGACCCGGATGCCCTTGGGGCCCAGGTCGAAGGCGACGTTGCGGGTCAGATGATTGACCGCCGCCTTGGACGCTCCATAGGAGGCCATGCGGCTGTTCTTGTTCTCGCCGGCCATCGAGGAAATGTTGAGGATCGCCCCGCCGCCCGCCGCCTCCATGTGGGGCGCGACGATCTGCATGAAGCGGAACATGGCGAAGACGTTGAGCTGGAAGGCCCATTCGAAATCGCTCATCGGCATGTCGAAGGGCTTGGGCCCGCCGCCGCCCGCGTTGTTGGCCAGGATCGTCACCTTGCCGAAGGCCTTGATGGCGGCGTCCACGGCGGCCTGTCGATGGGCCTCGTCGGTGACGTTGCATTCCAGGGCGATGGCCCGTCCGCCCGCAGCGACGATGGCCGCCGCCACCTCATCAGCGCCGTCCTTATTCAGGTCGGTGACGACCACGGCGGCCCCTGCCTGAGCAAAGGTCTCGGCGATGCCGCGCCCGATCCCGGCGGCCCCGCCGGTCACGATGGCGACATCGTTCTCAAGTCGGAAAACGGAATCCATGATGGTCGGACCTCTTGGCCTGCGAGCAGCCTGAAGAAGATACGAGGCTGGAACGGCTTCGGTTCCGTCGGCCTGGCGACGCAGAGCAACGAATGGCATAGCTTCCACCCAGGGGCGCGCTGCGGACTGGTCGCGGGGCGAGACAAGGGGTGGGAATGATGACGGCGATTCTGGACGGTTTTCGGCGGTTGGCTGATTTCAGCGGTCGTGATCGGCGCGGGCGATTCTGGCCCTATGCGCTGGTGGTGGTCGTGCTGCTCTATGTGGGCTTGATGCTGGCCATGATCCCGACCATGGCGACCATGTTTGGCGAGGCGGCGCGCTTTGCCGCTGAACATCCCGACAAGGCGACGGTGGTCACGGGGCCGGGGCAATATTCAGTCGAGATCCATGATCCCGCCTCCATGCCGATGCTGGATCTAGGGCCTCTTTTCTGGGCGGTACGGCTGGTGTTTGTCGCGGCTGCGATCCTGCTGGCTGCGGCGGTGACGCGACGATTGCACGACACGGGGCGGGCCGGGTGGTGGGGGCTGCCGCCGCTGGTGTTTGCCGCGATCGCCTCGACCCTGTTTCCCTGGGTGATCGAGCGGCTCATGCAGTCGGAGGAGGCCGCGCTCGGCCCCTTCTTCCTGCTGTTCGCCAACAATATGCTCTACATCATCAGCCTGATCGGGCTGATCGTCCTGCTGGCCTTGAGGGGGGCGTCAGGACCGAACCGCTATGGGGCAGAGGCGGGCTGAGATCGCCTCAGCCCGCTTCCTTCAGCTGCTCTTCCAGCCCCTGTTCGCGGACCTTGCGGTACAGGGTCGAGCGGCCGATGCCGAGGCGTCGGGCGATCTCGCTCATGTGGCCGGAATAGACCTCGATGGCGTGCTGGATCAGGTCGCGTTCGATCTCTTCCAGCGTGCGCAGGTGGCCGCGGGCGTCGATGATGCGGACCGGGCTGTCGGGCTGGGCTTCGGCCTGGTCGTCGCTGTGCGGCGTCTCGGCGCGGTCATGCGAGATGGCGGCGCCAGACGTCAGCGGCATGGCGACGCCCGAGATGGCCGGGAAGTCGTGCGGCTGCAACAGCGGCGAATCGGCCAGCACCAGGGCGCGATAGATCGAGTTTTCCAGCTGGCGCACGTTGCCGGGCCAGTCGAAGGCCTGCAGCAGGGCCATGGTCTCGACGGCGCAGCCGGCGACGCGCTTGCCTTCCTCGACGTTGAAGCGGGCGATGAAATGCTCGACCAGGGCCGGGATGTCCTCGCGCCGTTCGCGCAGGGCCGGGGCCTCGATGGGGAAGACGTTCAGGCGATAGAAGAGGTCCTCGCGGAAGGCGCCTTCCTTGACCTGCTGGGCCGGGTCGCGATTGGTGGCCGAGACGATGCGGACGTCGACCTTGACGGCGCGCTTCGATCCGACCGGGTCGATCTCGCCTTCCTGCAGGGCGCGCAGCAGCTTGACCTGCATGTCCAGCGGCAGTTCGCCGATCTCGTCCAGGAACAGGGTGCCGCCGTTGGCCTCCATGAACTTGCCGGCGTGCTTGTCGGTGGCGCCGGTGAAGCTGCCCTTCTCGTGACCGAACAGGATCGACTCGACCAGGTTGGCGGGCAGGGCGCCGCAGTTGACGGCCACGAAGGGCTTGCCGGCCCGGTCCGAGGCACCGTGCAGGGCGCGGGCGATGACTTCTTTACCGACGCCGCTTTCGCCGGTGATCAGCACCGGGATGCCGGACTTGGCGGCGCGCGCGCCCAGAGCCTTGACCATGCGCATCGGCGGGCTGTCGCCGACGATGTCGTCGAACGAGGTCCGGCCCGAGACGTGTTTCTTCAGGCGGCCGATCTCGGCCGACAGCTGGGTCAGCTGCAGGGCGTTGCGCACCCCGATCAGCAGGCGCTCCGGCCCGACCGGCTTGACGAAGAAGTCCTGGGCCCCGGCCTGCATGGCCTTGACCACGGTCTCGATGCCGCCGTTAGCTGTTAAAACGATGACGGGCGTGGGAACGCCCGCCGTGCGGATCTCCGCCAGGGTCTCCAGCCCCGAAAGGCCCGGCATGACGAGATCCAGCAGAACCACGTCGGCGCCGCCGCCCTTGGTCAGGCGGTCGATGGCCTCGCCCCCGCTCTCGGCGTGGACGACGGCATAGCCTTCGCGGTCGAGCACCGCCTGAATCAGGCGGCGCTGCGTGGGATCATCGTCGACGACCAGAACGGTCTTGGCCATGTGAAACACACCCTAAAACATCACCGTAACGGCCGTCCTCGTTGCTCGGGATCGGCTCGTTTCCAGCTCACCCTAGACCACAGGGGGTGAAGATCGGGTTTCGGAGACCTGAGTCAGGGGTTAACGGCGACGGGTGACGGGCAGTCCTGTTCGGGCTGGAATCGACCCAGGCCGCGTGCGGTCGACAGGTCGGGCCAGACCGGCGCGACCGGCGCCGTCTGCGGGTCCTTCAGCAGGTCGCGCACATTGGCGGGGCCGGAACCGCAGTAGGCGACGCGATAGTCGCCCTGATGCGTCCAGGCGCCGTCAGTCCCTTTCGCGAACAGGGCGATGCGGTAGCTGTCGGCCAGCAGGACCTCGACCTTGCTGTCGCCGTTCAGATCGCGGGCGGTGGCCACGCAGTCGATGGGGTCCTGACAGCCATAGCGGGGGTCGTTGGGACGCACCGGGGTCACGAACCCGGCGGGCAGGGCGGCCTCGACGGGCCAGGCGCTGATGCGCGGCGTGCGGGGCGGAATGGACTCGTCAGTCTGTTTCAGGGCGTAGCGGTCCTTGCTCGCCTGCGCCGCCTTGGCCCGGCGCGCGACCTCGGCGTCTGACGACCTGGCCAGATCGGCCAGGGCCGCCTGACCAGTCTTGCCCGCCTCAAAGCGCAGGAAGGCGTAGTCGAACTGCGCCGCGCTGACGGCGCCGCGCTTCAGCCGGGCGACCTGATCCCCGACCGACAGGCGGGCGGGGTCCAGCAGGGGGCTGAACAGGGCCAGGATGACGGCGACGGTCAGGACGGCGGCGGCGACATTGGTCCGCTCCAGCGGCTTCATCCACGCCGTCTTCTTCCAGAAGGGACAAAGCGCCGCCCAGCCGTAACCTGCCGCATAGACCACCCCGACCAGGGCGCAGGCCGAGGCGATGATCCGGTCCGGCGTCAGGCCGTGCTGGCCGATGCGAAGGCTTAAGCCCCAGATCGCGATCAGGATCAGCGGCGTCAGCAGGACGGCGGCGACCCGCACGGCGACGCGCAACACCACGGGCGGCAGGTTGTCCTCGCGTCCGTCCTGATAGGCGGTGTTGATCAGGATGATCAGGGCGGCGGCCGCCGACAGCACCAGAGCCGTGGCGCTGCCCGTCTTCCACAACCCGTCCAGTCCGGTGAAGGGCAGGGCCGCAAGGAAGCCCGCCACCAACACGGTGATGACCAGCAGCAGCCAGGACAGCAGCATCAGGGCCACGGTCCGCACGCCCCGGATCAGGCCCGCCCGCACGTCGGTCAGTTGCACGGCGACGGCGAAGACCAGACAGGTGACGGGGATGGCGAACCACTCCTCGCCGATCAGGTCGGACAGGAAGCTGAGGCCGATGATGCGGAACAGAGCCGCGCCCAGGAACAGCAGCAGCCAGAAGGCGCCGGTGAAGCCCAGCGACAGGGCCAACTGCACCCCGGCCTTCCACGCCGTGTCGAAATAGTCGTCGAAGTCAGCGATCCAGCGGCGGCTTGCCGCCGCCGGGACGATCAGATGGTGGGCGATGAACAGCGCGGAGGCGCTGAAGGCCACGACCGGGAAACGCAGATAGGGCGGGCGGAAATAGTCGCTCGTCTGTTGCGCGGCGTCATGCCAGCCCAGCAGGGCCAGAACCGCTGCGGCGACCACGCCCCAGAGCGCCAGCGCCTTGACCGACAACCGTCCCACCCCCGCCAGCAGCATGACGGGCGTAAAGGCGCAGGCCAGGACCAGGGCCGCAAACAGCGGCGGGTTGGTCGCGGGCCAGGTCAAGGCGTCGTGCGTCGCCATGCTGCGATAGAGGCCATAGAGCAGCAGCCCCTGCACCAGACCGATCCCCAGTCGCGCGACCGCCAGCCCCTTCGTCCCGCCCAGCGAGGCGCGTCCGGTCTGGTCGTGGAACGGGTCGGTCATGGCGTGGCCCCTTGCGCTTGGCCGGCAGGGTGGACTGTGAAGGCGAGAAGGGAAAGTGCTCACCCCATCCTTCCTTCTCCCCTTGCGGGAGAAGGTGGCCCGCGTAGCGGGTCGGATGAGGGGTCTCGCTGCCTCCCCCAAACCCGCTCATCCCGGCCTTCGCCGGGATGAGCGGTAAAAAGGGGCAGCCTTCACATCCAGCCCCGCCAATCCCTGAAACTGCAAGGGATTGAGCGCCGCCATCCCCCGGTGCAGCCTGCCCGTCATGGGCGCCGGGAGTAGCCGCGAACAGCGGCGCCTGCCCCGAGCTCATGTCCAACTCTTCGCGCGGGGCGTCGGTCTTCGTCGAAACGGTACTACTCATCTGTCTCCGGGCGAAGGCCCGGCGCCCCGTCCAGCCCTCTCGACCTGCCGCGCCTGCGCGGCGGGGCGAGGCCGCATGCCTCGTCACCCGGACCTCTGCCATGGAAGCCGCGAAGGGGTGCGGCGCTGAAACCCTTTGGCCAGAGCCGGAGAGGCGGTGCGGAATGTCGCCATGCGCTGCGCGGGCTTGAGCCGCGCGCGGGCGTCGCTATAAGAGCCGTCGAAATCCTGACTCTTTTTCGGAAGACCTGAATGGCCGACCAGCACGCAGACAACGCCGAACACGCCTATGTGCATGGCGCGATGGAAATCTCGGAGCAGGTCTCGACCTGGCATCTGTTCCTCTTCCTGGCCAAGTGGGGCTCGCTGGCGACCGCGGCGCTCCTGGTGCTGCTGACGGTGTGGTTCGCCGTGGGCGCGGGCTTCCTGGCCGGCGCGATCAGCGGCGTGGTGGTTTTCGTGGCGGGCTTCTTCGCCCTGCGCTCCAAGCCCGCGCACTGAGGTTTGCGCCGCGTCTGCGGCGTTACGACCTGGGGATCAGCCCGTCGAGCCGCGTGCTCGGCGGGCTTTTCTTTTGCATCGCAGCGTAAGCGCGGGCACGAACTTGCCTTGCTGAGCGCCTGTTAGCGCTATTTGGGCAATAAAATTACGCAAGTGCAGCAATTCGGACTTTGACGCGCCCTTCTGCTTCGTCCTAACGTTCGGGCTCTGGGGGACTTGGGAGGGATTCGCTTGGCTGTCGCCATCGCCGTGACCCGCGAACGCCGTGAAGGCGAAACGCGTTGCGCTGTAACGCCGGAGACGGTGAAGAAGCTGATCGCCCTGGGCGCGACCGTCTCGGTCGAGGCCGGGACGGGCCTCGGCTCGTCCATTCCCGACGCCGACTACGCCGAGGCCGGGGCCACGGTGAAGCCCGACACCCGCGCGGTGCTGGAGGGCGCCGACATCGTGCTGAAGGTGCGCGGCCCGACGGCGCAGGAAACCAGCGCGCTCAAGCCCGGCGCCATCGTCATCGCCATGCTGGACGCCTATCGCGAGAAGGACACGGTCGAGGCGCTGAAAGGCGCCAACGTCACCGCCTTCGCCATGGAATTCGTGCCGCGCATCACCCGCGCCCAGGTCATGGACGTGCTGTCGTCCCAGGCCAATCTGGCCGGCTACCGCGCGGTGATCGAGGCGGCCTACGCCTTTGGCAAGGGCTTCCCGATGATGATGACGGCGGCGGGCACGGTCGCCCCGGCCAAGGTCTTCGTCATGGGCGTCGGCGTCGCGGGCTTGCAGGCCATCGCCACGGCCCGGCGTCTGGGCGCGGTCGTCACCGCCACCGACGTGCGCCCGGCCACCAAGGAACAGGTCGAAAGCCTCGGCGCCAAATTCCTGGCCGTCGAGGACGAAGAGTTCAAGAACGCGCAGACCGCTGGCGGCTACGCCAAGCCGATGTCGCCGGAATACCAGGCCAAGCAGGCCGTCCTGACCGGCGAACACATCAGGAAGCAGGACATCGTCATCACCACGGCCCTGATCCCCGGTCGCGCGGCGCCGGTGCTGGTCAGCGCCGAACAGGTGGCCTCGATGAAGCCGGGTTCGGTCCTGATCGATCTGGCGGTCGAGGCGGGCGGCAATGTCGCCGGCGCCAAGGCGGGCGAGGTCGTGACCACGGCGAACGGCGCCTCCATCGTCGGCTACACCAACCTGCCGGGCCGGATCGCAGCCGACGCCAGCGCCCTCTATGCGCGCAACCTGACGGCCTTCGTCGGGTTGATGCTCAAGGACGGCGTCGTGACGCTGGATCTGGAAGACGAAATCCTCAAGGCCGCCGTCGTGACGCACGGCGGGGCCGTGGTGCATGAGGGCGTGAAGGGATGAATGCGCTTCGCTTGATCGCGACGATCACAGCCTACCTGATCGGCGTTGGTGGTTCGCTTTTGGCCGTGGGGAACCTGCCGTTCGGCGCTTTGAGTGCAGGCACCCCGCCGCCTGCCTATGTTTGGATGAATATGTTGGTTGGGGCGATCATGCCCGCTGCCCTTTCGATCGCGCTCGCGACTGGTCTGTTGCTGGTGGCGCGAGTTGATCGTCGATTGGAGCAGTTGGAATTCAAGGTGAGGCAAAGCTGACCATGGAACACGTCGATCCCACGATCTTCCGGCTGGCCATCTTCGTGCTGGCGATCTTTGTCGGTTATTATGTGGTGTGGAGCGTGACGCCGGCGCTGCACACGCCGCTGATGGCCGTGACCAACGCAATTTCCAGCGTCATCATCGTCGGCGGCCTGATCGCTGCGGCGGCGCTCAGTCCCGAGGCGGCTGGTCCGAACGCCTGGATCGCCAAGGGCGCGGGCGTGGCGGCGGTGACGCTCGCCAGCGTCAACATCTTCGGCGGCTTCATGGTCACGCGACGGATGCTGGCCATGTACAAGAAGAAGGAAAGGCCCAAGGCTTCGTGATTTTTTCGCCTGTTCTGTTCGCCTTCTATGTCTCCTGGGCCGTCACCGGTCTGGGCGTGGCCCTGTGGATCTGGAGCTGGGTGCGGGTGAAAGACCCCATCGGCAAGCTGCGGTTTCAGGACTGCGGCGTGGTGCTGGTCTTCGCCGCCGTGCTGACGCGGATCGTCATCCAGAACCGCGAGATGACCGTCTTCGACTGGGCCATGATATTCCTGGGGCCGCTGTTCATCGCCGCCGCGCTGTGGCGACTGTCCCGCACCCAAGGCCTGACCAAACGCTGAGAGTAACTATTATGAAGACCACCCTGATTTTCGCCGCCGCCCTGACCGCCGCCGTCGCCGTCTCCGGCGCCGCCTCGGCTCAGAAGACCGAAGAAGTGGGCCAGAACCCCTATGGCGGCCTGCACTGGTCCGTGGCCGCGCCGCAGGGCGCCAGCTGGGCGCTGCAATGCCAGTTCGCGCCGGTCACCATTCGCGGCATCCACATGAACCGCATCAACCACACGGGCACGGGCCACATGGCCGGCCGTCTGCCCAGCGACAACGGCAGCTGCCGCGTGACCAAGACGGGCGGCGAGGGCGGCGTGGGCGTCGCCGTGGTCAAGAACGGCGTGGCCACCTCGGCTGGCACGCGTGACGCTGCGACGCCGGCTGTCGTCAACGTCTTCTGATCTGAAATGACCGACTGACATGACCCTGGGGGAGGGGATCTGATGAACGCATCCATAGCCGCGCTGGCCTATCTGGCCGCGGGGGTCCTGTTCATCCTCTCGCTCAGGGGCTTGTCCAGCCCGGAGACCAGCCGTCGAGGCAATACGCTCGGCATGATCGGCATGGGTCTGGCCGTCGGCGTGACCCTGCTGACGCTAGGCACGTCCGGCGCGCTGGACCTGATGACCCTGGCCCTGATCGGCGGCGGCGTCGTGGTCGGCGGGGGCGCAGGCGCGCTGATCGCCAAGCGGGTGCCGATGACGGCCATGCCGCAGCTGGTGGCGGCCTTCCACTCCCTGGTCGGTCTGGCCGCCTGTCTGGTGGCGGTCGGCGCGGTCTATGCGCCTGACGCCTTCGGCATCATGACGGCCGGCGGCGGCATCAAGACCCTGTCGATCGTCGAGCTGTCGCTGGGCGTGGCCATCGGGGCCATTACCTTCACCGGCTCGGTCATCGCCTTCGCCAAGTTGGACGGCCGGATGAGCGGTTCGCCGATCCTGCTGCCGGCGCGCCACCTGATCAACATCGGCCTGGCCCTGGCGCTGGTCTTCCTTATCGGCGTGCTGATCGGCACCGGCGGCACGGCCATCTGGGCCTTCTGGGGCGTCTTCGCCATTGCGCTCATTCTGGGCGCGACCCTGATCATCCCCATCGGCGGCGCAGATATGCCGGTGGTGGTGTCGATGCTGAACTCCTATTCCGGCTGGGCCGCGGCGGCTCTGGGCTTCACGCTCGAGAACATCGCCCTGATCATCACCGGCGCCCTGGTCGGGTCGTCGGGCGCTATCCTCAGCTACATCATGTGCAAGGGCATGAACCGCAGCTTCATCAGCGTCATCCTGGGCGGCTTCGGCGGCGGGGATGCGGCGGCGGCCGGCGGCGCGGGCGCGGTCGAGACCCGCCCCGTCAAGCAGGGCTCGGCCGAGGACGCCGCCTTCATCATGAAGAACGCCTCCAAGGTCATCATCGTCCCGGGCTACGGCATGGCAGTGGCCCAGGCCCAGCACGCCCTGCGCGAAATGGCCGACAAGCTGAAGGAAGAAGGCGTCGAGGTGAAATACGCCATCCACCCCGTCGCGGGCCGGATGCCGGGCCACATGAACGTCCTGCTGGCCGAGGCCAACGTCCCCTATGACGAGGTGTTCGAGCTGGAGGACATCAACTCCGAGTTCAGCTCCGCCGACGTGGCCTTCGTCATCGGCGCCAATGACGTCACCAACCCCGCCGCCAAGACCGATCCGCAATCGCCCATTTACGGCATGCCGGTGCTGGACGTGGAGAAGGCGGGCACTGTCCTCTTCATCAAACGCGGCATGGCGGCAGGCTACGCCGGCGTCGAGAACGAACTCTTCTTCCGCGATAACACCATGATGCTGTTCGCCGACGCCAAGAAGATGGTCGAGGGGATCGTGAAGGCGCTGTGAGGCGGGTTCGCCTGCACCGTTGAGTCCCGCCGCGAACAGCGCCATCAAGGCCCTGAAACCAGCAGCGGGGCGGCCATGACGGAGGAGGGGGAGATCGTGTTCAGCGCGGACGAGATCATCGCCAACCTGTCGCTGAGCCCCCATCCCGAGGGCGGGCATTTTCGGCCCATGGCGCGCGATCCGGGGCTGGCGGCCTGCGGCTCCGAGGCGGCGACCGCCTATCGGCTGCTGACGGCGGAGGACGCCGACGACTGGCGTCCGGTCGAGACGACCGAGATATGGGCCTTCTACATGGGGGCGCCGCTGACGCTGGAACTGGTCACGGATCAGGGGCTGAGACCGCTGGTGCTCGGTCCGGATCAACCGCAGATCGCGGCCCCCGCCGGGGCCTGGCGGCGGATGCGCAGTCAGGGCGACTGGACCCTGGCCGGCTGTTCGACGGCGCCGGGCCTGGCCATCGAAGCCGTGGAGGCGCCCCGTGTCTGAACCCCGTGTCTGAACCCAAGACCAAGCCCACCGACGCGTCGGTCGAGGATTTCCTGGCGGCGGTCGAACCGGTGCGACGGCGCGAGGACGCCCGAACCGTCTGCGCCCTGATGTCCGAAATCACCGGCGAGGCGCCCGTCCTGTGGGGGCCGTCCATCGTCGGCTTTGGCCGCTACGCCAACGTCACCGCCAACGGCAAGAGCGCCGACTGGCCGCGCATGGGCTTCTCGCCGCGCAAGGCGGCCCTGACCCTCTATCTGGCCGCGACGCCGCAGACCGAAGCCCTGCTGGCGCGGCTGGGGCCGCACACGACCAGCGTGGCCTGCCTCTACATCAAGCGTCTGGATCAGGTGGACATGGGCGTGCTGCGCGATCTCTGCGTCGCCAGCCACGACGAGATGAAACGCCGCTATCCCTGATTGGCTTGCCGGGCGTGCGGAGGGGCTTATAGCGGATGGCCATGCGCACCTTCCTGATCGTCGCCGCCGCCGCCCTCCTGTCCGCCTGCGCCACGGCGCCGCTGGGGGCCGTTGAAACCCCGGTCGAGACGGTCGACCTGCTGCTGACTTCGGCCACGGTGGTCGATGTCGAGAAGGGGACGACGACGCGCGATCAACTGGTGGCCGTGCGCGGCGGGGACATCGTCGCCGTCCGGCCGGAAGGCGAGGCCAGCCGCTATCGCGCGACGCGGACGACGGACCTGGGCGACCGCTACGTCATGCCCGGTCTGTGGGATATGCACGTCCACTTCGGCGGCGGCGAGGCCCTGATCGGCGAGAACTCCGAGCTGATGCCGCTCTATGTCGTGAACGGCGTGGTTGCGGTGCGTGACGCGGCGGGCGATCTGGCGCAGCAGGTGCTGGACTGGCGCGACGCGCCGCCGACGCCGGACAGTCCGCGTATCTTCACCTCCGGCCCCAAGATCGAGGGCATAGCCCCGGTCTGGAAGGGCGTGATCGAGACCGGCAGCGAGGCCGACGTCGATGCGGCTCTGGATCGCCTTCAGGCCCTGCGCGTCGACTTCGTCAAGATCACCGACAACACCCTGAAGCCCGAGCTCTTCCTCTACGCCGTGCGCGAGGCGAAGAAGCGGGGCATGAAGACCTCGGCCCACATTCCGGCCAGCATCACCGTGCTGGAGGCCGCCGAGGCGGGCCTGTCGTCGATCGAACACCTCGACTATGCCATGAAGGCCGGCTCCAAGGATGAGGCGGCCATCGCCGCCGACTATCTGGCGGGCAAGTTCACCTACGCCCAGACCATGCGGCGCTACGCCGACACCTTTGATGTCGAGACGGCGCGGCGGGTCTATGCGCGCTTGCGGGAACTGGGCACGGCGGTGTCGCCGACCCTCTATGGCTCGACCACGCTGGCGAACCTCGATCTGGACGACCATTCGCACGACGACGGCCTGGCCTATATCGGGCCGGGCATTCGGGCCACCTATGACTGGCGCGTCCAGCGCGCGGCCCAGGCCACGCCGCAACAGGTGGCCGACCGCCACTTCGTCAAGGATGTCACCGCACGGACCCTGCCCATGCTGCGCGACGCGGGCGTGACCATCCTGACCGGGACGGATGCGGGCTTCCTCAACTCGTTCAACTATCCGGGCTTCTCGCTGCACGACGAGCTGGAGCTCTATGTGAAGCTGGGCCTGACGCCGCGCGAGGCCCTGATGGGCTCGGTCGTGGACGGGCCGCGCTTCCTCAATCAGGGCGAGCGCTATGGCGCCGTGGCGGCGGGCAAGTCGGCCGATCTGCTGGTGCTGGACGCCGACCCGCTGGCCGACGTCAGCGCTACGCGACGCATCGCCGACGTGGTGCTGCGCGGTCGTCTGATCGACGCGGCCGAGCTGGAGCGGACGCGCGGCGAGATCCGCGCCCGCGTCGCCGCTCGCAACGCGCGCTTTACGCCTTCGCCAGCGTCCTGACCCGGAAGGCCAGGAAGATCAGCAGGCCGCCGAACAGGATGGCCCAGGCCGCGATCAGCCACAGCAGGCCCATGGCCCCGCTGCCGGGCGCGAAGACGAGGATCAGGCCGAAGATCACCGACAGGACCCCCGCCGCGATCAGGGTCCACTCGTTGGCGATTTCTTTCCTCAGGCGGATAGCGCCGACGATCTCCAGCACGCCGCGCATGATCGACCAGAAGCCGATCAGATAGACCAGGACCAGAGCCGTCAGTCCGGGCCAGACGAAAGCCACTATCCCGGCCAGAATGCTGACCACCCCGCCCAACGCCAGCCACCAGCGCGGGGCGATGCCGCCGCCGCGAATGGCGGCGATCAGGGCCAGAATCCCGTCCGCCAGGGCGTAGATTCCATAGACGAGGATCAGGCTCAGCAGGCTGATCTGCGGCCAGACGAAGGTCGCGACGCCAAAGGCGATGGCGATGATCCCGCGTAGCAGCAATAGCCACCAGGACCGATGAAGGGCCGACTTCACGATGCTTTCAAGCGAAGGCGCGGCGGTATGGGACGACGTCATCGGCAGTTCCCCGTCTGGCGGGACCGGAATGGTCACGCTTGGGCGAACGCGAAAGGGCGGAACGCGGTTCCGTCAGGCCGCCAGGCGCCAGTCTGCGGGGGAGGTCGAGGGGGCTGCGTGGAACTCGTCCCACAGAGCGTCTTCGTCCGAGTAGCGGCTGCTGGCGGAGGCCGAGATGACGTCCACCACCTGTTCTTCCTGACGGTCCCAGATCACGGCCAGGTCCGAGGCGCCGTCGGCTTCGCACGGCACGATCATGTAACGGGTGGCGAAGGTCTGGCGGGCGGGCTTCTGGACGGTGGGGGTGCGGGCGAAGGCCATGTCGTGATCTCCTGAAGCGATTGCCTCTTGCTGATGTTGAGAGGATGCGACAGCATTACGTCAGTTACGGACGTATCTCTGTGGAGAAGTTTCTTGCGGCACGACAAGGCGGCGATGGTCATCGATCTGGCGCGGGGCATGGCGGCCAGCGCCGAGGGGCTGACGATCAATGACATGGCGGGGCAACTGCGGGTAGGGCGCCGCACCGCCGAGCGGATGCGCGACGCCGTCCTGATGCTGTTCCCTCAGGTCGAGGAGGTGTCGGACCCGCCGAGCAAGCGCTGGCGCATTCGCGGTGGTCTGTCGGCCTTCGAACAGGCGCCGACCGCGACCGAAATGCTGGAACTGAGCAAGGCGGCGGCGGTCCTCCGCGCGGCAGGCGAACCGGCTCGGGCGGCGGCGCTGGAGGGGCTGGAGCGCAAGGTCAAGGCGGCCATGCGCTCGACCACCCTGAACCGCATGGCCCCTGATCTGGAGGCCTTGGTCCGGGCCGAGACCATCGCCGTCCAGGCGGGGCCAAGGCCCACCGCTGACGAGACCATGCTGGCGGAGATTCGCGGCGCCGTCCTGGCCGAGCGTCCGCTGAGTTTCATCTATGCCCGTCCCGGCGCCGAGGCGCGCAGCCGTAGCGTGGCGCCGTGCGGTCTGATGTTCGGGCGCGCCAACTATCTGGTGGCGGCGGACCGCGAGAGCGGGCGCATCCAGACCTTCCGCCTGGACCGCATGTCCTCGGTCGAGGCAGGCGAAGGGACGGCGCGTCCGCCCGCCGACTTCGACCTGGCGGCCTTCGCCAGTCAGTCCTTCGGCATCTATCAGGACGAGATCGAAGATGTGGTCCTGCGGATCACGCCAGAGGGCGCGACCGAGGCGCGCGGCTGGCGCTGGCACCCGACCCAGGCCATCGAGGACCAGCCGGACGGCTCGGTCGTGGTGCGCTTCCGCGCCTCTGGGATGCGCGAACTGGCCTGGCACCTGTTCAGCTGGGGCGAGCAGGTGACGATCGAGGCGCCGCAGCGGCTGAAATCCGTGATGGCGGGCGAACTGGCGGCGGCGGGCCGCGCCCTTTCACGGGCGCAATCGTGAGCAAACCGTAAGCTGACGCCGGCGCGGCGTCGCCTATGTTCAAGCTGAACAGCCCGGAGTTTCCCGCCTTGCGTCTGAAAGCCTTCGCCGTTTCGACTGCTCTGACCGCCACCTTGCTGGGCGCCTGCGCCGCTGCGCCGCTGCCTCCGGGGACTTGGGACGCGCGGGCCGCGCCCGTGGTCGAGGTCACGCGCGACGGGGACCGCTGGACGGCGGACTATGTCTTCAATCGCGAAGCGCCCGTTTGGGCCTTCATGGACTCGGCGCTGATGACCGATGTGCGTCAGCCGTGGCGGCCGACGCAATGGACGGTCGAGACGCCCGGCGTCATCATGGAACGGCGCGGCCATTATGACGTGATCCGCAGTCTGGACGGGGGACCTGTGCCGCGTCAGGTGCGCTTTTCGCTCAAGCCCAAGGCTGTTTATCTGGAGGCGGAATACGGGACGCTGACGTTTTCCGACGGCGCTGTGGCCTTGCCGACGCGCCAGTTCGACGTCTTCGCCCTGCCGTCCGTCGAGGCGGCCGAGGCCATGCCCGCGGACCTGAACGGCGTCGATCTGGAGGGCGGGGCCTCCACCGTCTCCTGGCGCGACACGGCCGGCCCGGTGCTGTTCAACGGCAAGCGGCAGGCCAATCTGACCACGACGGGCGAACGGTCCTATGTCCTGCTGGGGCAGGCGCGGGTGACGCCGGGCGAGGGGCTGACCACGGTCATCGATCCCAACCTGCCGCCGTGGATAGGCGAGGAGATCCGCAGCTTCGCCCCCCATGTCGGCGACTACTACCTGCGGCGCCTGGGCGCGCCGGGCGTGGGCAGCGAGGCCTCGACCGTCATGGTCAGCTGGAACGGCCCGACCGAGCGGCTGTCCAGCATGGGTGGGAGCGTCCTGCCGGGGCTGGTCGTCATGCAGTTTGAGGGCGTCGGCGTGTTGCGGCCCAGCGCGGAAATGCTGGAACGGTCGCGCTGGTTCATCGGCCATGAAAGCGCGCACTTCTGGCTGGGACAGGCGGTGCGTTATGAGTTCGCGCGTGAGGCCTGGATCACCGAGGGCGGGGCCGACCTGATGGCGGTGCGGGCGCTGAAGGCGCTGGACCAGGCCTATGACGCCCGCGCCGAGCTACAGACCGAGGTGGACGACTGCATCAGTCTGAGCCGCGACAAGCCAGTCTCGGAGGCGGGCGATCGGGGGGAGCATCGGGCCTACTACGCCTGCGGCGCCGTCTTCGCCCTAGCGGCGGAAGGGGCGCAGAAGCGGCGCGACGGCGGCGACTGGTTCGACTTCCTGCGCCCGGTGCTGGCGGCCAGTCGCGACGACGGCGTGCTGAGCCGGACCGAATGGCTGGACGCCCTGACCCGCGTTTCGGGCGATCCATCGCTGGCCCCGACCATCGACCGTATGCTGGATCAGGGTGCGGCCGATCCGGCGGCTGAGATCGCCAGCCTGTTCAGCAGGACCGGTGTTCCGCACCGGGTAGAGAACGGCAGGGTCATATTGATCTGATCGCTGTTATTTGATCGGGATCAAGGACAGAAGTTCGGCTCAGGCGTTCTATCGTTCTGGAACGAGAGGAAGTCGCGATGACCTGGTCCAGCCTGATCGTCTATGTCGATGACGAAGCCGACAACACCCAAAGGATCGAGCAGGCCGCCGCCCTGGCCAAGGCGCACGGCGCCCACCTGATCGGGGTGTCGGCCTGCGCGCCTGAAACGCCGATGGCCGACGCCTATGGGGCAGGAATTCTGTTGGGCGAGGTGCTGAACGCCCAGCATGAGCGGGCCGAGAGCGCGCTGAAGGGCGCCGAGGCGCGGTTCCGTGAGATCGCCACTCGCGCGGGTGTGGGCTGCGAATGGCGGGCCGATGTGGGCGACCCGACGGCCTTGCTCGTCAAGCATGCCCGCGCCGCAGACGTTCTGATCGTCGGGCGTGACTCCGCCAACGCCAGCGGCTGGCGGGCGCCACATCCGGCGGACCTGACCATGCGGGCCGGGCGGTCGGTGATGATCGTGCCGCCGAACCCGGCGCGGGCGGTCGCGGGCGCGCCGGTGCTGCTGGCCTGGACCGACAGTCGAGAGAGCCGGTTGGCCGCCATCGCCGCCATCCCCCTGCTGCGCGAGGCCGAAAGCGTGCGCGTGCTGGAGCTGTGTGATCCTGAGGACATGGACGGGGCTCGCCTGCGCACCGCCGACGTGACCGGATGGCTGCGGCGTCACGGCGTTAACGCTGAGGCTGAAGCTCGCGCCCACGACGACCGCTCGGCGGGGCGTCGTCTGCTGGACTGCGCCGCCGAGATGAAGGCCGGGGCCGTCGTCAGCGGCGCCTGGGGCCATGCCCGGATGCGTCAGTGGATATTCGGCGGTGTGACTCAGACCCTGATCACCGAGAGCCCTGTGGCGCTGCTGTTGGCGCATTAACGCCCTTCTCCCGCAAGGGGGAGGGGCATTTAGGCGAAAGGATAGGGACTGACGGACTTGGACCAGTCGTCCACCGTCAGCGCCCGCCCGACCGGCGGGGCGGCGCGTTCGGCGCAGGGGTGGCGTTCACACAGGCGGCAGGCGGGGCCGATGGGCGTGACCTCGGGCTTCTGCAGGTCCAGGCCGCGCGCATAGATCAGGCGGTGGGCGTGCTTCAGCTCGCAGCCCAGGCCGATGGCCAGGTCCTGTCCTTCGGTGAAGGCGTCCTGACCCTGGCGATCCACGGTGCGGGCCAGGGTGAACCAGCGCGAACCATCCGGCGTCTCGATGATCTGGGTGACGATGCGGCCCGGCGTGCGGAAGGCCGAGTGCAGCCGCCAGCGCGGGCAGGCTCCGCCGAAGCGCGAAAAGGGAAAGGCGCCCGAGGCGTATCGCTTGGACACATTCCCCGCCTGATCCACCCGCATCAGGAAAAAGGGCACGCCGCGCGCCGTCGGCCGCGACAGCGTCGTCAGCCGGTGCGCCGCCTGCTCGAAGCCGACGCCGAAGCGGGCTTGGAGACGGGCCAGATCATAGCCGGTCTCTTCCGCCGTGCGCTGGAAGGCGGCGTAGGGCATCAGGATGGCGGCGGCCAGGCTGTTGGTCAGCGAGGTCTTCAGCAGGTTGCGCGTCGGCGCGTCGGGGGCGTTGGCCGCGTCGGTCAGGGTCTGAAGCTCGGCCCCGTGCTCCATCAAGGCCAGCTGGCAGGCGACGGCGAAGGCGCGCGAGGACGGGCCGAGCGTGTCGGACAGCAGCAGCCGTCCGCGGTGGGGATCGAAGCGGCGGGTCCATTCCACCATGACCTCGGCGGGCAGGGTGCGGACCGTCAGGCCGTGGCGGGCGAACAGCCGCGCGCGGGCCAGGGCCTCGAAGCTTTCGTCTGGCGACGACGCCTCGGCGCGCAGGGCCTCGTGCAGGGCTTCGCCTAAGGCGTCCAGTTCGGGGACGTGATTGTGGCGGCTCTGGATGTATTCGCGCACCCATTCCGACGGGCTGTCGGCGGGGGAGGCGGCGCCGGCCACCTCGGCCTCGGCCCGGTCGCGCACGCGGCGGTCGGAGAAGGCGCGATACAGCCGCAGGATGGCGTCGGCGGCGGCGGGCTGATCCTCGGCCAGCTGCACGATCTCGTGGCGCGGCACGGCCAGGCCCTGGAACAGGGGGTCGGCGAAGGCCTCGGCCAGCTCGGCCTCGGAGGCTGGACCGCCCGACTGACCGAGGTTGCGCAGGTCCACGTCATAGGTCTCGGCCAGACGCAGCAGCAACTGGGCCGAAACAGGGCGCTGATTGCGCTCGATGTGGTTCAGATAGGAGGGCGAGACGCCCAGATCGCTCGCCATCGCCGTCTGCGACAGGCCGAGGTCGCGCCTCAGCCGCTTCAGGCGGCCGCCGAGGAAGAGTTTGCGATCGGCGGCGGCGTTCATGACGCGATGATGTCACGATATGACTGAATGGCAAGTGTCATGATGTGACTGTTTGACTTCAATGATTGCGGTGCGCCTGTGTCAATCATGACGGCAGCGTGTTTGGGTCTTCGGGACAGCGGCTGCGGCCGCCCCTTTCAAAGCCGAGACGAACATGACGACCTTCGCCGATCTGGTTCCTTCGCCCGCCGGCCGTTTCGACGGCATCGAGCGCCCCTATACGCCGGAGGACGTCCTGCGCCTGCGCGGCTCGGTGCCGATCACGCATACCTTGGCCGAGCGCGGCGCCAACCGCCTGTGGGAGCTGCTGCACACCGAACCCTTCATCAACGCCCTGGGCGCCGTCACCGGCAATCAGGCGATGCAGATGGTCCGCGCCGGTCTGAAGGCCATCTATCTGTCGGGCTGGCAGGTCGCCGCCGACGCCAACACCGCCGGGGCCATGTACCCGGACCAGTCGCTGTATCCGGCCAACGCCGCGCCGGAACTGTGCCGTCGCATCAACCGCACCCTGCAACGCGCCGACCAGATCGAGCACGCCGAGGGCGGCGCCAAGCGTGAGTGGTTCGCCCCCATCGTCGCCGACGCCGAGGCCGGTTTTGGCGGGCCGCTGAACAGCTTTGAGATCATGAAGGCCTTCATCGAGGCGGGCGCTGCGGGCGTTCACTTCGAGGACCAACTGGCGTCTGAGAAGAAGTGCGGCCACCTGGGCGGCAAGGTCCTGATCCCGACCCAGGCCCATATCCGCAACCTGGTCGCCGCGCGTCTGGCCGCTGACGTCATGGGCACGCCGACCATCACGGTCGCCCGCACCGACGCCGAGAGCGCCCAACTGATCACCTCGGACATCGACGAGCGCGACCAGCCCTTCATCGACCGCGAAAACCGCACGCCCGAGGGCTTCTTCCGCCTGAAGGAAGGCACTGGCCTGGACCACTGCATCGCCCGCGGCCTGTCCTACGCCAACATCGCCGACCTGCTGTGGTGGGAGACCTCGCACCCCGATCTGGACGACGCCAAGAAGTTCGCCGAGGCGATCCAGAAAGAGCATCCGGGCAAGCTGATGGCCTATAACTGCTCGCCGTCCTTCAACTGGAAGGCCAAGCTGGACGACGCCACCATCGCCAAGTTCCAGCGAGAGCTGGGGGCCATGGGCTACAAGTTCCAGTTCGTGACCCTGGCCGGCTTCCACAGCCTGAACAACTCGATGTTCGAGCTGGCCGATGGCTACCGCGATCGCGGCATGGCGGCCTATTCCGAGTTGCAGCAGCGCGAGTTCTCGAACGAGGCGGCCGGCTACACCGCCACCCGCCACCAGCGTGAAGTCGGCACCGGCTATTTCGATCA
This sequence comes from Candidatus Brevundimonas phytovorans, assembly GCA_029203145.1. Classification (NCBI taxonomy): domain Bacteria; kingdom Pseudomonadati; phylum Pseudomonadota; class Alphaproteobacteria; order Caulobacterales; family Caulobacteraceae; genus Brevundimonas; species Candidatus Brevundimonas phytovorans. Next base: position 610,967 of record CP119309.1, read on the forward strand.
GGTCGCCACGGTGATCTCGAACGGCCAGTCCTCGACCACGGCCCTGAAGGACTCCACCGAAACCGCCCAGTTCCACGCCGCTTAGGAAAGGAATGAGTCTATGGAACCTCTGAACCGACCCCACGCGATCATCGAATTCTGCCTGGCGCCGCTGGGGCTCGACCCGGACGCCGAGGCGACGAAGGAGGTCCGCAAGCGCCTGGACCACGTCATCAAGACGTTTCAGGCCAAGGCGGTGAAGCCGGTCAGCATCGACTTCTCGACGATGCCGTCACAGGTGATCAACGAAGCCGCCCACGGCTACGAATAGAAGACGGAGACCCTCAGGCCGCTTGAACAGCGGCCTGAGGCGCGTCCGTTGTCAGCTCCTGCACCATGGCCAGCAGGGCCTCGACGCTGAACGGCTTGGCCAGATGGCGGTCGGCCCCCGCCTCAATGCCCGCCGCGATGTGCTCGGGCAGGGCGTTGGCGGTCAGCATGACGATCGGGGTGCGCGGCGCCCCCATGGCCACCTCGTGCAGGCGAATCTCGCGGGTCGCGGTCAGCCCGTCCATGACCGGCATCTGCATGTCCATCAGCACCAGATCAAAGGGCGCGGCGCGACAAGCCTCGACCGCCTGGGCCCCGTCCTCGACCGAGACCAGATCGACCGCTTCCTGATCCAGGATCAGTTCGACCACGCGGCGGTTGGTGGGATGGTCGTCGGCGACCAGGATGCGCAGGCGGCGGGTCTGCTCGGTGAAGGCCGAGGCCTCCGAGGCGACAAGGGTAGGCGTTGGCGCGGCCGGAGCCTGGGCGGGGCGCTGGGGCAGGGTCAGGATGAAGGCGGCCCCGCCGCCGGGCTCGCTCTCGCAGCCCAGTCCGCCGCCCATCATGGCCGCCAGTTCCCGGCTGATGGCCAGACCCAGTCCGGAACCGCCAAAGCGGCGCGTTATGTCGCCATCCGCCTGCTCGAAGCGGCTGAACAGGCGGTCGCGCGTCTCGGCGTCAAAACCGATGCCGGTGTCCTGCACCACAAAGCGCAGGCCCTGCGGTCCGGCGTCGACCGTCAGGCTGACAAAGCCAGCGCCGGTGAACTTGACGGCATTGGAGACCAGGTTGGTCAGGATCTGCTTCAGGCGCACCGCGTCGCCGTGCATCCAGATGCGGGCCTCGGGCGCGACCTCGACGAAGAACTGCAGGCCCTTGTCGCGTGCAGCGGCGGCGTAGAGCTGGGCGGCCTCTTCGACCGCGCGAGCCAGATCATAGGGTTCGTCGCCCAGTTCCAGTCGGCCGGATTCAACGCGGGCCAGGTCCAGAATGTCGCTGAGCAGGGTCTGCAAGGTGCGGCTTGACGAATGGATCAGGTCCAGCATCTCGCGCTGCTGCGCGTCCAGATCTGTGCGGGCCAGGGCCTGGGCCACGCCGATGACGCCGTTCAGGGGCGTGCGGATCTCATGGCTCATATTGGCCAGGAACTGGCTCTTGGCGCGGTTGGCGGCGTCGGCGGCGTCGCGCGCTTCGGCCAGAGCCTGGGCGTCGCGCTTCAGGTCGGTGATGTCCGAGCAGACGGTGACGGTGCCCTTTTCGGCGGTGCGGCGATCCTGAACTCGCAGCCAGCGGTCGCCGACGTTCTGCTCCATCGCGCCTTGAGGGCGACGGCGGTTGGCCATGCGCTCGGCGATCCAGGCCTGCTCGCGGCCCTCGGCGCAGGGGTAGATGCCGGCCTTGAGGCCCGCCTCCAGAATTTCGCGAAAACTCACGCCGACCTTGAGGACCGCCGCCACCTCGGGATTCACATCGGCGTAGCGCTGGTTCCAGATCGCCAGCCGGTCGTCGGCGTCATAGAAGCCCAGACCGTCGGGCATGGCCTCGATGGCTTCGCGCAGTTGGCCGAGCGCGCTGTGTCGCGACCACCAGACCATGCCGGTCAGGAAGGCGGCGATGATGGCCAAAAGACCCACGCTGGCGCCGATCCAAAGGGTCAGTGTGGTTTCCGCCGCGGCGGCGACGGGCAGGAGCACGCCCGGCGTGGGCGTGACGATCACCGCGCTCATGGCCACGAAATGCAGCCAGCAGACGCCCAGCGCCCCGAGAATGGTGGCGACGATCACCCGTTTGGCGCCGGCGCGCCAGGGCAGAACGGCAATGGCGCTGACCAGCAGCATGCCGCCGATGACGGCGACCACGACCAGCGGCGCGTTCCACGACAGGGTGGCCCCGGACAGGCGCAGCCCGGCCATGCCCATGAAATGCATGGCGGCGACGCCGAGGCCGCAGGTCAGGGCGGCGACCACGCGGCTTACGCGCCCCGCCTCGGCCAGGGCCAGATGCATGGCGACGTAGAAGGCCACGACAACGACGGCGAGCGAGACAGCGGTGTCGCCGATGTCGTAGCGGACCGGCGCGCCGATGTCGTAGGCCTTCATGGCGATGAAGTGGGTGCTCCACACGCCCAGCCCGGCGACCAGGGGCGCGGCGACCAGATAGACGCGGCGCGAGCGTCGGGCCACGTTGCGGGCTCGGTCGAACAGGGACAGGGCGACCACAAGGCTGAAGATGGAGACAAGCAGGGCGAACGGCAGAATTCGCCAGTCGTGTTGCTGAACCAGGCAGTTCAGGATCGTATTCACTTCACCAGCCCCTCCAACCTCCGAAAAGACTGCCGCAAATCGGTGAACAAACTACGCTATGCGCGAGAATCTCCGCCGACGGGGCGCCTTTCGAGTCGCGACCAGTCTAGGGCCATTCGCTGAATAATGAGATAACGTCGATCTTCATGCCGTATGAGCATTCGCCATCGCCGGTCGCCCCCACCGCCTCGTCCCGGCTCTGGACCGCGGGCGCCAGCGGCGGCGTGGCCATTCTGGTCATGGCGGTCTTGGCGGTGATGAAGCCTGAACTGGCGGGCTGGCTGGCGGCGGGGGCCGTGGCCGTGGCGGCGGCGACCTGGCTGGTCAACCGGCGGCCCCAGCCCTTGGTCAGCATCAATGAGCTGGACGGCGGCGGCCCGGTCGACCTGGTGCCGGACGGGGCCCTGCTGGCCGATGTGTTCGAGGCCCTGGCCGATCCCATCCTGATCATCAGCGGAGGCGAGGCGGACGACATCGCCGGGCGTCGCATCGCCTTGGCCAACGCCGCCGCGCGCGATCTGTTTCGCCTGACCGGCACGGGGACCGGACTGCTGGTCTCGGTGATCCGCGATCCCAAGGTGCTGGAAGCGGTGGACGAAGCCCTGTTCGGCGCCTTCAGCAGCACGGTCGACTATGTCGGCGGCGGGGCGCAGGAACGGCACTGGCGGGCATTCATAAAGCCGCTGCCGGAACGGGACGCGCATCTGTGGGGCGCCGGGGCGCTGGCCCTGCTGGCCCTGCGCGACGAGACCGATGCCCGCCGCATGGAGATGATGCGCGTCGACTTTCTGGCTAACGCCAGCCACGAATTGCGCACGCCCCTGGCCTCGCTGTCGGGCTTCATCGAGACACTGAAGGGGCACGCCAAGGACGATCCCAAGGCGCGTGACAAATTCCTCGACATCATGGCCATCCAGGCCGACCGCATGGGGCGGCTGGTCGCCGACCTGCTGTCGCTGAGCCGGATCGAGTTGAACGAGCATATCGCGCCGCAGGGCCGGGTCGATCTGGCGCGGGCGGCCTCGGACGTCGTCGACGCGGTCAGCGTCATCTCGCGCGAGCGCGGCGTGACCATCAAGGCGGACCTGGGGCAGGGCGGGGCGACCGTAGCCGGCGACCGCGACGAGATTGTTCAGGTGATCCAGAACCTGATCGACAACGCTCTGAAATATTCCAGCAACGGCGGGGTGGTCGAGCTGTCCATTGACCGCGACCGCACCCTGGGCGAGGCCATGGCGGCCCGGATGCCCGAAGGCACGCGCCTGTCGCTGGCCACGCCCGACCGCGAGGCAGGCCAGAGGTATGCGGTCGTCACCGTGCGCGATCACGGCCCCGGCATGGCGCGCGAACACCTGCCGCGTCTGACCGAGCGATTCTATCGTGTCGAGGGCCAGAAAAGCGGCGAGCGTCAGGGCACGGGCCTGGGCCTAGCCATTGTACGCCACATCATCATCCGTCACCGAGGCGGCCTGAGCGTGGACAGCGCCTTGGGGCAGGGGGCGATCTTCGCCGCCTGCTTCCCGCTTGCCCCGGCACGCGACGTGGCCGAGGCCGAGGCGACGACGTGAAGCCTGCGACATGAAGGATGGGCGCCGTAACAGAACTGTCACGCGCCCGTCTTAATCCGCTCGCCAATCGCGGGCAGTTTCCCGGCCGAAACGCGCCGGACCCGGCACGTTAATGATTCACGCGTGCACGGACCCGGATGATCTGGATTTTCCTGTTACTGCTGATCGCCTTCTCCGGGCTCGCCTATCTGGGCGGGCGTCGGCTGGCGACGCGTCGCGCTACGGGCGTCAGGGCGCACTCGCGTCCGGGTCAGCACGGCCTCTATGCCCTGATCTGGGTCGGCATGCCGGCTCTGATCGTGCTGATCGCCGCCTCGATTTTCTCGGCCCCGCTGGAGCGCCAGATGCTGGCGGCCGGCGCGCCCGACAGCGTCACTCAACTGGAGCCCTTCCGTCGCGAGGCCTTCTTCTCGGACGCGCGACGTATCGGCGACGGGCTTGAGGCCCAGCAGATCTGGCCCGCTCCCTATGCCGAGGAACTGCCGGCCGAGGGCCGTCGCGCACACCGTATCTCTTCGACCCTGAGTTGGGGCGGCGGCGTCGCGGCCCTGCTCGCGGCCATTCTGGGCGGAGTCTTCGTCTTCGTTCGCATTCGCCCTGACCTGCGCGCCCGTAATCGGGTGGAGGGCTGGATCAGCATCCTGCTCTTCGCCTGTTCGGTCGTGGCGGTGCTGACGACCCTGGGCATCATCTTCTCGCTGGTGTGGGACAGCCTGCGATTCTTCAACTCGGTGCCCGTTACGGAATTCCTGTTCGGGACCAAGTGGAGCCCGCAGATGGCGATCCGCGCCGACCAGATCGGCTCGTCGGGCGCCTTCGGAGCCGTGCCGCTGTTCGCGGGCACCTTCCTGATCATGATGATCGCCATGATGGTGGCGGGACCGATCGGCCTGTTCTCAGCCATCTATCTGTCGGAATACGCCGGTCGACGCACCCGCGCGGTGGTCAAGCCCCTGCTTGAGGTTCTGGCGGGCGTGCCGACTGTGGTTTACGGCTTCTTCGCCGCCCTGACCGTCGGGCCGGCCTTCCGCGTCTTCTTCAATACGATTGGCGGCTGGCTGGTTGGCGGGCCGTTGGACGGCATGGGGCAATACCTGCTGCTGGTGCAGAATCAGATGGCCCTGGTGGCCGGGGCCGTCATGGGGATCATGCTGATCCCCTTCGTCAGCTCCCTGTCCGACGACATCATGAACGCCGTGCCGCAGTCGCTGCGCGACGGTTCCTACGCCATGGGCGCGACCAAGTCCGAGACGGTCAAGCGGGTGCTTCTGCCCGCCGCCCTGCCGGGCATCGCCGGGGCCTTCTTGCTGGCCGTGTCGCGCGCCATCGGCGAGACCATGATCGTGACCATGGCCGCCGGTCTGGCCGCCAAGCTGACCTTGAACCCGCTGGACACGGTGACGACCGTCACCGTGCAGATCGTCACCCTGCTGACCGGGGACCAGGAGTTCAACAGCCCCAAGACCCTGGCCGCATTCGGTCTGGGCCTGACCCTGTTCGTGGTCACCCTGCTGCTCAACATCGTCGCCATGCGTATCGTGCAAGCCTATCGGGAACAGTATGACTGACGCCGCCCAAACCCCGGTGGGGCAGAACCCGAGCGCCGTCAGCCCGCGCACCCAGCGCCTGCAGGCCCGTCTGCGCGGGCGCTATGCGCGCGAGACCCGCTTCAAGTGGTATGGCCGCGCGGCCATCGGCTTCGCCCTGGTCTTCCTGGTGATCCTGCTGGGCAGCATCATCATGCAGGGTCGCACTGCCTTCTACAGCCACAGCGTCACCCTGCCCGTCTATATGGACGCGTCACGGATCGACCGCGGCTATCCGCAGGGCGCGAACTTCGAGCAGATCGTCGCCGAGCAGCAACTGCACCGCCTTGGCGTCCAGGACGACGCCCAGGGCTCCAAGGCCGCAGCCATGAAGGCCCTGTTCTCGTCGGAGCTGAAGTTCCAGGCGGCGGGCATGATCGCGCGCCAGCCCAGTCTGCTGGGCCAGACCGTGCCGGTCACGGCGCCCCTGTCCGACAACGCCGACCTTTATCTGAAGGGCGAGATTTCCCAGGCCACGCCCGAGGACCAGCGCCGCATCAGCAATGAGCAGATGGCCTGGCTGGACCGGATGAAGGCGTCGGGCGCCGTGCGCGCCCACTTCAACACCGCCCTGTTCACCAAGGGGGATTCAACCCAGCCCGAGCTGGCGGGCCTGCTGGGCGCCGTGGTCGGTTCGGCCCTGATGCTGCTGGTCACGGCCCTGATCGCCATTCCGGTCGGCGTCGGCGCCGCCGTCTGGCTGGAAGAATATTCGCCGCGCAATCGCCTGACCGCGATCATCGAGGTCAACATCAACAACCTCGCCGCCGTGCCGTCGATCGTTTACGGCCTGCTGGGTCTGGCTCTGTTCATCAACTTCATGCACCTGCCGCGCGCCAGTCCGCTGGTCGGCGGTCTGGTCCTGGCCCTGATGGCCCTGCCGACGGTGATCATCGCCACGCGCTCGTCGCTGAAAGCCGTGCCGCCGTCGATCCGCGAAGCCGCCCTGGCCATGGGCGCCAGCCGCACCCAGACCGTGTTCGGCCACGTCCTGCCCCTGGCCATGCCGGGCGTCATGACCGGCTCGATCATCGCCATGGCCCATGCGCTGGGCGAGACGGCGCCCCTGCTGCTGATCGGCATGATCAGCTTCGTCCCCGGCGTGCCCCACGCCATCGACGAGCCGGTCGGCGCCCTGCCTTCGCTGATCTACATCTGGGAGAACGCGTCGGAGCGCGCGTTCCACGAGCGGACCGCCGCCGCCATCCTTGTGCTCCTCGCCTTCATGATCGTCATGAACGCCGCCGCGATCCTGCTGCGTCGGCGGTTCGAACGCCGGTGGTAGTCCTATGAAGTTCAACATTCTCCGCGCCCCCGAAGGCCAAGGCGGCGGTTCCGCCGTCGCCGAGCCGTCGATCCTGACGACCGCGCCTGTGGTCGGCGCTCATGCCTCGGCCCCGCTCGGCCCGATCAAGATCGCCGCGCGCGACGTCTCGGTCTTCTATGGCGACAAACAGGCCCTGTTCGACGTCTCGCTGGACATCCCGGACAAGACCGTTACGGCCCTGATCGGCCCGTCGGGTTGCGGCAAGTCGACCTTCCTGCGGACCATGAACCGCATGAACGACACCATTCCGGGCTGCCGCGTCACCGGCCAGATCGAGATGGACGGCGGCGACATCAACGACCGCAAGATCGACCCCGTGCTGCTGCGCGCCCAGGTTGGCATGGTGTTCCAGAAGCCCAACCCATTCCCCAAGACGATCTATGAAAACGTCGCTTATGGGCCGAAGATTCACGGCCTGGCCACGTCCAAGGGCGAGCTGGACGACATCGTCCAGAAGGCCCTGAAGCGCGCCGGTCTGTGGGAAGAGGTCGCCGACCGTCTGCACTCGCCGGGCACCGGCCTGTCCGGCGGTCAGCAGCAGCGTCTGGTCATCGCCCGCGCCATCGCGGTCGAACCCGAAGTCATCCTGATGGACGAGCCATGCTCGGCGCTGGACCCGATCGCCACGGCCAAGATCGAGGAGCTGATCGACGAACTGCGTGAGCGCTACTGCATCGTCATCGTCACCCACTCGATGGCCCAGGCGGCCCGCGTGTCGCAGCGCACGGCCTTCTTCCACATGGGCAAGCTGGTCGAGACCGGCGACACCGAAGAGATCTTCACCAATCCGCGCGAGCGCCGCACGCTCGACTACATCACCGGCCGCTTCGGCTGAGGACGCGACCATGAACCAGCATACGGTCAAGGCTTACGGCGACGAACTGAACCAGCTGACGGCGGAAGTCGTCCGCATGGGCGGTCTGGCCGAGGCCCAGGTGGCGGACGCCATCGAATCCGTCGCCCGGCGCGACGTGGCCCTGGCCAAGGCGGTGGTCGATCGCGACAACCGCCTGGACGCCCTGCACCGCGACATCGAGAAGAAGTCCATCCGCCTGATCGCCCTGCGTCAGCCCGTGGCCTCGGACCTGCGCCGCACCCTGGGGGCCATGAAGCTGGCCTCCGATCTGGAACGCACCGGCGACCTGGCCAAGAACATCGCCAAGCGGGCGCTGATCCTGGCCGAGGGCGAGCCGATGCAGGTGCTGACCCGCTCGATCGAGCGCATGGGCCGGCTGGTCTCGACCCGCCTGCGCGACGTGCTGGACGCCTATACGGCCTCAGAGCTTGAACGCGCCCTGTCGGTGTGGAGCACCGATGACGAGGTGGACGAGCACTACAACGCCCTGTTCCGCGAGCTGCTGACCTACATGATGGGCGACCCGCGCACGATCACGGCCTGCACCCACCTGCTGTTCATGGCCAAGAACCTGGAGCGGATCGGCGACCACGCGACCAATATCGCCGAGACCGTCCACTATGAGATCACCGGCGAGGACATCCTGGGCGAACGGCCCAAGGCCGTCCCCGGCCCGGGCGAGGAACAGACCTCCACGCCGCATATCTCGACCCCGCCGTCCGATCTGACGGACGATTGACTTTACCTTCCTGCTGACGACTTCGACCGACCGGAGAGCCTGACGTGCAACCCTATATTCTGGTGATGGAAGACGAGGACGCCCTGGCCACCCTGCTCCAGTACAATCTGGAGAAGGAAGGCTATGACGTGACCGTGGCGGCGGACGGGGAGGAGGGCCTGCTTCAAGTCGATGAGCGCCTGCCCGATCTGGTGCTGCTGGACTGGATGCTGCCCAAGCTGTCGGGCATCGAGGTCTGCCGCCGTCTGCGCGGCCGGGCCGAGACCCGCAACCTGCCGATCATCATGCTGACGGCGCGCGGCGAGGAGTCAGACCGTGTGCGCGGCCTGGACACCGGCGCCGACGACTACATGACCAAGCCCTTCTCGATGACGGAACTGACCGCGCGCATCCGCGCCGTCCTGCGCCGCATTCGTCCGGGGCTGGCCGACGACCGCATCAACCACGCCGACATCGTCATCGACCGGGTGGCCCACCGCGTGCGTCGTGCGGGCAAGGAAATCCATCTCGGCCCGACCGAGTTCCGCCTGCTGGATCATCTGATGAAGCATCCGGGCCGGGTCTTCAGCCGTGAACAGTTGCTGGACGCCGTCTGGGGCTCGGACGTCTATGTCGAGGCCCGCACCGTCGACGTCCACGTCGGCCGTCTGCGCAAGGCCCTGAACGTCGAGGGTACGGTCAACCCGATCCGCACCGTCCGCTCGGCCGGCTATTCGCTGGACCTGAACAGCTAGAACCGTGAAGCGCCGGCTCAGGCCGGCGCGTTAAATTTCGGTCATCAGCATCCATGGCGACGGCGCACCGCCTCATGACGACAGGTCATGGGGAGAGGCGGAATGCCGGATGCAGTCATAGTGATGTTGGGATGGGTCGGCGCCGTCGCCTTGGGCGGTTTGCTGGCGGCGCTCCTGATGAAGGGCCGCGTGCGGTGGGGCTGGCTGATCGCCGCCCTCGTGCTGATGGCGATCTACGACGCCGTGCTGACGCGTGGCTATGGACACATCCCCCTGTCGTTCGGTTCCTCGCACTGGAACTGGGAGGGCAAGGCGCTCGCCGTCCTGCTTTCATTGGCCGTGGCCAGCCTGCCTGTCATCGGTTGGAAGCGTGCGGGCCTGACGCTGAAGCAGGATCGCCGGGGTCTGCCCGGCGCCCTGATCCTGTGGGCCTGCTGGTCGTCCTGTTCCTTGGCCTGGCCGTCTATTTCCCAGGGCAGGGCTTCGACTTCGACAGTCTGGCCTTCCAACTGACCATGCCGGGGCTGGACGAGGAGCTCTTTTATCGCGGCGTGCTGCTGCTGATGCTGAACGAGGTGTTCGGCAAGCCGGTGCGCATTCTGGGCGCATGGATGGGGTGGGGGGCGGTGCTGTCGTCGCTGGCGTTCGGCCTGACCCATGCGCTGGGCTATGCCGACGGCGGCTTTACGTTCGAGCCGTTGCTGATGGCGACGACGGGCGTGTCCGCCCTGCTGCTGGTCTGGCTGCGCGAGAAGACCGGCAGCGTCCTGCTGCCGATCCTCCTGCACAACTACGGCAATGCAATCTTCATGCTGGTCTAGGGTCTGGCCCCCCCCTAGAGGGACTAGGCCGGCTGCTCGATCTCGCTGGGGTCGATTTCATAGACGGTCGAGCAGTATTCGCAGGATGCGCGGATCTTGCCGTCTTCTTCGACCATTTCGATGCGATCTTCCGGGGGGAAGGACTGCATCACGGCCACGATGCGCTCCTTGGAGCAGCGGCAGACGGCGCTAAGGGCCTGCGCGCCCTCAAGCCGCACCCCATCCTCATGGAACAGGCGGAACAGCAGGGTCTCAGCGCTGATGGTCGGGTCGATCAGTTCGTCGTCGCCCAGGGTGAAGAAGAGGGCGCGGGTGCGCTCCCATACCTCTTCGGTCGAACCACGGGCGTCATCGCTGGCGATGACCTGGATCATGGCCCCGCCCGCACGCCAGGCGGTTCCGGCCTCGGTCGTCACCTGACCCACGGCCAGGCGCACCTTGGTCGGCACCTGCTCCGACTGGGTGAAGTAGTGCTCGGCGCACAGCGACAGGCTTTCGCCCTCGATCGGGGTGATGCCCTGGGTGCGTTCGAAGTCCTCGCCGCGGTCCAGGGTCATGATGAAGACGCCCTGACCCAGCAGGGTCTGGGCGCCGGGGCGGGTGAAGCCCTCGGAGGCCTTGGCCACTTCTTCCGGGTCAAAGCGGCAGAAGCCGCGCAGCGTGCCGGCGGTGTCGTAGTCGGCCACGACATAGCGCACCGGGCCGTCGCCCTGGGCCTGGACGATCAGGCGGCCCTGGAACTTCAGCGCCGAGCCGACGATGGCGGCCAGGACGCAGGCCTCGCCCAGCAGGGCGGCGACCGGCTCGGGATAGTCATGGGCCGACAGGATCTTGTCCACGACCTCGCCCAGCCGCACCAGGCGGCCGCGCACGGGCCAGCCGTCGATCTGGAAGGCGGCGGCGAGGTTGTCGGTCGGGGCGGGGGGTTGAGCGACGGGCGCGTGATCGGTCACGGCGGAGATCCTGGAAATAAGGCGAAACTGTCTGGAAGCGGCGCAACATAGGGAGCCGGTTCCCGCTTGGTAAGGGGGCAGGCGATCCCCGGCGCCGGCTTGCAGCTTGGCGGTTTGTGTCGGAACCTCTTTCGGCGCGGTTCGCTCCTGTCCTGACGACAGTGGTTTCGACGAGAAGAGGTTGCCGATGGTTCGACAGTTCAACGCCGTGGACGAGGTCCGCAAACATCCTGGCCTCGCCGCCGGCGTCGTCGCCGTACTGGCGGGAGTGGGCGTCGCCGCCCTTCTGCTGAATCAGCGCTCGGGCCCGACGCGCTATGAGCGGCTGCGCGAACGGGTTGATCCACGAGGCTGGTTCGACGCCGAGGCTCTGCGCCACCGCTTTGACGACATCGCGCGCGGGGTGCGTCACGGCGCCGACGACCTGACCCATCGCGCCGCCGATCTGGGCGGTTATGCTGGGGAACGCGCTGGTCGCTTCGGCCATGATGCGCGGGCTCAGGCCGAGCACTGGCTGCACGCCTCGCGCCGGAAATCGCGCAAGCCGATGAAGCGCTACGCCAAGCAGGCGCGTCGCTATGCTGAGGATGCGGGCGACTTTGCGCGTGATCACGCCAAGGAAGGCGGGGCTTTGCTGGCCGTGGCCACCATCGCCGCCGCCATTGGCGCCGCCGCCCTGGAAAGTCGCCGCAAGGGCGAAGGATCGCGCGGCTTCGGCAAGTTGTGACGTTTTTTGGAAAATTCGTGCGGGAAGGGGCGCTTGGGCGCCCCTTTTCGTTGCTGCAAGTGCGAAGGTAAGCTAGGTCCGGGGCATGACCTCGCCCGTCTTCATCTTCGACTTCGACTCCACCCTGGTGCGTATCGAGACGCTTGAAGCGCTCGCTGACATCGCCCTGTCCGACGCCCCCGACGCGGCGGCGAAAAAGGCCGAGATCGCGTCCCTGACCGATCAGGCCATGACGGGGCAGGTGGACTTCGGCACGGCCCTGCGTCGACGGCTGGAACTGCTGGCGCTCAGCCGCGCCCACGTTGAGACCCTGGCGGACCGCATTCTGGACGAGGCCAGCGCCTCGGTGCGGCGCAACGTGGACTTCTTCGAACGCCACGCCGAGCGCGTCTACCTCCTGTCGGGCGGCTTCCGCGAGGTGATCGCGCCGCTCGCCGTGCGTCTGGGCATCGCCGCCGACCATGTCCTGTGCAACGACCTGATCTATGACGCCGAGGGGCGGGTCACGGGCGTGGACGACGCCAACCCCCTGTCGCGCGACAACGGCAAGCCCGAGGTCATCAAGGCCTTGAACCTGCCCGGGACGTTTGGGGGGCCGGTGGTCATGGTCGGCGACGGCTGGACCGACGCCGAGGTCAAGCTGGCCGGCGCCGCTGACCGCTTCTACGCCTTCACCGAGGTCGTCAGTCGCCAGAAGGTGATCGAGGTCGCCGACGCCACCGCTGCTTCGCTGGACGAGGTCCTGTTCGCCGAGGGCGTGTCGGGCCGCTGGTCCTATCCGCGCAACCGCATCAGGATGCTGCTGCTGGAAAACATCCACCCCGCCGCCGTCGAACGGCTGGAGGAGGCGGGCTACTCCGTCGAGACCATGAAGGGCGCGCTGGACGAGGACGACCTGATCGCGGCCATCAAGGGCGTGCACGTCCTGGGCATTCGCTCCAAGACCAATGTCAGCAAGCGGGTGCTTGAACACGCTGACCGTCTGTTGGCTGTCGCGGCCTTCTGCATCGGCACCAACCAGATTGATCTGGAGGCCGCCGCCGAACATGGCGTGGCCGTGTTCAACGCTCCCTATTCCAACACCCGCTCGGTGGTCGAACTGGCCATCGGCCTGACCATCGTCCTGATGCGGGACGTGGCCGACAAGTCGGCGGCCATGCACCAGGGTCAGTGGAACAAGTCGGCGACCGGGTCGCGCGAGTTGCGCGGCAAGACCCTGGGCATCGTCGGCTACGGCGCCATCGGCTCGCAGTTGTCGGTTCTGGCGGAGGGGCTGGGGATGCGGGTCATCTTCCATGACCTGTCCGAGCGTCTGGCCCTGGGCAACGCCCGCCGGATGCGCTCGCTGGACGCCCTTCTGGCCGAGGCCGACGTGGTCAGCCTGCACGTCGACGGGCGCAAGGATAACGCCGACGTCATCGGCGCGGCCCAGTTCGCGAAGATGAAACCCGGCGTCCTGTTCCTGAACCTGTCGCGCGGTCACGTCGTCGATGTCGAGGCCCTGGCCGAGGCGGTGAAGTCGGGCCGGGTCGCGGGGGCGGCGGTGGACGTCTTCCCCGAGGAGCCGCGCACCAACGCCGACCCCTTCGACAGTCCCCTGCGCGGGCTGAAGAACGTCATCCTGTCGCCGCACATCGGCGGCTCGACCGAGGAGGCGCAGGAAGCCATCGCCGAGTTCGCCGCCGAGCGGCTGCTGGGCTACCTGAACCGGGGCGACACCACCTTCTGCGTCAACCTGCCCAACGTGCAACTGGCCGAGGTGTCGCGCGCCCACCGCCTGCTGCACATCCACAGGAACCAGCCGGGCGTCTTGGCCGAGCTGAACCGCGCCCTGTCTTCTGCGGGGCTCAACATCCTGGGGCAGCATCTGAAGACGGACGAGCGCACCGGCTACGTCATCACTGACGTGGATCGCGACTATGATCCGGAAGTGCTGAAGGTCCTGCGTGACCTGCCGGGCACAGTGCGCTTCAGAATGCTTCACTGAACATCGTTCAGATTCCCTTGGGGCATCTTGCGTTCGCGGCGAAGCAGCGCATCCTGCCTCCAACGACCGCGCACTGACGGTCGAGGGAGGAACACCGATGTCTCGTCTTCTTCGCGGAGCGGCGCTGGCCGCGCTGACCCTGGCTGCCGTGTCAACCGCAGGCGCCGCCGGGGCCCAGAGCTACAATCGTCTGGTCGTCTTCGGCGACAGCCTGTCCGACAACGGCAACCTCTATGCCGCGACGGGGGGGACGACGCCGACCTCGCCGCCCTATTATCAGGGACGCTTCTCGAACGGGCCGGTGTTCACGGAACTGCTGGGCTTCAACGCGGGGCGTTACACCGCCGGCGCGCCGGTGACGGGCAGCGTCAACTACGCCTTTGGCGGCGCGCGGACCGACAGCTCCGCCTCGCCGCCCGGCATGCGCAACCAACTGCTGGCCTATACGGGCGCGGGCGGAACGTTCGGCGCGAGCGACCTGGTCAGTATTCTGGGCGGCGCCAACAATATCTTCCAGGGGATTCCGACGGCGGGCGCATCTGCAAACCCGCAAGGCAGCATAGCGCCGGTGGCCCAGAGCGCGGCGGCGGACATCAACTTCATCGTCAACAGCGTGGCGAGCGCTGGGGCGGGGACCATCCTTGTGACCAACCTGCCGCGACTGGGCACGACGCCTCAGTTCAATCAGGGGCCGGGCCTTCCGGCCAAGCCACTGGCGGACTACGCCGGGACGACCTTCAACTCCGCCCTTCAGGCCGGTTTGATGACCGTGGCGGCCAACCAGCCCAACAGCAACATCATCCTGATGGATCTCTACAAGGTCAGCGACACCCTGTCGGGCAGCCCGGAACTCTTTGGCCTGACCAACGCCAAGGACGCCTGCTACAACGGGGCGACGGTCTGTGCGGCGCCGGATACCTACCTCTATTGGGACGGCGTCCACCCGACGGCGGCGGGCCACCGTCTGATCGCGCGTCTGGCGAACGACTACCTCTATTACGGCGACCTGGGCTCTCAGACGGCGGTGCTGGGCGAGACGGCCTGGCGGCACCGCGAGGATGCGCTGGATGGCTCGACCGCCAGCCTGTCAGGCCGTGACGCCTGGACGGCGGGGACCGCGATCTCGGTCTCGGCGCTGGCGGATCGGACCAAGACCGATGCGCGCGGCGTGATCGGCGAGGCGACCTCGGACGGCTATGGCGTGCGGATTGCGGTGGAATCCGGTACGGAAACGATGCGGTTCGGCCTGGCCGGCAGTTATCGCAACGCCTCCGTGGATGCGGGTGCACTGAAGGTCGATCTGGATAGCTTCGGTCTGGACCTCTACGGCGGCTGGCGTTCGGGCGATGTCTTCGTCAATGCGGCGGCGGGTGTGGCCCAGGACGACTTCAACGACATCAGCCGCCTGACTTCGTTGGCCCCCATTGTCCACACCGGCTCGACGCGGGGCATCAGCACCGGCGCCCGTCTGCAGGGCGGGATGTGGTTCGACATGGGCGGGATCGCCCTGTCGCCGCGCGCCGCCGTGGCCTGGATCAACAGCGACGTGGACGGCTTTGTCGAACAGGGCGTCGCGGCCCAGTACGCCTATCAGGACCGTTCGGTTCAGGGCGCGACCGCTGAGATCGCGCTGCGGGCTGAGGGCGGGATCGATCGCTTCCACTTCTTCGCCGAGGGCGGATATCGCGACAGCCTCAGCGACGACAGCGACGCGGTCCGCACCGGCATCGCCGGCAACCCGGCCAAGATCCTGGCGCGCGAGATTGATCAGCCATGGGGCGGGCAGTTCCTGGCCTCGGCCGGCATCGAGGGCACGGTGATGGATCGGCTGAAGGTGTCGATCGGCTACAAGGGGCGCTTCGGCGATCAGGCCGACAGCCATATGGGCGGGGTGCAACTGACCCTGCCGCTTTAAGACGCTGGATCAGACAGGCAGAGGCCGCGCGGCGCAGGTCGCGCGGCCTCTCTTCGTTTGGATTTGAGCGTCGAGTTCCGGGATGCGACGCCGTGTCGCCCTTCGCGCGCCCCATTCACGTCCCGGTCTGGTGGCAAAAGGCGGTCACCCCCGGCCGTCGGCGACTGTTTTTCCGCCACCCGCGCAGCCTGTTTCGCGTGACCATGACGGCCCTCCCGCTCGATGCTTGAGCGCCAGGAGTGCAGTTACAGTATGCGTTTTCTTCCCCCGGCCGTGAGGCCGCTCGCGATCCGTTTTGGCCAGACAGGCGTCGTCGCCGTCACCGCCGTTCTCGCCATGGCCGGCGCGCCCTTGGGCGCCGCCAGTCCAGTGGCCGACAAGGCTGAGCTCCTGTCTGCCCCCGCCCCTGCGCCGGTTCAGGCCGTGGCCAAGCCCGCCGGTCCACTGATGCGCAAGGTCGCCTTCGAGGCCCCGGTGAAGGGCTATCGCATCAACTCGGCCTTTGGTTTGCGCAAGCTGGCCATCGAGGCCAAGGCCCGCGCCCACAAGGGCGTAGACATCGCCGCGCCCAAGGGCACCAGCGTCTATACGACCGCCGAGGGGCGGGTCGTGCGCGCCGGCTTCCAGGCTGGGGGCTATGGCAACTTCATCGAGGTGAAGCACCCAAACGGAATGAGCAGCGTCTATGGCCATCTCAGCCGCATCGACGTGCATACGGGGCAGGAAGTGGCCTCGGGCGAGCGGATCGGCCTGGTCGGCTCGACCGGATATTCGACCGGCCCGCACCTGCATTTCGAGGTGCGCCGCAACGGCGGTCAGGTGAACCCCACCAAGGTCGTGGGTCAGAGCTTCGACGTGAAAGTCACTGCGCCGAAGGTCTATGACGCGCCGCGTCGGGGTCTGCGGCAATGATGACCGTTCCGTAATGTAAAATGCCCTTTCCATCCCCCGCCTCTGGCCGTTAGGATTCGTATCTGACGGTTGGAGGATAGGGCATGGTTGCGGCGCTGACGCTGGATGGGATCAGCAAGAGATACGGCGGCTTTCAGGCCGTGTCCGATCTGAGCTTCGCGGTCGAGAAGGGCACGATCTGCGGCTTTTTGGGCCCCAATGGCGCGGGCAAGACCTCGACCCTGCGCATGATCCTGGGGCTGCAGCCCGCCACCTCGGGCCGGATTGAGATCCTGGACGCCGACGACGGGCGCAAGGTGCGCGACCGGATTGGTTTCCTTCCCGAAGAGCGCGGCCTCTACAAGAAGATGACGCCAGTGGACGCCATCGCCTTCTTCGGCGGGCTGAAGGGCCTGCCCGTGGCTGAGGGCCGCAAGCGCGCCCGCGAGATGCTGGAGCAGATGGGCCTGGGCGACGCCCAGAAGAAGAAGATGAAGGAGTTGTCCAAGGGGATGGCTCAGAAGGTCCAGTTGATCGCCTCGGTCGTGCATCGGCCCGAGTTCGTGATCCTGGACGAACCGTTTTCCGGCCTCGACCCGATGAACCAGCAGGGGCTGGAGGCCATGATCCGGGCGCTGGCGGCCGACGGCGCGACGGTCCTGTTCTCGACTCACGTCATGCAGCACGCCGAACGCCTGTGCGACAAGGTCGTGCTGCTGGCGCGCGGCAGGAAGGCGTTCGAGGGCACGGTGGATCAGGCGCGGGCGACCTCGCCGCGCTTCCTGGAACTGGAGGGGGCGTTGGACGTGACCGCCGTCGCCGGCCTGCCGGGCGTCTCGGGCGTCGAGGTGCTGAACGAGCATGACGGCGCGCGTACGCTGCGCGCCGGGCTGGCGTCGGACGCGGGCGGGCAGGAGGCGCTGAAGGCGGCCTTCCTGACCGGGCTGGACGTGCGGCGCTTCCAGATCAAGGAGCCGACCCTGCACGACGCCTTTATCGCCCTGACCGGCGATCACCCGGATGACGACCAGAGCGTCGCCAGAGACGCCGCTCACCATCTGCTCCAGGCGGAGGCCGCCCGATGAACCGCACCCTTCTGATCGCGCGCCGCGAGTTCATGGCCTACGCCCGGACGGTCGGCTTCTGGCTGTCGCTGCTGGCCTTTCCTCTATTCGGCGCGCTGGGCGGCGCCATTCCCATTCTGATGAAGCACGCCGAACCGGCGCGCCAAGTGGCCTTGGTGGACGAGGCTCCGGCCGGCTCCGGCCTGGCCGCCGCCGTGCGTCAGTCGCTGGAAAGCGAGCAGGTGCGTGGCGATATCAGCGCCCTGCGCATGGCCGCCATTCCCGAGGCCGGGGTGGCGGGCGGCGATCGCGTGCGACAGGTAGCGGAGACCCAGGGCTACGCCGCCGGGATCGCGGCGCTGAAGCGCGAGGCGCCGCGCGCCGGGGCCGGCTTCACCCCGCCGAAGCCCAGTCTGACCCTGGCGACGCCCCCCGCCGAGATCGTCGCCGCCGCGCCGGGCGAGGCCCGTGACGCCCTGGCCCGTCGTTATCTGAGCGAAGAGACAGACGGCCGGAAACTGAGTGCGATCGTCTTCCTGACCGGGGCCAACGGCCAGCCGGGCGCCCGCGTCTGGACCGCCCGCGCCACCGACGACGCGGTTGAGGACGCCATTCGCGACGCATTGAAGGACGCCAATCGCCGTCAGGTCTTCGCCGCCAGCGGCATCGATCCAGCCGTGGTGGCGCAAACCGACCGCTTCCGCCCGGATCTGTCGCTGTTTTCGCCCAAGGCGCGGTCGGGCGGCGAGGTCTCGTTCCGCGACAAGCTGCCGACGGTGGTCGGCCTGGCGGTCGGCTTCATCCTGTGGTCGCTGATCATCACCGGCGCCTCCATTCTGCTGAACAGCGTCATGGAGGAGAAGTCGAACAAGATTCTCGAGGTCCTGCTGTCTTCGGCCTCGGCGACCGAAATCCTGACGGGCAAGGTGCTGGGCGTGGCCCTGCTGACGCTGACGGTGCTGCTGGCCTGGGGCGGTCTGGGCGGGATCGGCCTGATCGCCGCGGCGCCAGACGTGGCGCGCGACATCGGCGCGGTGCTGATGAGCAATGGCCTGCTGATCTACTTCCTGCTGTTCATGGTCGGCGGCTACCTGATGTATGCGGTCCTGTTCGCGGCCATCGGCGCCTTCTGCGAGACGCCGCGAGACGCCCAGACCCTGATGGGGCCGATCATGATGGTCCTGTTCGTGCCGCTGATCGTCATGCAGATGGCCATCCGCACGCCGGATGCCGCGGTGGTCAAGGTGATGAGCCTGATCCCGCCCTTCACCCCCTTCATCATGGCCGCGCGCGCGCCCAGCGGCCCGCCCATGATCGAGATCGTCGGCGCCCTGATCGGCATGTTCCTGTTCGCCGCCCTGATGGTCTGGGTCGCGGGCCGGGCCTTCCGCGCCGGCGCTCTGTCGGATGTGAAGCTGAACTGGAAGAGCTTCCTCGGCGCGGTGCGCGGCGGCGCCTGATCGCCGTGCCAAGCGGGATGAAGACAAAGCCTGCGGCGCGACCTGTCGTCGCGCACGCAACTTTGATGAGGCGGAATCGGTTTCATCCCGGTAAAATCAAGGGGTAAGCCTTGCTGTAGCGGCCCTGTGTCCCCAGATCGAGGTTTCCAGTCCTTAGGAAAACCCTTCGCCCGCCACAGGAGCGCCGATGCCCCATGCCGACAGCCTGATTATCACCCTGGTCGGAGGCTTTGTCCTCGCCTTCGTGTTCGGCATGTTGGCCAATCGGCTGAAGCTGTCGCCCCTGGTCGGCTATCTGGTGGCCGGCGTCGTCGTCGGTCCCTACACCGGCGGATTTGTCGCGGACACCGAGCTGGCCCCGCAATTGGCCGAGATCGGCGTCATCCTGCTGATGTTCGGGGTGGGCCTGCACTTCTCGCTGGCGGACCTGATGAAGGTGCGCAAGGTCGCCATCCCTGGCGCCTTGGTTCAGATCGCCGCCGCCACCGTTCTGGGCTGGGGCTTGGGTCGTTTCATGTTGGGTCTAGGCGACGTCGAGGCCCTGTTGCTGGGCTTCTCTCTGTCTGTGGCCTCGACCGTGGTGCTTCTGCGGGCCCTGGAAGAGCGCAAACAGCTCAAGAGCGACGCCGGCCGGATCGCCATGGGCTGGCTGATCGTTGAGGACCTGGTCATCGTCATCGCCCTGGTCATGCTGCCGCTTCTCATCATTGCGCCGGGCGAGACGCTCAGCGGCGCCGAACTGGCCAAGTCCGTCGGCTGGACCCTGATCAAGGTCGCGGGCTTTGTCGGCGTCATGCTGGTCGTCGGCGCCAAGGTCCTGCCCTGGGTGCTGGTGCGCATCGCCCACACCAAGTCGCGTGAACTGTTCACCCTCGGCGTCCTGGCCATCGCCCTGGGCATCGCCTGGGTCGCCTACTACCTGTTCCACTCCTTCGCCCTGGGCGCCTTCCTGGCCGGTCTGGTGCTGAACAGCTCGCCGCTGGGGCATAATGCGGCCGAGCGGTCGCTGCCGCTGCGCGACGCCTTCGCCGTGTTGTTCTTCGTCTCGGTAGGGATGCTGTTCGATCCGACCATTCTGGTGCGCGAGCCGCTGGCGGTTCTGGGTGTTCTGGGCATCGTCATCATCGGCAAGTCGCTGGCGGCGCTGGCTATCACCACGGCCTTCAAGCTCGACCGGGCGACCAGTCTGACGGTCGCCGCCAGCCTGGCCCAGATCGGGGAGTTTTCCTTCATCCTGGCCGCCACCTCGGTCTCCCTGGGCGCCATGAGCCGCGAGACCCACGACCTGATCCTGGCCGCGGCCCTGCTGTCGATCTCGCTCAACCCCTTCGTCTTCGCCCTGATCGATCGGATGGGCGGGCGCGTAAAACCGCCGGTCAAGAAGACCGAGCCCGAACCCAAAACGGCCCTGGCTGACGTGATGTAGTGAAAAGAGGCCCGGTGATCGCTCGCCGGGCCTCTTCCGCATCCGCGTCCTGATAGGGGGGCTTACAGGACGCCGATCATGCTCGCGACCAGGGGATGGCGCACGATATCACGCTCGGCCAGACGGACCACGGCGATGTCCGGCACCGCCTCCAGCCGTTCGGCGATGTCGGAAAGGCCCGACACGCCGGGCAGCAGATCGGACTGCTGCGGGTCGCCGGTGACCACCATGGTCGAATGCCAGCCCAGCCGCGTCAGCAGCATCTTCAGCTGGACGTAGGTGCAGTTCTGGGCCTCATCGACGACGATGAAGGCGTTGTTCAGCGTGCGGCCGCGCATGTAGCCGATGGGGGCGATCTCGATCAGACCCTCGGCCATCAGGGCTTTGACCCGCTTCATGCTGAGGCGGTCCGACAGGGCGTCGTAGAGGGGGCGCAGATAGGGGGCCAGCTTGTCCTCCATGTCGCCGGGCAGGAAGCCGATGGACTCCCCGGCTTCGACGGCGGGACGGCTCAGGACGATACGGCCGATCTTGCCCGCCTCCAGCGCCTCGACCGCCTTGGCGACGGCGAGGTAGGTCTTGCCTGTGCCTGCCGGGCCCAGGGCCAGGACCAGGTTGTGGGCGTCGACGGCGTCCATCAGTTCGGCCTGACCGTCCGACTTGGGCTTCAGCGTCTTGAGATAGGCCTGGTCGCGGTCGTCGTTGGAGGGGAGGGGCGACCAGCCGTTGCGGGGCAATCGCCGGACCTTGGCGTCCTGCAGGAACTGCTCCGAATCCAGAACACCTTCACGGACTTGATGCTTGATGGCCGAACGCTTGGTCATGAACGCCTCCAGGGCATGAAAAAAGGCGCGCCCGGCAGGGACACGCCTTGAACGACGGTGGGGGAGGAAGGGGCCGGAATCGTGCGGCGGCCGCCGGGATCGGTCGCAGGGTCGTCACCGCCGCAGAGGTTCTTTCCCGGGACTGGTCGCGAACACGCCACGCGCATTCTCCAGTATCTGACCGGACCGGGCTTGATCCGGCTTCGGATCCGAGGCCGAAATGGCGACCTCGAATCGCATCAACATAATGATGCTAACGTAGTTTATGAGGGCTTAAAGCCATCATTTTCTGAAACATAAGGCGTGTTCGGATGAGTGTTTACAGTCTAGGCGACAGCAAGCCGCAGCTTCCGCCCCAGGGCGAATACTGGATCGCGCCAAATGCAACGGTCCTAGGGAACGTGATTCTGCATCCCGGCGCCAGCATCTGGTTCAACACGGTTTTGCGAGGCGACAATGATCCCATCGTGATCGGCCGCGACAGCAATATTCAGGACGGCAGCATCCTGCATACGGATGTCGGATCGCCGTTGACGATCGGCGAAGGCGTGACGGTCGGCCACAAGGCCATGCTGCATGGCTGCGCCATCGGCGACAACAGCCTGGTCGGCATCGGGGCGGTGATCCTGAACGGGGCGCGCATCGGGAAGAACTGCCTGATCGGGGCCAATGCCCTGATCACCGAGGGCAAGGTCATTCCCGACAACTCCCTGGTCATGGGCCAGCCGGGCAAGGTGGTGCGGGAATTGGATGAGGGGCAGATCGAGGCCCTGCGGATTTCGGCCCAACACTATGTCCAGAACTGGCGTCGCTATCTGGCCGACCTTGTCCCGCTGTAATGCCTCAGGATGGGACAGGCGCGGGCCTCAAGCACGCCGCCTGTCTTGAAAAGCGCGCGTTTCACACTGGTTTTCCGGCAATTGGATCGGCCTGCGACTTGCACTGAGGGGCTCAAGATCAATGCAGGAGTCCGGGCCCATGCGGGTGGGGATCAAGAAATTGCTGGCCGGAGCGGCGGGCTTCATCGGCCTGATGGCGATGGCGGACATTGCTTCCGCCGCGACGGGTTGCGGGACAGGCGGGTGCCAGCCGCCTCCGGCCCCGCCGCCGCCATCCGTGCCGTGCTGCCAGCCGCCGCGCCCGCCGCAGCCGCCGGTGACGCCGCCGGGCACGCCGTGCTGCGCCCCGCCGGTGGCGCCCCCCTGCTGCTCGGGCGGGGGCAATGTCAACGTCAACGTCAACGTCAATGCGAACGCCAGCGCCAATGCATCGGCGCGCGCCTATGCGGGATCTCGCAGCGGGGCGACGGTGATCGTCGGCGGCGGCGGGGGCGCCTATTTCAACGTGGACCAGCCCTATCCCACCACGATTCAGGGCCTGTCGGTTGAAGGCAAGACCGTGGAGATGGTCCGGGTCCCCTATACGGCGTCGCGCCGGATGGAGAAACGGGTGGTCATCCAGGCTGTCTGCATCGACGATCGCGCCGTGCCCCACCCGGCCTCCCAGGTCCGCCCCGGCAAGGACGTCGCGGCGGACTATGAAGGCGAGCTGTATCGCTGCATCGCCGGTACTCGGCTGCAATGGACGATTGCCGACGAGGCCGGCGGTCCGGGGGAAACCTTGAATTGCAACAAGCGCGAGGCTCTATGGTACGGCCGCGGCGGCCAACTGGAATGCCGGCCCGAGAAGCCGGAACGCGATTGCAACGAACGTTCGCTGCTGCGCCGCTATGGGGCGGGCGTGAAGGTGCTGACCATGATCCGCGAGGAATCCTACACCGAGTATCGTGAGGAGATGGTCGAGAGCGCCGGGGCCGTGGCCACGGGCGCAGTCATCATGCTGGACGGCGGCGTCGGCGGCCGCGTCTTCTGAACAGGCTGTTCAGGCTGCCGTCATGCGCAATGACCTAGAACTCCGCCATCGACTCTCCGTCGACTAGGCTAAAAAGACTGGGGCCCCGATCCGCTGGATCGGGGCCCCTTTTTCGTCAGCCTCAGCGTTTTACTGGGCTGTTGCCTTGTCCGAGACGACCTCGGCCTTCCATGCGGTGTCCAGCTTGAGATACTGGCGCGCCGCTGCCTGGATGTCGGCGACGGTGAAGGATTCCAGATCGCTGATGTGGGTCTGAATCTGCTCGATCGACGAAGGCTTGGCCGCGAGGTCTTCCAACTGACCCAGCCAGTATTCGTTGCCGGCCTGGCTGCGACGCAGGCTTTCGATCGTCGGCAGGCGGGCGCGGTTCAACTCGTCCTCGGTGATCGGCGTATCGCGCAGCGAGGCGGTGATGGCGTCTACGGCGGCGTAGAAGGCCGGGATCTTGTCCGCTGCGGTTTCGGCCATCACGAAGATGGAGCCATAGCCCTTGAACACGTCAGAGGCTGAAGACCCGACGCGCGGCGAGTAGGCCAGGGCCTGCTTCTCGCGGATTTCGTCCAGGACGCGCAGCTTGAACACCTCAGACAGGATGCTGACCTTGCGCGCTTCGGTGCGGTCATCCACCGCGTCGGTGGTGGGCCAGGCCACATAGGCCAGGGCCTGTTCCGCCGGGCCCGTGTGGGTCAGGCGCACCGGCTGGGCCGTCGGAGCCGGGAAGCGACGCTGATCCGAGCCGGGCAGAGGCTGGGCGGCGGGAGCGCGCGTCGGCAGGGCGGCGAAGGTCGAGGCCACGGCGGCGACCGCGTCATCCACCTTCACATCGCCGACCATGACGATGTCGATGGGACCTGAGGCCATGCCCTGGGTTACGCCCTGCTTCAACTCGTCGAGCGTGAAGGCGGCGATCTCGGCGGCGGACGGCACGGCTTCACGTTTGTCCCCGCTGGCCAACAGGCCTGCGGCCTGAATGCCGAAGGCGCCACCGGGGGTGGCCAGCTGTTGAGCGATGATCTGCGGGAAGAAGGCCTTGATCTGCTCGAACGGCGCGGCGCGCAGTCCGGGGTCGGTCAGATAGGCGGCCAGGACCTGCATCTGCAGTTGCAGGTCGGCGGGGCGGGTGGCGCCCGACAACTGATAGGCGTCGCCGTCGATGGCGAAGCCGGCGCTGTAGATCTTGCCCGTGAGGACGCGGCTCAGTTCGTCGGCCGTCAGCTTGCCCAGACCACCCTGGGTGAAAATCAGGGGGGCGAGCATCTGCGGAGTGAAGCGGTCGGTGGGCAGGCCTTCCTCGCCGATGCCCGTGCGGACCGAGACCAGGATCTGCTGATCCTTGAAGGCCGTGGGCTTGACGATCAGACGCACGCCGTTGGCGAAGCTGACGACCGTGGCGCCGACGGCGGCGACCTCGGTGCGCGCGGTCGGCGTCGCGGCCGGGCCGAAGTTCGCATAGGGCCACTGAAGCTCGGCCTGGGCGGCGCGGGCCGTGACCGGCACGGCGCGGCTGGCTTGCAGGGCGGCGGTGACGCCGGACTCGCCGCCTTCGATGGCTTCTGGGGTGATCACCAGGGCCAGCGGGCCCTGGCCCTCGAACACCGTCTTAACGGCGGCGTCGACCTGAGCGGCCTTCAGGTCCTTCACGCCGGCTTCAAACAGGGCCAGGTTGGTGGTGGGGGCCGAGAAGACCAGATCGTCATTGGCCGCGCCGAGCAGGGCATTGGCCAGGCCCGGCGTGCTGCGGGTCGCGGCGGCCTGGACGGCGTTTTCCAGCGCCGTGCGGTTGTTGGCGATCTCGCGATCCAGTTCGGCCTGGGTGACGCCGAACTGCACCAGGCGGCGCTGTTCCTGGTCGATGGTTTCCAGCGCGCGCGTCAGGCCGCCCGGGTTGAAGTTGGCCGAGATGGAGCCGATGTCGACGCTGTCGAACAGACTGCCGCTGCCGGCGCTGGCCGAAATGAACGGCGGGTTGTCGGCGCGGGCGATCTCGCCCAGTCGGCGGTTCAGGACAGCCAGGCCCAGGTTCTGCAACAGGCTGTCGCGACGTTCGGCGACCGTGTCGGGGTCCAGGTCGGGATTGCGGACCCAGTTCAGCTGGATCGATGACTGGATGCCTGGCTCGACCAGAATACGGGTCTCAGGCGAGCGCGGAGCCACGGTTCCCAGATCGGGATTCGGACCGTCGGCGGCCTTGGGCTTCCAGTCCGCGAAGGTGGCGCGGATCTTGGCCTCCATCTGATCGACGTCGAAGTCGCCGACGGCGATCATGGTCGCGCGTTCGGGGCGGTAATAGGCCTCGTAGAACTCGACGAAACGCTCACGCGGGGCGGCGCGGATGATGCTGAGGTCGCCGATGGGCAGGCGGTTCGCCAGGCGCTGACCCGGCGCCAGCAGGGCGATCTGGGCCTTGAGCGAGCGCAGGCCCGGGGTGTTGCGCAGACGCTCTTCGCCCTCGATCACGCCGCGTTCCGCGTCGATGTCCTCGCCCTTCATCAAGGCTTCGGAGACCTGTTCGCGCATGATGCGCAGCGAGGTGTCGACGGTCTCGTCGTTGGTGCGCGGCAGTTCCAGCGTATAGGCGGTCTGGTCAAAGCTGGTGAAGGCGTTCGTGTCGGCGCCGAAGGCCAGACCCAGGCGTTCCAGAATACGCAGCAGTTCGTTCTCGGGCACATTGGTCGTGCCGTTGAAGGCCATGTGCTCCATGAAGTGGGCCAGACCAAGCTGGTTCTCATTTTCCATCAGCGAGCCTGCGGCGATCCGCAGGCGCAGCGAAGCCTGACCCGGAGGCGTGGCGTTGTGCATGATGGCGTAGCGCATGCCGTTTGGCAGGACGCCGAATCGCACATTGGCGTCAGCCGGGATGTCGCTGGCGGTCTGGGCCCAGGCCTGGGACGGTTGAGTGTCCTGAACGGCGACGGCCGCAGGCGCCGCAAGGGCGACGGCGGGCAGGGCGGCCCCGCCCATAAGGGCAAGGCTGGAGGCGGCAAGCAGCAGAAGGTGGCGCGGCGATCGCATTCGGTGAAGCTCCGGATCGTGCGATCAGGCTGCCCCCGAGACTGAACTGCGGCCCTGCACGACGTCCAAAGTGACAAACGTGCTTGACTACCTCAAGTTACCGAAAGTTAATCCTCAGCCGCCGCCATTTCCGGTGACATAGAAGCTCGCGGCGTTGCCGACGGCGTTTGATCCGGCGATGACGTTCCGGCCCTGGCCGTTTATGGTGGTGGCGGTCATGGCGCGGACATTGCCGGCATTGGTCTGGACGTTGTTGGCGTTCAGGTCGCCGCCGCATTCGGCGCAGGCATAGCCGGTGATCGAGTTGCCGGCGGCATTGGCGCCGACATAGACGTCATAGCCCTTCTGCCCGACGAAGGACGCGGTGGCTTCGACGCCGCCCGTATTGTTCTGAAGGTTGTCGATGTCAACGTAGATGTCGTTGTTGCCGACGACGACATTGTTGCCGATGGCGTCCGCCGCGGCCGTGGCTGCCCCAAAATCATACGAACTCAGCTCGACCGCGCTGCGAACCTGGGCGCTGTTGTCCTGATCGGTGGTCGTGACCAGCGAGCCGCCCTGATTGTAGAA
Organism: Candidatus Brevundimonas phytovorans; assembly: GCA_029203145.1. NCBI lineage: Bacteria > Pseudomonadati > Pseudomonadota > Alphaproteobacteria > Caulobacterales > Caulobacteraceae > Brevundimonas > Candidatus Brevundimonas phytovorans. The sequence goes on from CP119309.1 coordinate 637,911, forward strand.
GGTCGCCTGGTTGGCCGTGGCGCGGCTGCGCCCTGTCAGATCCCAGGCGTTGCCGGCCCAGACGCTGGTGTCGGCTTCGACCACAGCGCCGGATGAGGTCTGCCGCACCGCCAGGTCCTGATTGGACGAGGGGCCGGTCGAGGCCTGGACCGCATTGGCGACGGCCTCGCTCGAGAAGTCGGCCGGAGCGGGGATGTACTGCGGCGAGCCCCTGGTGATAGCGCGCACGTCGCCGTGCATGGTCTGGTCGATCCTGCCCGTGATCGCGGTGCGGTTTGCCCCGGAGGCGGCCCCGGCCAGGGCGACTGTATTGCCAAAGGCGCCCGAGGCGATCTGACCGCCGGTGATCAGTCGAGCGTCCGTGCCGGTAAGCCGCGTCGAAGCGGTGACGTCGCCATGTCCGACCTGTTCGGTCTCGACCGCCATCGGCGCATTGATTGCGGCGCCCGCCAGATAGTTGGCGCGCGCCTGGGTGACGCTGGTGACGCGACCGCGGGTATCGCCGCCCAGGGTCAGGGTGGTCGAACCGGCGGCGTCGCCGCGCATGGTCTGGGACGAGCGCAGACGAAGGGCCTCGCCCTCCGTGCCGCCGATCAGGCTGTTGCCGCTGGCGGCGGTGGATGCGGTGACCTGATCGCTGACATCGACGACGTTCAGCGTCTGTCCGGCCACCACGTCGCCGAGTTGCAGTTGGCTGTTCAGGACCAGACCGCGATCCTGGGCGACGGCCGCGTTAGCGGCTGCCGCGCACAGCGCTGTCGCGACGATCGTGCCAGCGAGACGGGTCCGCGCGAGTTTGGCCATTGTTCGTGTCCGTATTGGCGTAGGCGGGATAGAAGCCGCCGGTCGGGCCGACGGGGGTGTCGGCGAGGGGATCGTTGGCGGGGTTCAGGCAGACTTCCGGGCCGGGGGCGCCGTAGAGGTTGGCCATGAACTCGACGGTGGCGCGTTCCACCAGGGCGCGGACGGCCAGCTGGACCGGCTCCATGCCGCTGGTTCCGGCCGAGATGTCGAAGACATTGCCGTTCATGAAGTCGAAGACGCCTGCCGAGATTTCGCGGCCGACGATCTGCTTCTGATAGGAGACGACGTCGACGACCTCGAGCGTTGTGGTTTGCACCAGGCGCAGGTCGATGGCGACGTTCATCACAAAGACCTTGCCGGTCAGCAGGCCCGAGCCGCCGCCCTGTTCGACTTCACCGCCGGCGATGTCGAAGCCGCCCGAGCGGATATTGTAGTTCACCTCGGTGATGCCGCCGACGACGTAGAAGTCCGAGCCCGGCACCTGACCGGCCAGGATGCGGCGGTAGGCGGCGTCTTGGGGGGCGCCGTTGGGCTGGTCGTCGCCGATCAGCTTGTTGTTGGCGTAGCGCAACTCCAGCTCGGACACCGAGGTGTCGTAGCGTTCGACGATCCGGGCGCCGGCCTTGGCCAGGGCGGTGTTCGCCATCAACGAGGCGCCTTGCGTGATCTGGCGTCCGCCGTCGGCCGAGACCGTGCCGGTATAGTCGCTGATCCGGCCCACGGCCATGCGCGGCGAGGGCAGGTTGTAGCGACGGGCATAGTCGGCCAGGCAGTAGAGCGCGGTCGAATAGGGCGTCGGGTTCGACGTCACCGGGGCGTTGCCGATCGGCTTGGCGTACTGACCCGAGGGACCGGCGCTGGTGCTGGCGCAACCCGCGAGCAGGCTGGCGACGGCGGCCACGGCGACGACGGCGCGGATGGTGGGGCTCTTGATCATGGGAAAACCAGCGATCCGTTCAGGGCCGTGCCGGCGGTGATGTTGCCGGTGTTGGTCTGGGTGGAGTTGACGATCACGGTGTTGCGGTTGCCCTGCACCACCACGTTCAGATTGTTGCCGATGGCGGTCGCACCGCCGATGTTCGTGCCGCCTGAGCCCGACCCGCTCTGGCCCGCCGAGACCCCGGCGCTGCTGCTGGAATAGCTGCTGGCGCCGGCCTGGATGATCCCGTCGACGATCAGGCGGTTGCCGTTGGCGTCGCGGGTCGATCCCGTGGCGTTCTGGGCGGTGGTGTAGCGCGAGCCGCCATAGCCGGCCTGGAACTGGGCGGCGCCCGCCGAGCCCGACG